>NZ_CP077073.1:1800000-2010000 GCF_019139535.1 Pseudomonas muyukensis | reverse complement strand
ACCTGCTGTCAACCACCTTTTTCACCGCTTTCGATGTGAAACCGAAGCCCTTGCACCGCCTCCGAACTCGCTTAACTCGTTGAATCTCAAGGAGTTTCGCGTTCCGTTGTCGCTGGAAGTGGGGCGCATTATAAGGGGATCTGGAACTGCGTCAACCTTTAATTTCAATATTTCAAATAATAAGGGGAAGGACCGCGTCAGGGGCGCCAGGGGCCCGCCGCAAGCTTTGCAGCGCCTATCAGATTGAGCGCCGCCCGCGCGGCGCTTCGCCGGCAAGCCGGCTCCTACAGTTTGTTTCGGGCCAGTTATGCCTATGAAAGTATTGGCGCCTGCCTGGGTGCATGGCGTGAGTCGGGCGGGGCGGCGGCAACGCCCGCGCTGAAACCGCGGTGTACCAAAAAGGCGGACCAGGTGATGGCGCAGAAGAGATTGGCCCGGAACAAATGTAGGAGCCGGCTTGCCGGCGAAGCGCCGCGCGGGCGGCGCTCGATCGCCCAGGCGCTGAATACCTAACGGCGAACACCCCTCAACGCAAACACAACCTCCAGACGAACACCTCTAACTCCCCCTCCCAACTATCTATACACCTATATTAAGAACCCTACCGCGCCGCCACCGCCCGTTCCGCCGCCTTCCCCTGCTGACGCAAAGGCCGCGGTCGCCACCAGTTCTGCCCGGCATGGGGCGAGTCCAGGCTGACCCGCTCCCCCATCTGGGGCGTGCTCAACGGCACCTGTGCCGCGCTGGCCAACGCCAGGATGCGTTCATAAGGCTCCTGCCAACTGTGAGTCGACAAATCGAACGTGCCGTTGTGAATCGGCAGCAGCCAGCGCCCCCGCACATCCAGATGCGCCTGCAGGCTCTGCTCAGGCTGCATGTGCACATTGGGCCAGGCCAGGTTGTAGGCGCCAGTCTCCATCAGGGTGATATCGAATGGCCCGAAACGCTCGCCGATTTCACGAAAGCCCGCGAAGTACCCGGTGTCACCACTGAAGAACACCCGCAAACTCTCGTCGATCACCACCCAGGACGCCCACAGCCTGCGGTTGCTGTCGAACAACCCACGCCCCGAAAAATGCTGCGCCGGCGTGGCGACGAAGCGCACGCCCTCGACCTCGGTGTCTTGCCACCAGTCCAGTTGCCGCACCTTGGCAGCCGGCACGCCCCACGCCACCAGCAGGTCGCCCACCCCAAGCGGCGCGAGGAAATACTCGGTACGCGGCGCCAACCGGCGTATCGCCTGTTCGTCGAGGTGGTCGAAATGATCGTGGGACAGGATCACCGCCGTCAGCGGCGGCAGATCGTCCAGCGCCAGCGGCGGCGCATGGAAGCGCAACGGTCCGGCCCACTGCACGGGCGAGGCGCGTTCGGCGAACACCGGGTCGGTAATGAAGAAGCGCCCGCGCAGCTTCAACAGCACGGTGGAGTGCCCCAGGCGCCACAAACTGTGATCCGGCGCATCGACCACCTGCTGGCGGGTCATCGGCTGCATGCTGAGCGCACTGCCGGGCCGGGTCTCGGGCGGCTTGCGCAACAGCAGGTACTTCAGGCCGATGCGCAGCTTCTTGAGCACGCCGTCCTGGGGCAGTTCGGCCTGGTTGTGAAAGCGTCCATCCCGATGCGGTGCCGGCTCGCCGGCGGGTGAAGGCAAGGGAGCCATGAGCAGGAACACTCCGAGCAAGAGGAAGGCCTTCATGTTACCCCACAGGGATCGGATCAACCGTGAATTGGCTTGTAAGGTCATTTTTCGCCGATGAACGATTGTTCAACAATATTCACACGACTTATGCGATAAACGGCGCCTCACAGAAGAACAAACAACATGATCGACAACCGCAGCGGCAAAGGGCTCTCTTTCGTCAGGCGTATCTACCTGCCACGCATCATCGGCCTGGGTATCGGCTTGTTCAGCGTGATGGCCGCGATCGCCCCGCTGCACCTGCCCGACTGGACCTGGGCGCTGCTGCTGTTCAATGGCCTGCTGTGGCCCCATGTGGCCTACCAGTGGGCCCTGCGCTCGGCCACGCCGTACCAGGCCGAGCAACGCAATATCCTGCTCGACTCGCTGATGGGCGGCTTCTGGACCGCGGCCATGCAGTTCAACCCGCTGCCCAGCGTGACCATCCTGTCGATGATGACCATGAACAACGTCGCCGCCGGCGGCCTGCGCGTGTTGCTGCGTGGCCTGCTGGCCCAGCTGTGCGGCATGCTGCTGGCCAGCGCGCTGTTCGGCACGGGGTTGCAACTGCACACCACCTCGCTGCAGATGCTCGCCTGCCTGCCGATGCTCACGCTCTATCCGCTGGCCCTGGGCTGGGTGTGCTACCAGCTGGCGATCAAGCTGGCCGAGCACAAGCGCCGCCTCAGCGCCCTGAGCCGCACCGACAGCCTGACCGGCCTGCTCAATCATGGCTCATGGAAAGACACCCTGCTGCTCAAGTTCCAGATCTGCCGACAACAGCAATTGCCGGCGGTGGTCGCGCTGATCGACATCGACCATTTCAAGGCCATCAACGACACCTACGGCCATGTGGTCGGCGACTGCGTGCTGCGCCAGCTCAGCCAGGAGCTGCGGCGTAACCTGCGCGAGGACGACCTGGCCGGACGCTATGGCGGCGACGAGTTCTGCGTGATCCTGCCGGGTGCCCACCCAGCCCAGGCCTGCCAGGCGATGGAACGCCTGCGCGAGCGCGTGGGCGCCTACCGCAACCCGCAACTGCCGGCGCTGCGCATCAGCCTGAGCATCGGCCTGGCGGGGCTGCATGCGCACCTGAGCTCACCCGAACACTGGCTCGAGGAGGCCGACAAAGCCTTGTATGCCGCCAAACACCTGGGCCGCGACCAGGTCAATTTTGCCCGCGGCGAGGTCGCTCCCCTGAAGCTGGCCTATCCTGAGTGAAGCTTCGCCCAGGCCCCGGGCGCAAGACTGCTGTTGAAGGAGTCGCCCGTACATGGATAGGAACGCCGACCTTTCGCCCCTAAGCCCCACCTCGCGCCTGCAGGTGCGTCGCCTGGTCGGAGGGTTCTGCGCGCTGTTCGGCCTTGGCTGCCTGGTCGCCCTGGGGGCGCTGTTCAACATCGCCGCCACCCTGGACCACCAGGCCCAGCAACAGAGCACCTTCCACGCCACCCAGGCGCTGCAGCAGCGGCTGCTCGCCTCGCGCCAGTTCCTCTCGAGCTACGCGGTCTGGGACGCCGCCCAGGAGCACCTGGTCGACCAGGTCGACTGGCAGTGGGCCTACGAAGAAAAGAACGTGGGGGAATCGCTGTTCAGCGCCAGCGGCTACGAAGGCGTGTTCGTGGTCGAGGATACGCGCACCCGTTACGCGCTGTTCAAGGGCAAGCCCACCGACGCGGCGGCCAGCGCCTACATCGACAGCCCCCTGGCGGCGGTTATCGGCGAAGCCCGCAAGGCAGCGCCTGCCCGCGAGCAGGTGACCCACTTCGTGCGTTTCAACGGCTGGCCGGCAGTGCTCAGCGCCGCGGCCATTCGCCCGGACAAGGAGGTGGTCGAGGACGAAGTCAGCCAGGCGCCGGTGATGATCTTTGTCGACCAACTGACCGAGGCCAAGCTGCAACGCTTGGGCGAAGGCGCCGGGCTCACTCGTATGCGCCTGGAAAAGAACAACCCGGCAAGCCAGCAGCAACCGCATATCGCCCTGGGCGACACCGGCTATCACCTGGCCTGGGACAGCCCGCAGCCGGGCCGCCAGTTGCTCTGGGCAGTGCTGCCGCCGCTGCTGGGCGTGCTGCTGGTGCTGGGCCTGGTGCTGCTCTACCTGTTCCGCCACGCGCTGCGCAGCTCCCAGGCCATCGACCAGAGCCTGCTGCGCCTGCAACAGAGCAACAGCGCCCTGGAGGCCAGCGAGCAACGCTTTCGCGCAGTGGCCGAGGCCGCCTCCGACTGGATCTGGGAAACCGACCAGCATCACCGCCTGACCTACCTGTCGCAGCGTTTCGTCAGCGTCACCGGTTACCACGTCGAGCAATGGCTCGGCCAGCCGCTCAACCAACTGCTGTCCTGCGACACCACGCCCCTGCTGCCATGGCTCGACAGCCAGGCCGACAGCGATCCGCAGCAACTGGCCAACCTGCGCTGCAATTACCGCGACCCTTCGGGGCAGACCCGCTATTGTCGGATCTCCGCGCGCTCGATCGTGTTTGACGGCAAACTCGCCGGTTTTCGCGGCACCGCCAGCGACATCACCGACGAGGTCGCCGCCCATGCCCGCATCCAGCACCTGTCGATGCACGATGCGCTGACGGGCCTGGCCAACCGCAACAAGCTCTCGCGGCACCTGGAACAAGCGCTGTTGCGCGGCAACGAGTCGCCGCCCCTGGCCCTGCTGCTATTGGACCTGGACAGCTTCAAGCCGATCAACGACTCCCTCGGCCACCCGGCTGGCGACGCTGTGCTGCAGGAAGTGGCCACCCGCCTGCGCGACACCACCCGCGACGGCGACCTGGTGGCACGCCTGGGCGGCGACGAGTTCGTCCTGGTGCTGCATGGGCTGGACAACCGCAGCGAGATCGACCGTTTCTGCGCGCGCCTGATCGACCTGCTGCAACAGCCCATCACCTTCGAGGAACACCAGTTGCACATCGGTGCCAGCATCGGCATCGCCCAGGCCCGCGCCCAGGGTTTCGACGCCGGCGAACTGATCCGCTGCGCCGATATCGCCCTGTACCAGGCCAAGGCAGACGGCAAGCACACCTGGCGCTACTTCTCGCCCGAGATGAACCAGCAGATCCAGTACCGCCGACAATTGGAGAACGACCTGCGCCGGGCAATCAAGCAGCACGAGTTCGTCCTGCACTACCAGCCGCGCTACCGCCTGGAGGACCTGCACATCGTCTCGGTGGAGGCGCTGCTACGCTGGCAGCATCCGCAAGAAGGCCTGCTCGGGCCGGACACCTTCATTCCCCTGGCCGAGCAGAGCGACCTGATCGTGCCCCTTGGCCGCTGGGTGCTGGCCGAGGCGTGCCGCACCGCCCGCGACTGGCCCGAAGCGCTGCTGGTGTCGGTCAACCTGTCGCCGGCGCAGTTCTCGCGCAGCGATGTGGTCGCCGATGTACGCCAGATCCTGCAGGAAACCGGCTTCCCGGCCCAGCGCCTGGAGCTGGAAATCACCGAAAACGTGATGCTCAACGATATCGAAGGCGCCCTGGGCACCATGCTGGCCCTCAAGGAGCTAGGCGTGCGCCTGAACATGGACGACTTCGGCACCGGCTACTCGTCATTGGGCTACCTGCGTACCTACCCGTTCGACAGCATCAAGATCGACAAGCGCTTCATCGCCGGGCTGAGCAACCAGAGCGGCAACGACCGGGCGGTGGTGCAGGCCATCATCAACCTGGGCAAGGCCATGGGCCTGACGGTGACGGCCGAGGGGGTGGAGACCGAGCAGCAATTGCAGGCGCTGGGCAAGGAGCAGTGCCACGAGGTGCAAGGGTACTACCTGAGCAAACCGGTGGATCGCGCAGGGTTCGAGGCACTGCTGGCAGGGCGCAAGACGCGTCAGGACGCGAGCTGACGCCGGTTGCGTTCGGCGACGATCTCCGGCAGGTCGGTGCGCCGCAGGTACAGCCGCAGCGGCTCGCCAATGTTCAAGCGGTCATCCACATGCTGCTCCAGCAGCAGTGCCAGGCGTGCCCGGCACAGCGCCATGCGGCTATCGGCCTCGAGCCGCCAGACGAATTCGCAGCAGGGAGTGATGCTGTCGTCGGCCACATCCATGCCGAACGAGTCTTCGGAAAAGCGCACGATATGGGTACCGCGCTTGCCGTGGAAGCCGACGAAGCCCTTGAGCTGGTCGGCGGCGTTGCAGATGTCCTGGGACGTGATGGCCATGACGTAACCTCGCAAAAATTCGGAAGTGACGCACGCCGGGCAAGCGGTCGCCTCTGGCGGGCAACGCGCAGGTGCCAGACTACCCCATGTGCCAGACCGTTCGCCAAGGTTTTTCAAGCGCAGCCGCCAGGCCCGCTAGACTGTTTTTTCCAACCCTTTTCAGTGCCCAGCGGATCCGGACTTTTCATGACCCAGGCAGTCAGCGCCGACATCGCCATCATTGGCCGCATCAACGCCGTACCGGCCATTCTCCAGGTGATCTGCGAGACCACCGGCCTGCGCTTCGCCGCCGTGGCGCGGGTCACCGACAGCCGCTGGGCCGCCTGCGCCGTGCTCGACACCCTCGGCTTCGGCCTGGGCGTCGGCGACGAGCTCGATGTCGCCACCACCCTGTGCCACGAAATCCGCAGCACCCGGCAGAGCATCGTGATCGACAAGGCCAGTGAAGACCAACAGTACTGCGCTCATCACACCCCAAGGCTGTACCGCTTCGAAAGCTACATCTCGGTACCGGTGCTGCGCACCGACGGCAGCTTCTTCGGCACCATCTGCGCCCTGGATTCCAAGCCGACAGTGCTCAAGGGCACCGCCATCGAGCCCATGATGGAATCCTTCGCCCGCCTGCTGGCGATCCAGATCGAGAGCGAGGAAAGCGCCCAGCGCACCGAACGCGCCCTGGAACAGGAACGCGCCTCTGCCGAGGTGCGCGAGCAGTTCATCGCCGTACTCGGCCACGACCTGCGCAACCCGCTGTTCGCCATCACCGCCGGTGCCGAACTGCTCGCCCAGCGTGCGCAGGACGAAAAACAGCGGGCCATCGCCCGCCACATCCTCACGTGCGGCCAACGCGCCACCCAGCTGGTGCGCGACATGCTGGACTTCGCCCGTGGCCGCCTGGGTGCTGGCATCCCGCTGAACCTGCAACCCTGCGACGACCTGTGCGACGCGCTCAGGCATGTGGCCTCGGAGTTGCAGCGGGTCTATGCGCAGCGGCGCATTGCCCTGGAGATCGGCCCGGTCGGTGGCGTGCTGTGCGACCGCGAACGGATCACCCAGCTGCTTTCCAACCTGATCGCCAATGCCCTGGACCACGGCGACCCGCAAGGCGAGGTGAAGGTTCGCGCCGCCCTGGCCGATGGTAGTTTCATTCTCAGCGTGCACAACCAGGGACCACCCATTGCCCCGCAGCTGGTGCCGCTATTGTTCCAGCCATTCAGCCGGCCACTGTCCGGCGCGCCTCGACAAGGCCTGGGGCTGGGCCTGTACATCGCCAACCAGATTGCCCTGGCCCATGGCGGCCATATGCAAGTGACCTCCAGCGCATCGGGCGGCACGCTGTTCAGCTTGCACCTGCCACTGGCTCGACCTGCGACTGCAACAACACCGTCAGCCAGTTCATGAACGCCTGGACCCGGCGCGGCACATGGCGCTGCCGGGCATACAGCAACGACACCGGCATGGCCCGCGCTTGCCACGGTTCGAGCAACGACACCAGCTCGCCCCGGCGCAAGTGTTCATCGACGCCCACCGCCGGTACCTGGATCAACCCCAGGCCAGCCAGGCACGCGGCGGAATAAGCCTCGGCGTTGTTTACCGTGACCACGCCGTCCATGGCCTGGAAACGCAGTTCGCCGCCCTGCTCATACTCGAACCCCTGGCTGCGTGCGCCGAGGTTGCGCACGTAGTGAACCAGGCGGTGGCTGGCCAGGTCCTCCAGGGTGCGCGGCACACCATGGCGCTCGAGGTACGCGGGACTGGCACAGTTGCGCATGCTCAACTGCCCCACCGGCCGCGCCACCACGTCCAGATCGCCCAGCGCACCGATGCGCATCACACAATCGAAGCCTTCGCGCAGCAGGTCGACCTGGCGATCGGTGCAACTGATCTGCACCTCAAGGCGCGGGAAGCGCTGCAGAAACTGCGGCAGCGCCGGCACGATCAGCCGTCGCGCCATCATGGTCGGCAAGTCGATGCGCAGGCGCCCGGCCAGTTCGGCATCGTCGGCGCGGAACAGGCTCTCGATCTCGTCCATGCCCGACAGCAGGTCCTTGCTGCGCTCGTACAGCAAGGCGCCGTCCTGGGTCGCCTGTACCCGCCGCGTGGTGCGGTTGAGCAAGCGGGTGCCGAGCAGGCGCTCCAACGCCCGCACCTGCTCGGACACGGTCGAGCGCGGCAGCCCCAGGCTTTCGCCGGCCAGGGTGAAGCTGCTCAGCTCGCTGACCCGGACAAAGGTGCGCAATAGCTCGAACTTGTTCATCGATGGCTCCGATTGTCTGAAATTACCGAACAGTATTTCCAGATTTGCCGGATTTAACAGCCACCTTCCGACCAATAACCTTGTCGACAACTGCCACCCACCCCGAGGTAATCGACATGACTCGCAAGATCGCACTGATCACCGGCGCCAGCCGCGGCCTGGGCAAGAACGCCGCCGAACACCTGGCCGCCCGTGGTATCGACATCATCGGCACCTACCACAGCAAGGCCGATGAAGCCCGCGCCGTGGCCGCCTCGCTGACGCAGGCCGGGGTGCGCGCCGCCATGCTGCAGCTGGACGTCGGCGACAGCGCCAGCTTCGCCGCCTTCGCCGAGCGCCTGGGCGACACCCTCGAGCAGCAGTTCGGCCGGCGCCAGCTGGACTTTTTGCTGAACAACGCCGGCATCGGCCTGAACGTGCCGTTCAGCGAAACCAGCGAGGCACAGTTCGACCAGCTGCTCAACATCCAGCTCAAGGGCCCGTTCTTCCTCACTCAACGCCTACTGCCGCTGCTTGCCGATGGCGGGCGCATCGTCAATATTTCCACCGGCCTGACCCGCTTCGCCCTGCCCGGTTATGGCGCCTATGCGGCCATGAAAGGCGCGATGGAGGTGCTGACCCGCTACCAGGCCAAGGAACTGGGTGCGCGCGGCATTCGCGTGAACATCCTCGCCCCGGGCGCCATCGAGACCGACTTCGGCGGCGGCGTGGTACGCGACAATGCGCAGGTCAACGACTTCATCGCCGGCAATACCGCACTGGGGCGGGTCGGCCTGCCGGACGACATCGGCGCGGCCATCGCACTGTTGCTGGAGGACGGCAACGGCTGGCTCACCGGGCAGCGCCTGGAGGTCTCCGGCGGGATGTTCCTCTGACAGCAGGCGCCGGCGCGCGCTCGTATCGCCAGCACGGGATAGCAGGGTCAGTTTTCATGCACCTGCACGCTGGCGGTCATCCCCGCGCTCAGGGTCACCCCTTCGGGAACCTGATCCAGACGGATGCGCACCGGGATGCGCTGCGCCAGGCGCACCCAGTTGAACGTCGGCTCCACCTCGGGCAGCAGCTGCCCGTCCGGGGTCGAGTTGCGGTCGGTGATGCCGCGGCTGATGCTTTGCACATGCCCCTGCATCGCCTCGCCCGCGCCCATCAGCCAGACCTTGACCGGGTCGCCGACGCGAATCCGTGGCAGCTTGGTTTCTTCGAAATAGGCCTGGACATAGAAGGTGGCATCATCCACCAGGGCCATCACCGACTGCCCAGTGTTGACGAAGTTGCCCTCGGCCAGGCGCAGGTTGGTGATATGCCCGCCACGTGGTGCGCGCACTTCGCTGCGGGCCAGGTTGATCTTCGCCACCTGCAACTGGGCCTCGGCCTCGTGCAACTCGCCGCGAGCGACGGCGGCGTTGATCTGGGCGTTCTCGCGTAGCTCGGCGCTGATCGCCTCGGGCCCCAGCGCGGTGCGACGGGCCGCCTCGCGCTCGCGCAGGCGCAATTGCTGGGTGCGCGTCTCGACCACCGCACTGGCCTGGTCGAAGGCGGCCTGGAAGCGCTCGCGGTCGATGCTCATCAGCAACTCGCCAGCCTTGACCTGCTGGTTGTCATGCACCTTGAGCGCGCTGACCCAGCCCGACACGTCCGGGGCGATCACCACCACGTCGGCGCGCACCCGGGCATCCCGGGTCCAGGGCGTGAGCATGTAGTACTGCCAGAGCTGATAGCCGGCGAACACGGCGACGATCACCACGCACAGGGTGACCAGGGTACGTACAGCCATGGGCATCGAATTACTCCTCACAAAGGGCCAAACAGGCGCACCACCAGGTACAGCACACACACGAACAACGCTGTGTCGAACAGCGCTTCATGCCAGATCCAGCGCCCCAGCGGCGTGGCCTGGACCACCAAACGCAGCAGCCCGGTCAGCACCAGGGCCATCAACACATAGATCAGGAACGGGCTGAGCAGGACCCCGCCCAGCGCCCATTCACGCAAGCCCATGCACGTCCTCCTGCCAGCGGCACCACTTGCCCCAGCTTTTGCGCAATTGCAGCACCGCGCCGATCGCCAGGCGCAGCGGGTCGCTGGGCGGCTGGCGGCGCAGGGCCTCGATGAACCGATCGCTGGCGGCATCCAGGCGCTGGCCACGCCCCGGCCCCGGACCACTGGCCAGCACCGCCTCGAGTTGCCGCAAATACTCGCGCTCGGCATTGCCCAGCGGCGCCTGGGCCATGGCCAGGCACAGGCGCAGATGCACCAGCTCGTCGCCAATATCCAGGCCATGCAGGCCGTCGTCCCAGCGCTTGCGCTCGGCCTGGGGCAACTCGCTGGCATGCCGCGCCAGCTGCATCAGGCGGTCGGCCATGCGCCCGCCGAACCAGCTGTCGGCGCCGCGCAGATCGCGGCGGGTCAGGCGCACCAGGTCGCTTTGCGTGGCGGCGCGCAGGCGCCGGCCGAGCCAGGCGGGGTGGCGCAGCACCAGCAGGCGAAACGCCAGCACCGCCGCGCCGACGCCCAGGAGCATCGCCTGGGCACTGTTGAGCATGCTCGCCACGTCGAAATGCATGGCGTTGAGCGGCGCGACCAGGACGATGAAATGCAGGCAATAAGAGGTGGCCGTGGCTCCGGTACGCGGGTGGGCCATGCCCAGGGCACCGAACAGCAGGGGCACGCCCATGCCCAGGCAGAGCATGGCGAAGCTGCTCCATTGCGGCAGCAGGATCTGCCCGACCAGGAACGCCAGCGGGATCGCCAGGAGGATCCCGCGCAAAAAGCTCAAACCAATCTGCGCACCGTTCTCGCGGCTGGCGAACAAGCTGCAGACCACGCAGGTCAGCACCAGCCCGCCGGGTGCCGAAGGCCAGGCGGTGGCCAGCCAGAAGCTGCTCATGGCCAGGAACGCCAGGGCGCTGCGCGCGCCGAACAACAGCGCCAGGGACAGGTCGCGGTGGGCGGCCAGGCCCTGAGACAGCGCTTTGGGCGCCCTGCCCTGCTCCACGTCGTCGAGCGCCTGGGTCGCGGCCATGGCGTAGTCCAGCAGCAGGGTCAGGCGTGCCAGGCCGTAGTGTTCGGCGGCACTGATGCGCTCATCGTGGGCCGCATCCCAGACCCGTTGGCGCAACAACAGCAGGCTGGGCTGGTCGGGGTTGCCCAGCAGGGCCCGGACTTCATCCAGCCAAGGTGCCAGGCGCGCGACCTCGCCCTGGTCGAGCTGGCGCCACTGCCGGCGCACTGAGCGCGAGAGGCGCAGCAGCACCATCAACTGCTGGCTCAGGCCCCGGATCGCCCGGGCACGCTGGCGGCCGCTGCTGCCCTCGAACCAGGCGTGCTCGCGCTGGGCATCGATGGCGACGATACGCCCAAGGCTGTCGAGCAGGCCTTGGCGTGCCTGGTCCTCGCCACCGAGCATGGCGCTGGCAGCTTGCAGGCCGTTGTGCCAGGCCTGGCGCGCCTGCCCGGTGAGCTGCTGCTCGACCCGCATCGGCCAGATCAGCGCGCTGCTGGCCGTGGCGCAGCAAATGCCCAGGCAGATCTCGGTGCAGCGGGCCACGGCCTGGTCGAACACCTGCAAGGGGTGGTCGATCGCCGGCAGGGCGATGATCGCCACGGTATAGCCGGCCAGCACGTAAGCGTAGGCCCAGGCGCTGCGCAGTTGCGTCGAGGCAGCGGTACACAGCGCCAGCCACAGGGCCAGGGTCAGCAGGAACAGCCAGGGGGTCTGGGCGAACAGGGCGATGAACACCACCGACATGCAAGTGCCGACCAAGGTGCCGGCCAGCCGCGCCAGGCCCTTCTGCACCACCATGCCTGACAGCGGCTGGGCAACGATGAATGCGGTCATCAGCGCCCAGGACGGCTGCTCCAGGCCCCAGCGCATCGCCAGCCACAGTGCCAGGCCGCCACCGAGCAAGGTCTTGATGGCGAACTTCAGGGCAAGGCTGCCGGGGGCGAACAGGGCCTGGAAGGTAATAGGCACGAATCGGACCTTGGGGCGCAGGGGTAGTAGGAAGAACGATAGACAACGGGAGGCAGGATAAGGCGCAATCGATTAATTAGCTAGCTAAGCATCAAATAAACCAGCGCCGATAGCCTGGGCATGCCCTCGCGTCACGAGCCGCCCCGACCCGCGCAGGCAACGGCAGCGCAACAATGCCCGGGCCTCACGGGCATTTCCCCCAGGCAAAAAAAATGGGCGACCGAAGTCGCCCTAAATGCCTTGCGTGCTCCTGAACCCGGAACGATTCAGCGCTGATTGCGCTTTTTCGAATCCTTCCAGATGAAAATGCCCAGACCGGCGAAGAACGCCAACATCAATCCGACCGTTACCACACCTGCGATAACCACGTTGTCGAAGAACATGTCGGCCCCTCCCTTGGTGTGCCGTCATCCGATGGGTGCAAGGTAACCAATGCCGGGAGGGGGAAAATTGACCGGAGTCAAAGGTGCCCGGGGCCGGGCACGCAAGGCGGGTGCGGGGTTGACCTGAATCAGTTTTTAACGCTTCTTCGGCTTGCCCTTGGGCTTTTTCTTCTTGGCCTGGCCCAGCGGCATGGCTTGCTCGAAGGCCTGACGCATGTCGTTCAGGCGCTTGTCGTTGAGGTCGTGGATACGTTTGGCGCGCTCGGCACCGAAGTCGATCAGGTTGTCTTGGCTCATGGGCGGGCTCGACGGACAGCAGAGGCCTTCATGATGAAGGCAAGCGTGGGTGCTGACTAGTCAGACTTCGATATCCACCAGCAAGCCCTGGCGCGTGCGCTCGCCCAACGGCGCTACCGGTACGGTGTTGTCGGCATTGAGTTCATCGCCCGGCATGGCCCCATGGCGCTCAGCTTCGGCCTGCTCGCGCCGCTGTTGCTGGCGGCGCTGTTCGTCGCGCAGCAACAGCACTTGCTCCTCGGGGTCGCGATGGCGCTTGAGGTCGACGCTGGCGTCGCTGGAGGCCGGCTGCGCCGGTACCACCGGAGGGATGGTCGGCGGCGGCTTGACCGGATCCTGTTGCGAGGTCACGGGGGCGGCACTGAGCGGGATGATCGGCGGCAGCATGGCATGGTCTCCTGTAGCCACTGTGTCGGCCGCCGACACGCCGCCTTGAATAGCGCCGGGCAACGGTGTGCGGTGCGTCACAGCCGCCAGTATAGACCGCGGTTATTCGGCATCGTCGGGGCCGTCGTCCGGCGCGTTGACCGAATCGTTCCACGGCCGCTTGTAGACCTGCAGCCACACCGCGTCCATATGCTCGCGCAGCACCTGTGGCGCGCCCTTGAGCGAGGCGCTGTCCTCGCGCTCGCCGCCGAACGGATCCTCGCCGGGCGGGGCGATCAGCGACTGGCCGGTGATGGTGTAGCTGGCCTGCCCTTCGCGCATCTCGATGGCGATGTCGTGCGGGTCGATCCCGCCGCCGCAGAACGCATGGCTGGCCACGGTCACTTCGGCCACGCCGTCCTTGTTCAGGTCGCTGACATCGCTGACGTCGGGATAGAAGTCGACATCCAGGTCGAGGCCGGCACAGGTGGTCTCCTGCTCGATCTGCCAGCGTGCCTTGAAGGCATCGCCACCGGCGGCGCGGCCATACAAAGTGGCCTTGAGCAGCACCTTGTCGACTTCTTCCTCGGTATCCGGGTCGGTGGCCTGGCCATCGACCCGGCTCAATACCAGCAAACCCTCGCCCTCGCGGTCATGAAAGTGCACGCTCTTGATCGGCGTCTGCACGCCGAGCACCTCCAGTTGCTCCACTGGAATGGGTGGCAGGATCTCGAAGCTTTTCTGTTCGCAAGCGGCCAGCAGCGCCAGGCTGCCCAGGCCCAAGGAGAGGTTCAACCAACGGTGCTTGGCAAACATGTGGCGCGTGGCCCTCGTGACGGGACGGTGTGCCTCGACGAACACGCTAGACTCTCTACTCGTTCGAGTAATCTTTGGTCTGGCGCAGCCGATCCGGTAACATGACCGGCTTTTTCATCGCGGGAGTTTTGGCAGTATGGCGCAGCAGTATCAACCGGGGCAACGCTGGATCAGCGACAGCGAAGCCGAGCTCGGTCTTGGGACCATCCTGGCGCAGGATGGCCGCCTGTTGACCGTGCTCTACCCGGCCACGGGCGACACCCGCCAGTACTCGCTACGCAATGCGCCGCTGACCCGCGTGCGCTTCTCGCCGGGCGACCAGATCACCCATTTCGAGGGCTGGAAGCTGACCGTGCGCGAAGTCGAGGACGTCGACGGCCTGCTGGTCTACCACGGCATCGACGGGCAGAACCAGGCGTGCACGCTGCCCGAGACGCAACTGTCGAACTTCATCCAGTTCCGCCTGGCCAGCGACCGTCTGTTCGCCGGGCAGATCGACCCGCTGTCGTGGTTCTCGCTGCGCTACAACACCCTGCAACACACCAGCAAGCAGATGCTCTCGACCCTGTGGGGCCTGGGCGGCGTACGCGCGCAGCCAATCGCCCACCAGTTGCACATCGCCCGCGAAGTCGCCGACCGCATCGCCCCGCGCGTGTTGCTGGCCGACGAAGTAGGCCTGGGCAAGACCATCGAGGCCGGCCTGGTGATCCACCGCCAGCTGCTGTCCGGCCGCGCCAGCCGCGTGCTGATTTTGGTGCCGGAGAACCTGCAGCACCAATGGCTGGTGGAAATGCGCCGGCGCTTCAACCTGCAGGTCGCGCTGTTCGACGCCGAGCGTTTCATCGAGAGCGACGCCAGCAACCCGTTCGAGGATGCCCAGCTGGCGCTGGTCGCCCTGGAGTGGCTGGTGGACGACGAGAAGGCCCAGGATGCGCTGTTCGCCGCCGGCTGGGACCTGATGGTGGTCGACGAAGCCCACCACCTGGTGTGGCACGAGGAACAGGCCAGCCCCGAGTACGCCCTGGTCGAGCAACTGGCCCAGGTGATCCCCGGCGTGCTGCTGCTCACCGCCACCCCCGAGCAGCTCGGCCAGGACAGCCACTTCGCCCGCCTGCGCCTGCTCGACCCCAACCGTTTCCATGACCTGGCCGCGTTCCGCGCCGAGAGCGAACACTATCGCCCGGTGGCCGAGGCGGTGCAGGAACTGCTCGACGAGGGCCGCCTGTCGCCCAAGGCCCACGCCACCATCCAGGGTTTCCTCGGCGCCGAAGGCGAGGCGCTGCTGGGCGCCGTCAGCGATGGCGACAGCCAGGCCAGCGCCCGCCTGATCCGCGAGCTGCTCGACCGCCACGGCACTGGCCGCGTGCTGTTCCGTAACACCCGCGCGGCGATCCAGGGCTTCCCCGAGCGCCAGTTGCACCCCTACCCGCTGGCCAACCCCGAGCAGTACGCCGAGCTGCCGTCCGGCGAGCGCGCCGAGCTGTACCCGGAAGTGGCCTTCCAGGCCCAGGGCGAAGCCGCCGACGACGAGCGCTGGTGGCGCTTCGACCCACGGGTCGACTGGCTGATCGACACCCTGAAAATGCTCAAGCGCACCAAGGTGCTGGTGATCTGCGCCCACGCCGAAACCGCCATGGACCTGGAAGACGCCCTGCGCGTGCGCTCCGGCATTCCAGCCACGGTGTTCCACGAGGGCATGAGCATCCTCGAGCGCGACCGCGCCGCGGCCTATTTCGCCGACGAGGAATTTGGCGCCCAGGTGCTGATCTGCTCCGAGATCGGCAGCGAAGGCCGCAACTTCCAGTTCGCCCATCACCTGGTGATGTTCGACCTGCCGGCCCACCCAGACCTGCTCGAGCAGCGCATCGGCCGCCTCGACCGGATCGGCCAGAAGCACACCATCGAGCTGCACATCCCCTACTTGCAGGACAGCCCGCAACAGCGCCTGTTCCAGTGGTACCACGAGGGCCTCAACGCCTTCCTCAATACCTGCCCGACTGGCAACGCCCTGCAGCACCAGTTCGGCCCGCGCCTGCTGGCGCAACTGCCTGGCGGCGACGCCAAGGGTTGGGACAAGCTGGTGGCCGAGGCCCGCGCCGAGCGCGAGCGCCTGGAAGCCGAGCTGCACACCGGCCGTGACCGCCTGCTGGAACTCAACTCCGGTGGCGCCGGCGAAGGCCAGGCGTTGGTCGAGGACATTCTCGAACAGGACGACCAGTTCGCCCTGCCCATCTACATGGAAACCCTGTTCGACGCCTTCGGCATCGACAGCGAGGACCACTCGGAAAACGCCTTGGTGCTCAAGCCGAGCGAGAAGATGCTCGACGCCAGCTTCCCGCTGGGCGACGACGAAGGCGTGACCATCACCTACGACCGCGGCCAGGCGCTGTCGCGCGAGGACATGCAGTTCCTTACCTGGGAACACCCGATGGTCCAGGGCGGCATGGACCTGGTGCTGTCCGGCTCGATGGGCAACACCGCCGTGGCGCTGATCAAGAACAAAGCCCTCAAGCCCGGCACCGTGCTGCTCGAGCTGCTCTACGTCAGCGAAGTGGTAGCCCCGCGCAGCCTGCAACTGGGCCGCTACCTGCCACCGGCGGCGCTGCGCTGCCTGCTCGACGCCAATGGCAACGACCTGGGCCCGCGGGTGGCCTTCGAGACCCTCAACGACCAGCTCGAAAGCGTGCCCAAGGCCAGTGCCAACAAGTTCGTCCAGGCCCAGCGCGACGTGCTGGCCAAGCGCATCGCCGACGGCGAGGCCAAGGTCATGCCGACCCACGAGGAACGTGTGGCCCAGGCCAAGCAGCGCCTGAGCGCCGAAGCCGACGAGGAGCTGGCGCGCCTGACCGCGCTCAAGGCGGTCAACCCGAGTGTGCGTGACAGCGAGATCGACGCCCTGCGCAAGCAGCGTGAAGACAGCCTGACGGCGCTGGAGAAAGCCGCCCTGCGCCTGGAGGCGATCCGGGTGCTGGTCGCTGGCTGATCGGAATTCGCGTATCCCCTGTAGGAGCGGCCTTGTGTCGCGAAAGGGTCGCGCAGCGGCCCCAGGGTCTTGGCTGTGTCGCAAGATTGTCGGGGCTGCTTCGCAGCCCTTCGCGACACAAGGCCGCTCCTACAGGGATCGCGCGAAGCCGAACACCCATTTAGACCTTCCAGCTATTACCTTCATATCCAAATGGTAGAAACCAAAGTGCCATTAATCAGGAAGGCTTAAGCCTGCGTTCCTATACTCCAGCAGGAACAGTCTCCATCCGCGCTTTGTGGGGACGAGTGAAAACTCGACAAAGAGGCCTGCAATGGAGTGGCTGGGACTGCAATTGTTCGCCGAGCTGCCGGCGACCGGACAGATCATCCTCGACTGCCGACACAACCCCTTCCTGGTGCTGCTCGCCTATGCCGTGGCGTGCGCCGCCTGTTTCGCCACCCTGGACATGGCCGAACGCCAGAGCCACTGCGAAGACCGCATGGCCCGCCGACAATGGCGGGTGCTGGGCGCCTGCTGCCTGGCCGGCGGCATCTGGGCCATGCACTTCATCAGCATGCTGGCCTTCCAGGCCCCGCTGGAAATCCACTATGACGCCCCGCTCACCGGCCTGTCGCTGCTGATCGCCCTGTGCGCCGCCTGGCTGGCGATGAGCAGCCTCGATCGCAGCCACATGCACCTGCGCCACTACCTGCAAACCGCGCTGTTCATCGGCCTGGGCATCAGCGCCATGCACTACATCGGCATGGCCGCGCTGCAGACCAGCGCCCAGCAGTACTACCAGACCGGCCTGCTGCTGGCGTCCATCGCCATCGCCATCGCCACCAGCCTGGTGGCGCTGCTGATGGCCCGCTATTTTCACCAAGGCAGCGGCACCCTGCACCTGCTGCTCAAGTACGGCGCCAGCCTGTTGATGGCCGGCGGCATCGTGCTCACCCACTTCACCGGCATGACCGCAATGACCCTGGTGATCCCCAGCGAGGCCGCGCTGCGCCTGCCCACGGTGGACAACAGCCTGCAATTGGCGCTGACCATCGCCTTCATTACCTTGCTGATCAGCGGCAGCAGCATCAGCGCCGCCCTGGCCGACAAGAAGCTGCAAAGCAAGGAGCACGACCTGCGCCGGGTCAACGTGCTGCTCAGCCAGCTCGACCAGGCACGGGTGTCGTTGCAGCAAGCGGCCCATTACGACGCCCTGACCAACCTGGTCAACCGCCGCGGCTTCAACCAGGTGTTCGCCGAGCGCCTGGCCGAACAGGCGGCCCACGAGGGCATGCTGGCGGTGATGTTCCTCGACATCGACCACTTCAAGCGCATCAACGACAGCCTCGGCCATGCCGCGGGCGACGAACTGCTCAAGGTGATCGCCGGGCATATCAAGGCCGCCACCCGCAGCCAGGACCTGGTAGCCCGCTTTGGCGGCGACGAGTTCTGCATCGTCACCAACCTCAACAGCCGCGACGAAGCCCGCCACCTGGCCCAACGCATCATGCAGCGGATGAAGGAGCCCATCGACCTGGCCGGCCGGCGCATGGTGATGACCACCAGCATCGGCATCAGTATCTTCCCCGACGACGGCCTGAGCACCGAAGAGCTGCTGAAGAACGCCGACCTGGCGCTGTACCAGTCCAAGGGCTGCGGGCGCAACAACCTGAACTTCTTCAACGCCGGCCTGAAGACCCGCGCCACCCTCGAACTGCAACTGGAGGAGGAACTGCGCGTGGCACTGTTCGAGGAACGCGGCCTGTGCGTGCACTACCAGCCGATCTTCGACCTGCGCAGTGGCCAGGTGGCTAAGCTCGAGGCGCTGGTACGCTGGCAGCATCCACAGCATGGCCTGCTCAGCCCGGAACGTTTCATCTGCATCGCCGAGGCCAACGGCCTGATCGCCGACCTCGACCTGTGGGTGCTACGCCGCGCCTGCGAGGACCTGGCCCAGCTCAACCGGCATGGCTATGGCGAGCTCAAGGTCACGGTGAACTGCTCGGCACTGACCCTGGGCCGCGAGGAGCTGGCCACGGAAGTGGAAATGGCGCTGTTCCAGGCCGGGCTCACCGCGCGCCAGCTGGAGCTGGAAGTCACCGAGAACGCGCTGATGGGCGATATCCAGCACACCGTCAGCCTGCTCAAGCGCATCCGCGCCATGGGCGTGGCGCTGTCGATCGACGACTTCGGCACAGGCTACTCCTCGCTGGCCTACCTCAAGCGCCTGCCGCTGGACGTGCTGAAGATCGACCGCTCGTTCATCCACGACGTGCCGGGCAGCCAGAAGGACCGCGAGATCGTCCAGGCGATCATCGTCATGGCCCATACCCTGCACCTGAAGGTGGTCACCGAAGGCGTCGAGACCGTCGAGCAACATGAGTTCCTCGCCAGCCACGGCTGCGACTACCTGCAAGGCTACCTGCTCAGCCGCCCGGTGCCGCTGGCCGAATTGCGGCCAGTGCTCGAGCGGCTCGACCGCCAGGCCTGCGCGTTCAATCCTTGTTGCGATACAGCGCTACCAGGGTCGCCGGATCTTTTTCCAGATACCCCTGGCTACCGTGCAGGCGCATCAATTGCGCGGCGAGGGCACTGAGCGGGGTCGCCGAGCCCTGCTCGCGGGAGAGCTTCACCGCGCCGTCGAGGTCCTTGAGCAGGGTACGCACATGCCACTTGACCGGCTCGAAGCGGCCCTCGGCCATCTGCGGGGCGAGGATCTGCAATGGCTTGGAGTCGGCGAAGCCACCGGCCAGGGCCTCGGCAAGCAAGCGTGCATCGACCCCTGACTGCTCGGCCAAAGCCACCACCTCGGCAATCACCAGGGCGTTGCAGGCGACGATCATCTGGTTGCAGGCCTTGGTCACCTGCCCGGCGCCCACCGCCCCCATGTGCGTGACCCGCTGGCCCAGGGTCAGCAGGACCGGGCGCGCCCGCGCCAGGTCATGCGCCTCGCCGCCGACCATGATCGCCAGGCTGCCGGCCTCGGCGCCTGGGGTGCCGCCCGACACCGGCGCATCGAGCCAGGCCATGCCACACAGCGCCGCCAGTGCCGCGGCCATCTCCCGGGTGGCGGTCGGCTCGAGGCTGGACAAGTCCACCAGCAGCTGACCGCTGCGCCCGCCCTGGGCAATGCCCTGTTCACCGAAGACCACCTCGCGCACCACCGCCGTGTCGGCCAGGCACAGCAGCACCATGTCCACCGCCGCGCACAGCTCGGCGGGGCTGCTGGCCAGGCGCGCGCCGGCAGCGACCAGCTCGGCGCACTTGTCGGCGCTGCGGTTCCACACGGTCAGCGGGTAGCCGGCCGCCAGCAAGCGGCGGCACATCGGCAGCCCCATCAAGCCGATCCCGGCGAACCCCAACGAAGGCAAGGCAGTACTCATGAGCAACTCCAGATTAAAGAAGCGTGACAAACGGACGATGCAATGCGGGTGCGAGGCAAAAACCTTAGTCGCGCTAAGGAAAACCCCTATCGCATGAGAAAAAGACGCACTGATAAAGTCGCGAAATTTCCCGTGATGGCCAGATGACATACATCACCGGGAAGCCAATCACTTCAGGCAAATGGCGCACTATGACCTCTACGAACACTTCTGCCAATGCGGTCCCCGAGTCGTCGCTCAGCCCCACTTCGCTGACCGCCGGCAGCCCCCGGGAACTTCCCGCCGCCCGCAGCCTGCCCGCGCAGCAGTACCTGTACTTCACCGAACAGGACATCCAGCGCATCCTCGACAACCTCGATGGCCTGCGCGAGCTGGTGTTCCCGCAGAACCTGCACGTCGAGGACGAGGAGCAGCTGCGCCTGGAGCAGCAGTTCCCGTCGGTGTGCCTGATCGGCCTGGGCCGCTGTGGCTCGAACATCGCCCTGGACGTGGCGGAGTTGGTGTACAACGCCCGCACCTTCTTCCTCAACGAGTTCAACAACGAAGACCGGTTCAAGGGCGAGGCGGGCTACAGCCCGGCGCGCTGGATCCGCCAGAACCTGCGCCTGGTGCAGAACAAGGCGGCCAAGCCAGTGTTCCTGGTCGAACCGCTGGTGATGCTTGGCGACCTCGACAAGGACATCGCCGGACGCATCCGCTTCTCGCGCAAGGGCGAGCGCGGTGGCTTCCTGCGCGACTACAGCAAGATGAAGATCATGGACCTGTCCGAGGTGCATGCCGGTGGCGCCGGCAACGCGCCGATCCTCGGCCAGTACCTGGCCAAGATCATCCTCAACAAGGACACCCAGCGCTTCTCCAGCGCCGATTGGAAGCTGATCCACTCGTACCTGATCGACTCCTGCGGCATCAAGGCCAACCAGTCGCGCCTGTATTTCTACATCTTCAGCGCCGGCGGCGGTACCGGCTCGGGCATGGCCTCGGAGTTCGGCCTGGCCCAGCAGTACTCGTACATGAACAAGACCTTCGACACCAAGCCGGCCGACGAGAACGACGGCAAGAGCGGGCATTCGTTCGTCTTCGAGCCGATCTTCACCAGCGGCATCTGCGTGCTGCCCAACGCCTCCGACCACCGCAGCGAAATGTCCGAGGCGCTGCACATCAACGCCGGGCGCCTGCTGTGCAAGTACTTGTCGGAGGAATGGGACTTCTCGTACAACTTCGACAATGAGGACAGCAGCGAGGCCAGCGTCATGGGCCGCATCCGCCCGTGGAACGCGATGATGCTGATCTCCAACGACATCATGCGCTACGCCGAGGAGAGCGACGACGGCACGATCCAGAACATCGACGTCAACGCCATGGAGAAGCACGCCAACCAGTACATCTCCCAGCAGATCTTCAACATCCTCACCGCCCAGGCGGTGACCACCGACTACGACCAGAACTATTTCCGCCGCGCCGGCATCGACATCGGCGAGACCATCCGCCTGGACGCCAACGACCTGTTCATGAGCCTGGCCGGCCCGGTGGCCATCGCCTACGCCGAATCCGTGGTGCCGGAGATCCCACCGGCGGGCTCGGACAAGTTCAAGGTGTTCGAGCGCGAGCAGCCGCGCCTGGACATCGACGACCTGTTCTTCCGCTCCATCGACCTGCCGCACTTCAACAAGCAGACCCAGGCCATCGAAGGCATCAGCCTGCTGCCGATCGAGTCGCGCCGCTACCGCGCCGCGCTGGAGCAGTACCAGGCCTCGGGCTACGACGCCGCGGCCTTGCACGACCTGCACTTCTTCAAGAACTGCTCGTCGGTGGTGTCGATCGTCTCCCTGCCCAAGGACTACAAGCTGTCGTACATGGACCTGAACCGGCTCAAGACCCACCTCAACAGCCTGTTCCCCAACACCACGCTCAAGCGCTACGCGCTGGTGATCGGCGCCTCGGCCAACCTGTCGCTGACCACCCTGATCGCCAAGAGCCCGTGCCTGTCGGACGACTTCCTGACCCTGATCGTGGCCTTCATCAAGCGTTGCTTTGCGCGTAATCCGTACCGTTTCGACGACACCATGGACAACGCCATCCTCGAGTTCATCACCAGCGAGCATTTCGACGAAGACCGCATCGACGACCTGCTCAACGAATTCGAGAACCCGGCGAAGATCCTCGACACCAACTGGTACGCGATCAAGCCGATGTACGAGAAGAAGTACCGCGAGCTGATCAACGACAAGAGCCGTTTCGTCTCGATCAACGACATCCGCCTGTCGCGCGAGTGCGTGAAGAAGGCGGTCAAGTACCTGCGCGAGATCTTCAGGCACCGCATCGGCAAGACCCGGGTGATCTCGCTGAACAGCCATACCGGACGCGTGGATTACTGAGTCACCACACGCCTGTAGGAGCCAGCCTTGCTGGCGAACCAAGCGCCGGTGTTCGCCGGCAAGCCGGCTCCTACGCGATCACCCATTACGCATGCCGTAAACTGTTACCGCCCCGCCGAACCACCCCCGCCGTGTTACTTGTTTCCACCTTACGTGAGAGTCAATGCGCACCAGCACGATGCATCTGCGCGTTATCACGCACTAAAAAAGCGCGTGCTTATTCCGCTTTCTTCGCCTGGATCACGATGAACGGCGAAACCACCACCGCCCAGATCTCTGGATCGCGGGTTTGCAGCTCGAGCGCCTGCTCGGCAGAGACCGGCCCGACACTGCCATCATTGCGCCACTTGGCGAAGATCTCGCGGCGATTCTCGGCCATCGCCTCGGCAACGGTGATCAGGTCGAGGGAGGGGTCGACCCAAATCAGGTCACCCTTGGCCCAGAAACGCTCCAGGGCTTTCCACTCGATGACGGCGGTCTCGCCGAGCAATTTGGCATAGAGGGTGCTTACTTGATCAGTCATGGGTTACCTGCGCAAAGATCGTCCAACAAAAAAGGCCGGCATTTTTGCAGAAAAACCCGGTTTCAAATACGTAATTTGGTCGATCAGGCCCGAACTCGTGGGGGCGGGACGCGGATACAGGCAAAGTGATGGCGCTTTTCTGTATCTTTATGTCGACCAGGCGACACCCCCGGAAACAGACGCTTTTCGCCCGCTTTTCAAGCGCTCGGACAGCGCTCTACACTGTACCGGTACAGTTCCGGGACATGTTCCGGGGGAAGGTGGGGTTCACGCATTGGCGTAGCCAGTGCACAGTCCCGCCCGGTCTGTAGCCCTGACCTCAGGTCTATAAGAATTACAACAGAATGAGTGGAGCACTATGATCAAGATTTCCAAGCTGTTCGCCGCAATGGTTCTGGCCGGGGTTGCCAGCCATTCGTTTGCCGCCGATACCATCAAGATCGGTATCGCAGGTCCCAAGACCGGCCCGGTCACGCAATACGGCGACATGCAGTTCACCGGCGCCAAACAGGCCATCAAGGACATCAACGCCAAGGGCGGCGTCGATGGCAAGATGCTCGAAGCCAAGGAATACGACGACGCGTGCGACCCTAAACAGGCCGTGGCCGTCGCCAACAAAGTGGTCAACGACGGCGTCAAGTTCGTCATCGGCCACCTGTGCTCCAGCTCCACCCAGCCGGCGTCCGACATCTACGAAGACGAAGGCGTGATCATGATCACCCCCGCCGCCACCTCCCCGGAAATCACCAGCCGTGGCTACAAGCTGATCTTCCGCACCATCGGCCTGGACAGCGCCCAGGGCCCGGCCGCCGGCAACTACATCGCCGACCACGTCAAGCCGAAAGTGGTCGCCGTGCTGCACGACAAGCAGCAATACGGCGAAGGCATCGCCACCGCGGTGAAGACCACCCTGGAAGGCAAAGGCGTCAAGGTTGCCGTGTTCGAGGGCCTGAACGCCGGTGACAAGGACTTCTCCTCGATCATCCAGAAACTCAAGCAGAACAACGTCGACTTCGTCTACTACGGCGGCTACCACCCGGAGCTGGGCCTGATCCTGCGCCAGGCCCAGGAGAAGGGCCTGAAAGCCAAGTTCATGGGCCCGGAAGGCGTGGGTAACGACTCCATCTCGCAGATCGCCCAAGGCGCTTCCGAAGGCCTGCTGGTGACCCTGCCCAAGTCCTTCGACGCCGACCCAGAGAACAAGGCCATCGTCGATGCCATCAAGGCCGACGGCAAGGACCCGAGCGGTCCGTTCGTGTTCCCGGCCTACTCCGCCGTGGAGCTGATCGCCGGTGGCATCAAGGCGGCCAAGTCCGAAGACACCGACAAGGTGGCAGCCGCCATCCACGCCGGCACCTTCAAGACCCCGACCGGCGAGCTGTCGTACGACGACAAGGGCGACCTGAAGAACTTCAAGTTCGTTGTCTACGAATGGCACTTCGGCAAGCCGAAGACCGAAGTTTCCCCTCAGTAACTGCGTGACTAAATAGCTGACCGAGAAGCCCACTGTGCGAGCAGTGGGCTTTGT
This sequence comes from Pseudomonas muyukensis, assembly GCF_019139535.1. Classification (NCBI taxonomy): domain Bacteria; kingdom Pseudomonadati; phylum Pseudomonadota; class Gammaproteobacteria; order Pseudomonadales; family Pseudomonadaceae; genus Pseudomonas; species Pseudomonas muyukensis. The sequence continues at coordinate 1,985,283 of NZ_CP077073.1, read as the reverse complement.
TTTACGAGGTTCTATGGGCCCGATCCCCGTGATCCGGGGGCCGGCTCACCTGAAAATCTTAAAACCGTCACCCGCGGTTTCCTGGCTGTGCCCGCACAACGATCACGTGGCGAAGACCGCGAGAACAAGGGCCCGGGTCACCCCCGCCAGCGAAATGCAAATCAGGTTTTTAGGAGCGCTGTAATGCCTGAGATCTACCATTTCCTACAACAACTGGTTAACGGATTGACCATCGGCAGTACCTACGCGCTGATCGCCATCGGTTACACGATGGTGTACGGCATCATCGGCATGATCAACTTCGCCCACGGCGAGGTGTACATGATCGGTAGCTATGTGGCCTTCATCGCCCTGGCCGGGCTGGCCATGATGGGCATCCACTCGTTGCCGATCCTGATGACCGTGGCCTTCGTCGCCACCATCTGCGTCACCAGTGCCTATGGCTACAGCATCGAACGGGTCGCCTACCGGCCGCTGCGCAACAGCAACCGGCTGATCCCGCTGATCTCCGCCATCGGCATGTCGATCTTCCTGCAGAACACCGTCCTGTTGTCGCAGGACTCGAAAGACAAGTCCATCCCCAACCTGATCCCCGGCAGCTTCTCGTTCGGCCCGGGCGGTGCGGAGGAAGTGCTGGTCTCGTACATGCAGATCCTGGTGTTCGTGGTGACCCTGGTCGCCATGACCTGCCTGACCCTGTTCATCTCCCGTTCCCGCCTGGGCCGCGCCTGCCGTGCCTGCGCCGAGGACATCAAGATGGCCAACCTGCTGGGCATCAACACCAACAACATCATCGCCCTGACCTTCGTCATCGGTGCCGCCCTGGCGGCGGTGGCGGCCGTGCTGCTGAGCATGCAGTACGGGGTGATCAACCCCAACGCCGGTTTCCTGGTAGGCCTGAAGGCCTTCACCGCGGCGGTGCTGGGCGGCATCGGCAGCATTCCGGGCGCCATGCTCGGCGGGCTGGTGCTGGGCGTGGCCGAAGCGTTCGGCGCCGATATCTTCGGCGACCAGTACAAGGACGTGGTGGCATTCGGTCTTTTGGTTCTTGTCCTGCTGTTCCGGCCGACCGGCATCCTGGGCCGCCCGGAGGTTGAAAAAGTATGAACAGAAATCTCAAACAGGCGTTCTTCAGCGCCTTGCTGGTCTGGGCCGTGGCCTTCCCGGTGCTGGGCCTGAAACTCAGCATCGACGGCATCAGCCTGATCGTGCACAGCCAGGGCTCGTTCACCATCAGCATCATCGCCGCGTGCTCGGTGCTGATGTTCCTGCGCGTGCTGTTCGACAAGCAGTGGAGCGCGGTGATGGGCCGCCGCTCGGAGCGCAAGCTGGTACCGCCTTCGGTGAGCAACTTCCTGACCCTGCCGAAAACCCAGCGCTGGGTGATCATGGGGCTGATCGTGGCGGCGCTGATCTGGCCGTTCTTCGGCTCGCGCGGCGCGGTCGACATCGCCACGCTGATCCTGATCTACGTGCTGCTGGGCCTGGGCCTGAACATCGTGGTCGGCCTGGCCGGGTTGCTCGACCTGGGTTATGTCGGCTTCTATGCCGTCGGCGCCTACAGCTATGCGATGCTCTCGCATTACCTGGGCTGGAGTTTCTGGGTGTGCCTGCCGATCGCCGGCCTGATGGCCGCCACCTTTGGCTTCCTGCTCGGTTTCCCGGTGCTGCGCCTGCGCGGCGACTACCTGGCGATCGTGACCCTGGGCTTTGGCGAAATCATCCGCCTGTTCCTGCGTAACCTCACCGACTGGACCGGTGGCCCCAACGGCATCAGCAACATCCCCAAGCCTGAGTTCTTCGGCCTGACCTTCGAACGCAAGGCCGCCGAGGGGATGCAGACCTTCCACGAGTTCTTCGGGCTGCAATACAACTCGATCAACAAGGTCATCTTCCTCTACCTGGTGGCCCTGCTGCTGGCCTTGCTGGCGCTGTTCGTGATCAACCGCCTGCTGCGCATGCCGATCGGCCGCGCCTGGGAAGCGCTGCGCGAAGACGAGATCGCCTGCCGCGCGCTGGGCCTGAACCCTACCGTGATCAAGCTCTCGGCCTTCACCCTGGGTGCCTGCTTCGCCGGTTTCGCCGGCAGCTTCTTTGCCGCCCGCCAGGGCCTGGTGACACCGGAGTCGTTCACCTTCATCGAATCGGCGATCATCCTCGCCATCGTCGTGCTGGGCGGCATGGGCTCGCAATTGGGCGTGATTCTCGCGGCCATCGTGATGATCCTGCTGCCGGAGATGATGCGTGAGTTCAGCGAGTACCGGATGCTGATGTTCGGTGCGCTGATGGTGTTGATGATGATCTGGCGTCCGCAGGGCCTGCTGCCCATGCAACGTCCACACATGGAGCTGCGTCGATGAGCCGCGAAATTCTGCAAGTCAGCGGCCTGAGCATGCGCTTCGGCGGCTTGTTGGCGGTCAACGGCGTGGGCCTGACCGTCAAGGAAAAACAGGTGGTGGCCTTGATCGGCCCCAACGGCGCCGGCAAGACCACGGTGTTCAACTGCCTGACCGGCTTCTACAAGCCCAGCGGCGGAACCATCCTGCTCGACGGCCAGCCGATCCAGGGCCTGGCCGGCCATCAGATCGCCCGCAAGGGCGTGGTGCGGACCTTCCAGAACGTGCGCCTGTTCAAGGAGATGACCGCGCTGGAGAACCTGCTGATCGCCCAGCACCGCCACCTCAATACCAACTTCTTCGCCGGGCTGTTCAAGACCCCAAGCTTCCGCCGCAGCGAAAAAGAGGCCATGGAGCGCGCCCAGTACTGGCTGGAGAAGGTCAACCTGACCGAGTTCGCCAACCGTACCGCCGGCACCCTCGCCTATGGCCAGCAACGGCGCCTGGAAATCGCCCGCTGCATGATGACCCAACCGCGGATCATCATGCTCGACGAACCGGCCGCCGGCCTGAACCCCAAGGAGACCGAGGACCTCAAGGCCCTCATTGGCTACCTGCGCGAATCGCACAACGTGACCGTGCTGCTGATCGAGCACGACATGAAACTGGTGATGAGCATTTCCGACCACATCGTGGTGATCAACCAGGGCACGCCCCTGGCCGACGGCACGCCGGAAGAGATTCGCGGCAACCCGGATGTGATCAAGGCCTACCTGGGGGAGGCGTAAATGCTGAAGTTCGAGAACGTTTCCACCTTCTACGGCAAGATCCAGGCGCTGCACAGCGTCAACGTCGAGATCAACCAGGGCGAGATCGTCACCCTGATCGGCGCCAACGGCGCCGGCAAGTCGACCTTGCTGATGACCCTGTGCGGTTCGCCCCAGGCCAGCAGCGGCAGCATCAAGTACCTGGGAGAGGAGCTGGTCGGCCAGCCGTCCTCGCACATCATGCGCAAGAGCATCGCGGTGGTGCCGGAAGGCCGCCGCGTGTTCGCCCGCCTGACCGTCGAGGAAAACCTGGCCATGGGCGGTTTCTTCACCAACAAGGGCGACTACCAGGAGCAGCTGGACAAGGTCCTGCAGCTGTTCCCGCGCCTGAAGGAGCGCTACATCCAGCGTGGCGGCACCATGTCCGGCGGCGAGCAGCAGATGCTCGCCATCGGCCGGGCGCTGATGAGCAAGCCCAAGTTGCTGCTGCTCGACGAACCGTCGCTGGGCCTGGCGCCGATCATCATCCAGCAGATCTTCGACATCATCGAACAGCTGCGCCGCGATGGCGTGACCGTGTTCCTGGTGGAGCAGAACGCCAACCAGGCGCTGAAGATCGCCGACCGCGCCTACGTGCTGGAAAACGGCAAGGTGGTGATGCAGGGCACCGGTGAAGCGCTGTTGACCGACCCGAAGGTGCGCGACGCCTACCTGGGGGGTTGATCGATCAAAGGGCCTTCGGGCCCTTTTTTCTGCCTGTTGAATTTGCTGTTGGCATGGCCCGTGTAGGAGCCGGCTTTGCCGGCGAACACCGGCGTAGCCGGGGTCATCCACCGAGGCGCCTGATTCGCCAGCAAGGCTGGCTCCTACGCCATGACTCGTACAGTGCTCTTGTCCCCCTTGTAGACACCCCACAGGCTCGGTAACGTGGCCGGCACTTTTTGCCCGAACACCGGAGCCCGCCCCATGCGCCTCACCCCTTCCCTGCTGCTCACCGCCCTGCTGCCGCTGTTCGCCGGCTGCCAGGTGCTGGCCGAAAAACCCGTCGACCCAAACCTCGGCAGCACCCGCCTGCAGGGCGAACTGAGCGCAGCCGGCGGCCACCTGCTGTTCAAGCCATGCCGTGAAAGCCGCCGCTTCATCGTCAAGGACGCCGCCGGCACCGGCATTCTCCAGGAAGCCGCCAACCTGGCCGATGACGCCGGTGACAAACTGTTCGCCGATGTTCGAGGGCGCATGACCGGCAGCCAGCAAGCCGGCAGCGATGGCCAACTCGAGGTGACTCGCCTGTACCGCCTGGAAACCTCCGAATACAGCGGCTGCGAAGACCCCAACTTCAAGCAGCTGACCCTGCGCGCCGGTGGCAACGAGCCGGACTGGGACATCAAGGCCAGCGGCAAGGGCATGGTCCTCAACCGTGTCGGCGAGCCGCCGCTGCCACTGCCCTACCTGGAAGAAGCACTGCCCGGTGGCGGCCTGAGCCTGTCCAGCGAAGCCAACGGCCAGCGCGTCGAGTTGTGGGTCGCGCCGCAGCGCTGCGTCGACGGCGCCACGGGTGCCATCCGCCACCTCAAGGCCGAACTGCGCATGGACGGCAAGACCCTGCAAGGCTGCGCCTACTACGGCGGTGCCCGCGATCTCTGACCGCTGGGTGCTTTTATCCTGCCAGTCTGGGTGGCGAACAGCTTATACTTGGCGGTTTGTGTAAAGCCGCCGGCCGCCCATGGCCGGGATACTGGACCCTGCCATGCTACGAATCACCGAACTGAAGCTGCCCCTGGACCACTCCGACGACGAGCTGCGCGCGGCCATCGTCCAGCGCCTGGGCATCGACGACGCGCAACTGCTCGGTTTCACCCTGTTCAAGCGCAGCTACGACGCCCGCAAGAAGAACAGCGAATTGCTGTTCATCTACACCATCGACCTGCAGACCAGCAACGAAGCCGAACTGCTGCGCCGTTTCGCAGATGACAGCAAGGTCGGCGTCGCCCCGGACGTCAGCTACAAGTTCGTCGGCCAGGCCCCCGCCACGCTGCAGGAACGCCCGATCGTGGTCGGCTTCGGCCCTTGTGGCATCTTCGCCGGCCTGCTGCTGGCTCAGATGGGCTTCAAGCCGATCGTACTCGAGCGCGGCAAGGAAGTGCGCCAGCGCACCAAGGACACCTGGGGCCTGTGGCGCAAGAGCGTGCTCAACCCCGAGTCCAACGTGCAGTTTGGCGAAGGCGGCGCCGGGACCTTCTCCGACGGCAAGCTGTACAGCCAGATCAAGGATCCGCAGCACCATGGCCGCAAGGTTCTGGAAGAGTTCGTCAAGGCTGGCGCGCCGGACGAAATCCTCTACATCAACAAGCCGCACATCGGCACCTTCCGCCTGACCAGCATGGTCGAGAAGATGCGCGAGGAAATCATCAACCTGGGCGGCGAGGTACGCTTCGAGCAGAAACTCACCGACCTGCTGGTGGACGGCGAGCAGCTCACCGGCGTAGTCCTGGAAAGCGGCGAACAGCTGCAATCCCGGCACGTAGTGCTGGCCCTGGGCCACAGCGCCCGCGATACCTTCCGCATGCTGCACGCCAAGGGCGTGTTCATGGAGGCCAAGCCGTTCTCGGTGGGGTTCCGTATCGAACACCCGCAGTCGCTGATCGACAAGGCGCGCCTGGGCAAGTATGCCGGCCACCCGAAACTCGGCGCCGCCGACTACAAGCTGGTGCACCACGCCAAGAACGGTCGTTCGGTGTACAGCTTCTGCATGTGCCCGGGCGGCACCGTGGTCGCCGCCACCAGCGAACCGGGCCGGGTAGTCACCAACGGCATGAGCCAGTACTCGCGTAACGAACGCAATGCCAACTCCGGCATCGTCGTCGGCATCGACCCCGAGCGCGACTACCCGGGCGGCCCATTGGCCGGTATCGAGTTGCAGGAGCGCCTGGAGGCGCACGCCTACGTGATGGGCGGCAGCAACTACCAGGCCCCCGCGCAGCTGGTCGGCGACTTTGTCGCCGGGCGTGCGTCCACCGCGCTGGGCAGTGTCGAGCCTTCGTACAAACCAGGGGTCACCCTGGGCGACCTGGCGCCGAGCCTGCCGGACTTCGCCATCGAGGCGATCCGCGAAGCGCTGCCGGCGTTCGATCGCCAGATCAAGGGCTACAACCTGCATGACGCGGTGTTGACCGGCATCGAGACGCGCACCTCCTCGCCACTGCGCATCACCCGTGGCGCCGACTACCAGAGCCTGAACCTCAAGGGCCTGTTCCCCGCCGGTGAAGGCGCAGGCTATGCCGGCGGCATCCTGTCGGCAGGCGTCGACGGCATTCGCATCGCCGAAGCCGTGGCGCGGGACATGCTCGGGCTGAACGACTGACTCGGCGGCCCACCTGGGGACAAAAAGAAACCCCGACACGGCTAGGCCGGTCGGGGTTTGTTTTTGCGCGCAAGATCAGTGAGTGACGCGGCTGGTGCCATCGACCGTCATGATGCGCACGCGCTCGCCGACGCGGAAGATCTCGTTCTGCTGCACCTGCTGCACATAGGCACGCATGCTGCCGTCGTCTTCGCGTACGGTGATTTCCACGCCCTGGGTGCGGGTCAGGCCTTCTTCGGCGGCCGAGCCGGCCAGGCCGCCGGCCACGGCACCGATGACCGCGGCAACGATGCTGCCACGGCCACCGCCCACGGCGCTGCCGGCGACGCCACCGACGATGGCACCGGCGCCACCGCCGATCGGGGTCTTGGTGCCTTCGATCTTCACCGGCCGCAAGGATTCGATGGTGCCCATGCGCACGGTCTGCACGCGGCGGGCCTCATCACGGGAGTAGCTGTCGCCGGTCAGCGACGATTGGCAGCCGCCCAGCAGCAGCGACACGGTGGTGAAGCTGGCCAGCAGCAAAGCGGATTTACGCATGAGGAGCATCTCCAGTAAGTCAGGTAAGCATTAGACTCTTCGCCTTGACGGGTGTCACGGCGCAAAGGTTATAAAATTGTTTTCATTCAGCTCAGGTACAGCCACCGTTGGCTGTGCTACGGGCCTACAGGTGAGACCAAGGATAGCCATGGATTACTTCATCGTCGTCATCGTGACCATCGCCGGCCTGTATTTTCACGGCTGGCTGTATGTGCGCATGCGCCGCTGGATGGACCGCGACCTGGCGTTGTCGCTGGCGGGGGATGACCCGCACCGGCGGGCATGCATGCTGGCGTTGCTCGAGCGGGCACGCAAGGAGAAGGTCAAGCGCAAGGCGCTGGGGGAATGGTTGCAGCGGGAGGCGGCGAAAACGCCTTAGGCTCTGTACGAAAAGCCTTGATACTCGTCCATGCTGCGTTGAACTACAGCGCCTAGACAGCGGCGTGGCAGCGGGCTTGCCCCGCTCCCACGATTATTCCACTGCGCCGCACCGGCAAATCACGGCGCCAGGCGCTCACGCAACCACTGCCCATCCACCAGCCGGTAATTGAGCCGGTCATGCAAGCGGCTCGCTCGCCCCTGCCAGAACTCCACGCGCTCCGGCAACAGGCGATAGCCCCCCCAATGTTCCGGGCAATCAGGCTGGGTATCGCTGAAGCGTGCTTCGGTGGCCTTGACCAGCCCCTCGAGTTCGGCGCGATCGGCAATCACCCGGCTTTGCGGCGACGCCCAGGCCCCCAGCCGGCTGCCCAGCGGGCGCACCTGATAGTAGTCGTCCGACTCCTTGGCCGTGACCTTCTCCACCCGCCCTTCGATGCGCACCTGACGCTCCAGCGCCGGCCAGAAGAAGGTCATCGCGGCAAAGGGATTGGCCGCAAGGTGCTGGCCCTTGGCGCTTTGGTAGTTGGTGAAAAAGGTGAACCCGCGCGTATCCAGGGCCTTGAGCAACAGCACCCGGCAATGCGGGCGGCCATCGGCATCGACGGTCGCCAGGGTCATGGCATTGGCTTCCACCGGTAGCTGCTCGGTCTTCAGCGCATCGGCGAACCAGTGGTGAAACAGCGCAAACGGCTCCCCCGGGGCCTGGGCTTCGGCCAGGCCATCACGGGTGTAGTCGCGGCGCATATCGGCCAGGGATTGGGTCATGACTGCGTTTCCTTGACGATCAGTTGGTCTTCGCAGGGCTGTTGGCGGCGACTTTCTTGTCGGTGGCGGCCTTCTTCGCGGCGGGCTTGGCCGCAGTGGCCTTCTTCTTCGCGGTGGTGCTGGCCTTGGCCGGGGCCTTGGCTTTGGCGGCCGGTTTCTTCGCCGCAGGCTTGGCGGCGGCCTTGGCGGCGGGCTTGGCGGTCGCGGCCTTGGCTGCAGGGGCCTTGGCGTCTTGCACCGCGACCATGGCAGCCGGCGTCGGCGCGGGTGCGGCCTGCTGGTACTTGGCCAGCAGCGCGACCATGGTGTTCTGCGGGGTCAGCAGCAGTTCGACGCGACGGTTCAGGGCACGGCCCTCGGCGCTGTCGTTGGCAGCGCGCGGCATCACCGAGCCCATGCCCTTGAGCATCAGGCGGTCACGCTGCAGGCCGCTGAGGCGGAAAATCGCCGACACCGAGGCGGCGCGCTCGAGGCTGAGCTTCTGGTTGGCGGCGGTGGCACCGCTGCTGTCGGCGTGGCCGAGCACCAGCACGGCGGTCTTGCTGTCGGTCTCGACGACCTTGGCCACCTGGGTGATCGGGCCGAGGGTGACCGGCAGCAGCATGTTCGGACGGTCCGGGTTGTACGAGCTGTCCACCGGGATGGTCACGACCAGCACGTCCTCGCGGCGCTCCAGTTCGAACTTGCTGCCCTTGATGGCCTCGCGGACCTTGGGTTCGTACTGGTCAAGCCAGGCCTGGGTGGCTTTCTGGTCGATCTTCGGCACAGCCGCGACCTTGCCCGGCTTGGCGTCGCCACCAAACGGCCACCACCAGCGGCTGCTGCTCTCGGACTTGGCATCGGCCTTGGCGACCTTCTCGACCACGGCCTCTTTCACTTCCTGGTCGGCGACCTGGTCCGAACCAAACGGCCACCAGTTGAGCGCGCTGTCCTTGGACGAATCCTGCGAATGGCTGGCGCAGCCGGTCATGGCCAGGCACAGGGCGAGTGCTAAGGTTTTATGTGAAGACATCAGCGATACACCATGAAATAGAAAGAAATTTTGCCCATACGCGTCAGGCGTTGGCATTGAGGATAGTCAAAGGGTTCGGGCAATACCCGCGTTACCCGATCAAAGGCAAGTGCCAAGGGTGCGCACCAGTCGCTGTGCGCGCGGATCCATCAGCACGTAGGGGCCCAGGGTATTGGTGACGAAGCCGAAGGCCACGTCGTGTTCGGGGTCGGCGAAACCGACCGAGCCACCCGCGCCTGGGTGGCCGAAGGCACGGGCGCCCAGCCCGAAGGTGGCATTGGCCACATCCGGCTGGTCGAGCATGCAGCCCAGGCCGAAGCGGGTCTGGGTCAGCAGGGTACGGTCCTGGCCGAGGCTGTGCTCGCGGGTCAACTCGTCAAGCAGTTCGGATTCGAGCAGGCTGCCGTCGAGCAGGCCGGCGTAGAAGCCCGCCAGGCTGCGGGCGTTGCCGTGGCCATTGGCCGCCGGCTGCTGCATGCGCCGCCACTCAGGTTTGTTGGTGCTGGTGAGGATGGCCGGTGGGTTGGTGAAGGCCCGGGTCGACAGCGCCTCGGGTTCGCGCATCGTGACCTGCAGCAGGCGCTGGGCCGCGGCATCGCCAGGGTTGCCCTTGCCGCGGGCGATATGCGCCACGCGGTGGAATTCTTCATCCGCCAGGCCGACATGGAAGTCCAGGCCCAGCGGCTTGGCAGTACGAGCGACGATGGAGTCGCCCGGGCCACGGCCATCGGCGCGGCGAATCAGCTCGCCAATCAGCCAGCCATAGGTAATGGCGGCGTAGCCATGCTCGCTACCGGGGTGCCACCAGGGGGCTTCGGCGGCCAGGGCGTCGACCATCGCCTGCCAGTCGTACAGGGCCTCGGCCGGCAGCAGCTCGCGAATGGCTGGTAGGCCTGCGCGGTGGCTGAGCAGCTGGCGCAAGGTCACCTGCTCCTTGCCGGCCTGGGCGAACTCGGGCCAGTAGCGCGCCACGGGCGCGTCGAGGGCCAGCTTGCCCTCGCCCACCAGTTGCAGGGCGGTGACGGCGGTGAAGGTCTTGGTGCAGGAGAACAGGTTGGCGATAGTGTCGCTGTGCCAGGCCTCGCGGCCATCCTTGTCGGCACTGCCGGCCCAGAGGTCGACCACGGTTTGCCCGCCGACCTGGATGCACAGCGCGGCACCACGCTCCTGGGGATCCTCGAACAACGCGGCGAAGGCCTCGCGCACCGCCTCGAACTTCAGCTCATAGTGACCCTGGATCTGCACCCGACTACCTCTCTGCACGGCCTGGCTTGCAAAAGCGTGCATTGTTTCAGTAGTTGGCCGATTTGCCTACTGGAGATGGCTGGGTGGTTGCGAGGCTGGGCTGGCGCCTACAGGTTTCGTGCGGATCTCGCTGTTGTAGGAGCCAGCCTTGCTGGCGAATGGGCCCAAGCGCCGCTAGGGTGCGGGCCTGCTGAACGCAGCGAGCGCTTGTCGGTTGCTGCGACGCACCGCTTCGATGAAGCCCGCATAGGGCACATCGGTGATCGCCACCAGCCCCAGGTGCCCATTCTCGCCATCGAGCAGGCGCCCGCTGGCGGGTTGATCCAGGTACTGGAACCAGTGCGCGCCGACGATCATCGGCTGGGCCACTGCGGCCTTGAGGAAATTGCCATACGCCGGGCCGCGGTCTTCCTCGCGGGCCACTTCCAACGGGCCAGGCCAGAACGGGCCACGGTCGCGGGAGCCGAACTGGAACTCGGACACCAGCACCGGCTTGTCCAGCTCGGCCAGGCGGGCGAAATCGTAGCCGTCCTCGGGCTTGAGGGTATAGAAGTTGAAACTCAGCACGTCGCAGAACTCGGCGCAGGCCTTGACCGCCTCGGGCGTGCTCACCGCGTAACGGCCACCCAGCAACAAGTGATTGGGCGCATGCCACTTCAGCGCATCGGAAATGGTCTTGAAGTAGGTTTCGGCGAACACCTGCTGGAAATACTGGTAGTCACGCTCGATTTCCGGGTGCTCGGGGTTGGGCAGGGGCGCCTCGAAACCTGGGTCTTCCATCAGTTCCCAGGCGGTCAATTCGATTCCCCAGGCCTTGGACAAGCCGGCCTGGTTGCGATACTTGTCACGCAACTGCTTGAGGAAGGCGCGCTTGGCCGGCACATCGGTGGTCAGGCGCAAGGTGCCGTAGGCCAGGCCATAGCGGGCCTTGGGGTCGTCGCCCGGCGCGGCCCAGGCCAGTTCGTTGTCGGCAAAGTAGCCCATCAGCCAGGGGTCGTCGCGGTGATCGCGGGCGGCGATGGCCACGGCGCGCTCGGTGGCCATGGCGAAACGCGGGTCGAACGGGTCGGGCATGCGGCCCCACCAATCCATGCCGGTGCTGATGCTGGCGTAATCGCCGACGATCGACAGCGCCAAGGTGTAGGGCATGCGCTTGGCCTGGCCCAGCGCCGGGTCGCTCCAGTTGCCCAGGGTATTGAAGCCCCAGGCTTGCAGGCGATCGAGGGTATGGGCCTGCCAGCGGGACGCATCCACCACCAAGGGTGGGCACACCGCGGCCTGGTCACCTTGCGCACAGGGTTTGCCGTAGGTGCGCTGGAGATTGCCGGCATAGAAGTCGAACCAGCGCCCCTGCTTGAAACCACGGCCCTGGGACGAAGCATTGCCATCGTCATTGTTGCCCTGGCCATAAAACGCCGCCAGCGCGTCGCCTTCACCCGGCAGGGCCTTGAACATGCCCTCGCGCCCGGCGACATAGGTGCGCCCGCCGTCGGCGGCCACGGCGTTGACGCCCAGCGAATAGAACGGGTGCCCGTCCGGGGTCACCAGGTACCAGCGGCCCTCGTGCTTCTCGCTGCGGAAGAAGCCCTTGGCCTCGAACACCGGGCCGGCCAGCACGCCGCCGTAGGCATCCAGCTTGAGCGTGTCGCGCTCGGCCAGCCAGGCCTTGAGCTGTGCCTGCTCGCGGGTGTCGGCAGCCTTGAGCTGCTCGTCGTTGACGATCTTTTCCGGCCAGCGGCCACGGGTTGACTGGCCGTAGCCATCGATCAGCTCGGCATAGGCGGCCTTGAAGGCCAGGTCGTCATCCTGCACGCCGACTTTCTCGATCAGCAGGCTCTGTGCCACCTTCGGCCCCGGGATGCTCAGGCTGAGCGACGTGACCTGCGCCAGGTCCGCCGCCCCTTCACTGCTGGCCAACAGCAGGCGTTGGCCTTCGAAAACCCAGGGCATCGGCGGCCCGGCACGCATGCCCTGGCTCAGCGGCGAGCGGGCCTTGAGCGGGATCATCACCGTCTGCGCCGGGCCGGCCGGCAGGTCGATCCGGCTGGTGAGGGTACGCCCGTCACTGCTCTGTATCGTCACGTTGACGGTCAGGGCCCAATCCATGCCGCTTTGCAGGCGCAGGGTCAGGGCCTGCCCGGCCGACCAGTCCCAGGCTCCGCTCTGCGGGGCCAGGCGCAAGGTCGGCTGCGCCACCGGGTTGAACACCACCCGTCGCAATACCTCGCCTTCGGCTGTCTGTTCCGCGTTGTACTGCGGCAGCGTGGCGTCCTGGGTGAGCACGTTCACCACCGAGGCCGGGCGCACGAAACTGAACAGCGTCTGTTGCCCGGCGAGCAAGGGCGCGCTGAACAACAGGGAGAACATCACAGGCAGGGTACGGCGGATCATAGGGCGGTGGCTCTCCTTCAGAGCCCGTCACGGGCTCCAGATCGAGTAATGGACAACGGATGGCGCGTCTTGCTCTGGCGGTCAGCCGATTTCCCGTCGGAAGGGCGGCAGTGCATTGAGGATAGCCTTGCCGTAGCGTTGGGTGACCAGGCGGCGGTCGAGCAAGGTGATCACCCCGCGGTCCTGTTCGGTACGCAACAGCCGACCGCAGGCCTGGATCAGGCGCAGCGAGGCGTCGGGCACGGCGATTTCCATGAACGGATTGCCGCCGCGGGCCTCGATCCACTCGGCCAGGGCCGCCTCGACCGGGTCGTCCGGCACGGCGAAGGGGATCTTGGCGATCACCACGTGCTCGCAGTAGGCGCCCGGCAAGTCGACGCCTTCGGCGAAGCTGGCCAGGCCGAACAGCACGCTGTGCTGGCCATCATCGACCCGCGCCTTGTGCTTGTTGAGGGTCTCCTGCTTGGACAGGTTGCCCTGGATCAGCACCAGCTTGCGCCAGTCGCGGTCCAGGCCGTCGAATACGTCTTGCATCTGCTTGCGCGAAGAGAACAGCACCAATGCGCCACGGGCGTCCTCGACGATGGCTGGCAGCGCGCGGATGATCGCCGCGGTGTGGGCGGCGGCATCACGCGGGTCGGCGCCCAGGTCGGGCACCCGCAGCAGGCCGGCGTCGCCGTGCACGAACGGGCTGGGGACCACGCACTGCACGGCATCGCGGGGCAGCCCCGAGCGCATGCGGAAGCGGTCGAACTTGCCCAGCGCGGTCAAGGTCGCCGAGGTCACCAAGGCACCATGGGCGACGTTCCACAGGCTCTTGCGCAGCATCTCGGCGGCCAGGATGGGGCTGGCGTTGACCTCGATGTCGAACAGCGCGCCGCTCTCGGCCAGGGTCAGCCAGCGCGCCATGGGCGGGTTGTCCTCGGGGTCTTCGGCGGTGAAGGCGGTCCACAGCTCCCAGTTGCCCTGGGCACGGGTCACCAGGCTGCCGAACAGCGGGTACCACTCCTCGGCCTGGTGGCTGGCGATACCGATGTTGTTCTCGCCGTCCATGCCTTCCTTGAGCAGGTCGGCCAGGCGGGTAAACAGGTCGTTGAGGCGGGCGAAGCCCTTCTTGAGTTCGATGCCGACTTCGCGGATCTGCTCGGGCACCACGCCGCCTTCGAAACGGTAGCGCGGGCGGTCGCGGCCTTCCATGTCCTCGCCGACGCGGAAGTCGGCGACCTGCTCGCACAGGGTGAACATGAACTGCTGCTGGGTACGCACCTCGCGGGCCAGCTCCGGCACCTGCTCGATGTACTTGCCCAGGTCGCCCGGCAGCGGGTGCTGGGCCAGCAGCTTGGTCAGGTTCTTGGCGGTCTGCTCCAGCCAGTCGGCGGTGGAGCGCAGGCGCGAGTAATGGGCGAAGTGGCCAATGGCTTTGTCCGGCAGGTGGTGGCCTTCGTCGAACACGTACATGGTTTCGCGCGGGTCGGGCAGCACCGCGCCGCCGCCCAGCGCCAGGTCGGCCAGGACCATGTCGTGGTTGGTGACGATCACGTCGACCTTGCCCATGCCTTCACGGGCCTTGTAGAACACGCACTGCTGGAAGTTCGGGCAATGACGGCCGGTGCACTGGCTGTGGTCGGTGGTCAGGCGCGCCCAGTCCTGGTCCTCGATGGCCTCCGACCAGCTGTCGCGGTCGCCGTCCCAGCGGTTGCCGGCGAGCTTCTCGATCATGCTGTTGAACAGCTTCTGGCTGCGCTCGTCGACTTCGATATGGAAGCCTTCTTCCTCGAACAGCTGCGCGGTGGCCGACTGGGCGTGGCCTTCCTGCAGCAGGATGTCGAGCTTGGAAAGGCACAGGTAGCGGCCACGCCCCTTGGCCAGGGCGAAGCTGAAGTTCAGCCCGCTGTTGCGCATCAGGTCGGGCAGGTCCTTGAAGACGATCTGCTCCTGCAGCGCGACGGTGGCGGTGGCGATCACCAGGCGCTTGCCGGCGGCCTTGGCGGCGGGGATCGCGGCGAGGCTGTAGGCGACGGTCTTGCCGGTACCGGTGCCGGCCTCGACCGCCACCACGGCGGGCTCGCCCGCACGGCGGCCTTCGTCGTCGCAGGCGATGTCGCCGAGCACCTTGGCCACTTCGGCGATCATCAGGCGCTGGCCATAGCGTGGCTTGAGGCTTTTGGCTTCGAGGAAACGCGAATAGGCGCCCTGGATGGTGGCTTTGAGTTCGTTGCTGATCATGGTCTGCGGGCGCCCGGAGGGCTGGATATATTTTCAGTGTTTCGCATGGGCCGGCTATCATACCCCGCTATTGCCCTTTGTGCCCCATGGAGATCCGGATGCTTGCCTTTGCCCTGCCCTACACCTTGCATGTCCTGGCCGCCCTGGTGTGGGTCGGTGGGATGTTCTTCGCCTGGCTGGTGCTGCGCCCGGCCACGGTTGCCGCCCTCGAAGGGCCGGCGCGACTGCGCTTGTGGGTGGAGGTTTTCCAGCGGTTCTTCAGATGGGTCTGGCTGGCGGTGGCGGTGCTGGCTGTCAGTGGGGTCGGCATGATCCACCTGCGCTTTGCCGGGTTCGAGACCGCGCCTCGCTACGTGCAGGTGATGATTGGCGGGGGGATCGTCATGTTTGCGTTGTTCATGCGGGTTCAGGGGTTGTTGTTGCCCGAGCTGCGGGCGGCGGTGCAGGCCGAGGATTGGGCTGCCGGCGCTGGGGTGCTGGGGCGGATTCGGCGGTTGGTGGGGGTTAATTTGTTGATTGGGGTGTTGGTGGTGGGGGTGGCCAGTTCTCGGGTTTGGGTTTGAGAGGGCGGGTTCGGGTTCGGGTTCGGGTTCGGGTTCGGGTTCGGGTTCGGGTTCGGGTTCGGGTTCGGGTTCGGCAGCGATGGTTTTGATTTTTGTATGCTCATTCATAGATGATGTCGACATTTAGTCACCTTTTCGCCCTTACGGCGACCTACTTTTGCACGCGGGCAAAAGTAGGCAAAAACCGCTCGCTCCATTCATCCGGCCCCTACGCTACGCTCCGGGGTTCCCTCGCTCCGTTCTTGCTCCCGTGGGGACCGCGCTGTACGCCCCATCCTGGGGCGCAGCGCTCGACGGCCATCCATGGCCGTCGCCCCACTACGCAAGAACTCCACTCGGCCTCCTGAAGTCGCAATTGGCGGCGCCTGGACCATTGCGCGCTTAGAAGCAAAATCAAGAGCAGATCAAGAGCAGATCAAGAGCAGATCAAGAGCAGATCAAGAGCAGATCAAGAGCAGATCAAGAGCAGATCAAGAGCAGAGATATTGGTTTGTTAGTTGGACATGTGTTGTTTTTTCGTGGTGCAGGCCCACTTCCTCGCTAGGTCACTTTATCGAATTGGTGTGGAAGCGGGCTTGCCCCGCGATGCGATCCAGAGTTCCCACTAATTCAACTAGCGATTAGCTGCGTCAGTGCAGGCGCCGCCCGTAACTTCGCGACTTCAGGAGGCCGAACGCAGGCCTTGCGTAGGGAGGTGACGGGCATGGATGCCCGTCAAGCGCTGGGGCCCAGGATGGGCCCTACAGCGCGGTCCTCCCGGGAGCAAGGCCGGAGT
Source organism: Pseudomonas muyukensis (assembly GCF_019139535.1). Classification (NCBI taxonomy): domain Bacteria; kingdom Pseudomonadati; phylum Pseudomonadota; class Gammaproteobacteria; order Pseudomonadales; family Pseudomonadaceae; genus Pseudomonas; species Pseudomonas muyukensis. The sequence continues at coordinate 1,968,921 of NZ_CP077073.1, read as the reverse complement.
GAGGGAACCCCGGAGCGGAGCGGAGGGGCCGGATGAATGGAGCGAGGATTTTTTGGTGACTTTTTGATCCTTCAAAAAGTTACCCGCCGTAAGGGCGGAAAGGTGACTATGCGTCGCCATCACAAATGAATGCGTATACAACTACCAAAACCAACCAACAACCAACAACCAACAACCAAACAACCAAACAACCAAACAACCAAACAACCAAACAACCAAACAACCCTATTCAAACCCACTCAAAGCCGCTGCAGAATCAACTCCCCGGAAGCCCCAGCCAACCCAGGCTGCCCGGCCTGCCCAGGCCGCCCATTGGCCCCCGCATCGGTGCTATAGACCAGACACCCCTTGCTGGCCCCACCCCGCCCCGCCTTGCCCGCAGCCCCCGGCTTACCCGGCGCACCGCCATCAAGCCGTACCACGATCCGCTCCCGGGCGAACCCCTCAGGCACGCTCAAGCGAATCCGCCCACCCGCAGCGCCATCATGGCCATTGCCCCCATCATCACCATTGGCCCCCCGGCTAGCCTGACCCCAGGTACAACCACCCGGCGTGCCATTGGCGCCATCGAGCCCGAAATACCCAGGCGCTCCCGCCCCGCCCCGGGCATCGATGGCCACCCGCTCAGCCTCCAGCGCCTCCAGGCGCAGATCCAGATTGCGCCCCGGCCGCGCCGCGCGCTCGTAGCTGCCCGGCGCTCCCGGCGCGCTGAACTCGCTGCCCTCGGCCAACGCCGCATGCGCCGCCACGATATTCAGCTCATGCTCGGCCGGGGCAATGGCAATGCGCGCATCACGCCCCAGTTCGAGCCGGTCGATCTTCAATTCAGTCAGGCTGGCCGGCAACAGCAAGGTCGCCGAATCGGCCACCCGCAACTGCTCCAGGTGCACGCTGGCCGACTTGTTGGGCAGGCGCAGCATCGAATGGGCGGCAACTTCAAGGCTCTCGGCCTGGGCCAGCGGGGTGGCCAATGCGGCCAACAACATCAATTTACGCATGGCTCGGCGCCTCCTGCGGCCGTGGGATGGACATGACGTGGAAAATGCCGGTCAGCAAGATCTGCAACCGATCGAACCAGCGATGGCTGCGCCCACGCAGGCTGCCATTGAAAAACAGCACCTCGAGCGCATGCAAGCCGAGCAGGAAAACGCCCGCGGCGTTGATCAGCAGGTTGAACGGCAAGGGCTGCGGCATGAACAGATTGACCAGCACCACCCACCAGAACACCACCGTCAGGGCCTTGCCCAGGCCCAGGATGAACTTCATAGCCCCGCCCCCAAAGAATTGTTGTTATGTCGGCGCGGCCCGTTCGAGCGGGCCGTGCCGACAACAGTAACCCTACAGCTGGGGCGCGCGCCAGAGGGGTCAGTTCAGGTGCAATTCCACCCGTCGGTTGTGCCCGCGGCCTTCGTCGGTGTCGTTGTCGGCCACCGGCTCCGCCTCGCCACGTCCCTGGCTGGTCACCTTGGTCGGCGCCAGGCCCTGGCTGATCAGGTATTCGGCCACACTGCTGGCACGCCGCTCGGACAGTTTCTGGTTGTAGCTGTCCGAGCCTACGCTGTCGGTGTGCCCGACCACCTTGACACGGGTCACGCTGGGATCGTTGAGCTTGGGCAACAGGCTGTGCAGCCGCTGCTGGGCGCCACCGGTGAGCTCGGCGGAATCGAAGGCGAACAGCACCTGGCCCTGATCGTCCAGGGTGATCACTTCAGGTGTCGCCACAGGCGTCGGGGCCGGCGCCGATGCAGGGTACTGCGGCAACGGGCAGCCCATGTGATCGACCTGCGTCCCCGCCGGTGTGTCCGGGCAGCGGTCGCGGCGGTCGAAGACCCCATCACCATCCTCGTCGCCGTCCTGGGCATAACAGATCAAACCACCGGCAATGGCCCCGGCAACACCGGCGCCGGCCGCCCAACTGGAACTCTCGATGGCGCCCAGGCCACCACCGACCAGCCCGCCCAGCAGGCTGCAGATGGGCCAGGTCCTTTGATTGAGGGGCGCACTGCCGTCGCTGTGGGTGGCGCAACCTGCCAGCAGGCTGGTGGCCACTACCAGCGGCAGTGCCGCCTTCGACAAAACACGCATGGTGAATGCTCCTGTGTCACCGGCCGCTACCGGTCACACAGGAGTAAAGACGCGCCCGCGCCACTTCTCAAGGTACAGGCGCTACGCCATCAACGCTGGATCTTGATCTCGGTGCGGCGGTTCATCGCGCGGCCATCGGCCGTGGCGTTGTCGGCCACCGGCTGGGTCTCGCCGGCACCCACCACCGAAACGAAGCTGGCACGCGGCACACCGCTTTCCACCAGGTAGCTGGTCACCGACTGGGCGCGACGCTCGGAGAGCTTCTGGTTGTAGCTATCGGAGCCGACGCTGTCGGTATGGCCACTGACGCTCAGGCGGGCGCCGGGGGCTTCCTGCTTGAGGCGCGTGGCGACGGTGTTGAGGCGCTCCTTGTCGGTGGCGGTCAGGCGCGCCGAGTCGAACTCGAAGCGCACATCGCGAATGACGATGACTTCTTCCTTCTGCACCACGACTTCCTCGACCACCGGCGCAGGCGCAGGCGGGCAACCGTTGGCGTCGACCTGCACCCCGCGCGGCGTGCCCGGGCACTTGTCGCGGCTGTCCGGCACGCCATCGCCGTCTTCGTCGCCATCGCCATGGGCCCAGCAGTAGCCAGCCGCCAGGCCGCCACCGAGCAGGGCGCCCCAGCCGGCCCAGCTGGAACTCTCGATCGCGCCCAGGGCCGCGCCGCCCACACCCCCGACGGCAGCACACTTCGGCCAGTCGGTTTTCTGCAAACCTGCACAACCAGTCAACACACTGGTGAGCAGAACCAGGGGTACCGCTGTGCGTACTATGCTCATCTTGTTGCTTCTCCTAGGGGGAATCGGTGCAAAACCGATGCTCTGGGAGTAAAGACCGCCAATTCCCGCTCTGCCAGCAATAAGCCACGACGCGGCATGCCGCCTCTTTGCCCACACGGCGAGGACCGTTAGTCTTGAGCGACCTGAACGAGGATTGGCAATGACCGACGCTTTCGCCCAACGCACACCCCAGCAGGCCCTGGCCGCCCTGCTCGAGCGCTTCGCGCCGCGCCGCCTGCTGCTGGTGGGTACGCGCTTCCCGGCGCTCGACGCCTTCGCCGCGGCCCATCCACACAGCCACATCGAACTGGCCGCGCCCGGGCCCTTGCCTGCGGCGCTGGCCGGCCAGCGTTTCGACCTGGCGCTGCTGGTCGACTGCCTGGAGCATCTGCCCAAGCGCACCGGCCTGGAGCTGCTGGGCGGCATCCGCAACCTCAATGCCAGCCGGGTCGCGGTGCTCGCCGACCTCGCCGCCTGCGGCTGGCAGGCCACGGACTTCTTTGCCCTGGCCCTCTCGGCCAACGAAAAATTCCAGCGCGACGAGCAGGTGTTGAGCTTGTTCACCTATGATCTGCATGACTACAAACAGGTCCCGGACTGGCTCAACGCCAGGTTCTGGGCCAACCCGGAAAATTTTGGCAAGTACTGGTGGTGATTCAATGAGTGTCTCGGTCTGCCCTTGCGGCAGTGGCAACTTGCTCGACGCCTGCTGCGGGCATTATCACGGTGGCACCCCGGCGCCGGACGCCCAGGCCCTGATGCGCTCGCGCTACAGCGCCTACGTGCTGGGGTTGGTGGACTACCTGGTGGCCACCACCCTGCCGGCCCAGCAGGCCGACCTGGACCGCGCCGGCATTGCCGTCTGGAGCGCCCAGAGCACCTGGCTGGGGCTGGAGGTGGAAAGCGCCGAGGTGCTCGGCGGCCAGCCCGAACATGCCTTCGTCACCTTCACCGCGCGCTGGCACGACCAGCAGGGCGATCACCAGCACCGCGAGCGTTCGGCCTTCGTCCAGCATGCCGGGCGCTGGTACTTCATCGACCCGACAGTGCCCTTGAAGGCCGGGCGCAACGACCCCTGCCCCTGCGCCAGCGGGCAGAAGTTCAAGAAATGCTGCGCCAGTTACCTCGGTAGCTGACCATGCGCGCCCTGGCCCGCCTGCTCACCCTCGGCCTGCTCCTGGCCTGGCTGGCGGGCTGCGCCAGCTGGGGCGGCGCTGCCTGGCGCGAGCCGCAGGTGCACCTGTTGCAGGTCGAGCCGGTCAAGCTGCGCCTGCACCAGCAAGCCTTCGTCCTGCACTTGCAGGTCGACAATCCCAATGACGGCCGCCTGTTCATCCGCAACCTGGCCTATTCGGTCAAGCTCGGCGACCTGTTACTGGCCGAGGACCAGGCCAGCCTCTGGCGCAGTGTCGGCGGCCATGCAAGGCGCACCTTCAAGATCACTGCGTACACCAACCTCTGGCAGCACCTCAAGCCGCTGGCCAAGCTGCTCAAGGGCGGGCAACCGGTGCAGTACCAACTGCGCGGCGAGCTGGCCACCGGGCTGATCGTGCATCGGGACCTGCACATGACGCAAAGGGGTGAGATAATCCCCGGCGATCTTCAACCGGAGTAACAGCGCAATGACCCAGCAACCCCATGTCCATGGCCCCGACTGCAACCACGATCACGACCACCAGCATGCTCATGATCACGGCCATGTGCACGGCCCGCACTGCAACCACGGCCACCAGGAGCCGGTGCGCAACGCCCTGAAGGACGTCGGCCGCAACGACCCTTGCCCATGCGGCAGCCAGAAGAAATTCAAGAAGTGCCACGGCGCCTGACCGACGCACCACCGCTCCCCGGCAAACGCCGCGGGAGCGGGCCTGCCCCACGCTCGACCCGCCCCGCCACGACCGCTGGTAAATAAAGCTCCCCGGTACCTTGCACGGCGACTGCGCGCTCACTACCTTAGCGCCTTTCACAACCCCGCCACGCCCTGCAGGAGCCTAGTCATGGCCGCCCCCGTCCTTCCACCTTCGCGCCCCCACTTCGGCAACACCGCCGTGTTGCTCGGCATGCTCGCGCTCGCCGGCTGCCAACTGGGCGGGCAGCAGGACAGCGTGCCACCGAGCACCGGCGTGCAGCCGCTCAAGGGCCTGGCACAGAACGTCTCGGTGCGGCGCAACGCCATGGGCGCGGCGCTGATCGAAAGCAGCAACTTCCATGACGCACTGTTCAGCCTGGGCTACGTGCATGCCGGCGACCGCATCGGGCAGATGGTCGCCATGCGCCTGCTGGCCCAGGGCCGCCTGGCAGAACTGGCCGGCAGCGAGGCGCTGGAGATCGACCGCCTGATGCGCGCGGCCAACCTCAAGCAGAACGCCGGGCAGCTCTATGCCGACGCCTCGCCGCGGCTCAAGCGCTTCTTCGAGGTGTATGCCCGCGGGGTCAACGCCTACCTGTTCCGCTACCGCGACAAGCTGCCGGCGGAGCTGGCCCGCAGCGGCTACCGCCCGGAATACTGGAAGCCCGAGGATTCGGCGTTGATCTTCAGCCTGTATGCCTTCAGCCAATCGGTGAACCTGCAAGAAGAGCTGGCGGCCCTGACCCTGGCGCAGAAGGTCGGCGCCGACAAGCTGGCCTGGCTGCTGCCCGGCGCCCCCGACGAACCCCTGGCCGAGGCCGAGGTGGACAAACTCAAGGGCCTGAACCTGGCCAGCCAGCTACCGGGCCTTGCTGCCCTGGCGGCCAGCGGCCAGCGTCTGGCCGACCTCGGCCTGCTCGGTGCCCCGGGCTCGTCCAACCTGGCCCTGGCCCCCCAGCGCAGCCGCAGCGGCAAGAGCCTGCTGGCCAGCGACAGCCGCGCCACCTGGGCCCTGAGCCCGGTGCAGATCCACACTGGCAAGTACCAGGTCGCCGGCCTGTCGCTGCCCGGCTTGCCGATCGTGCTGGCCGGCTACAACGGCAAGCTGGCCTGGAGCGCCAGCGCGGTAATGGCCGACAACCAGGACCTGTTCCTCGAGCAAGTGCGCCGCCAGGGCAACCAGCTCAGCTACCTGGTCGACGGCAAGTGGCAGCCGGCCCGCGCGCGCAACGAAACCTTCTTCGTCCGCGGCCAGCGCCCGCAGCGCGAGGTGCTCTACGACACCCGCCACGGCACCCTGCTGCCGGGCCATGGCAGCCTGGCACTGGCGCTGCACCTGCCGCAGCTCAAGGACGACCGCAGCCTCGATGCGCTGTTCGACCTGACCCGCGCCAGCAACCTCGAGAAAGCCTTCGACAGCACCCGCGAGGTCGGCGCCGCGGCGCTCAACTTCGTCTTCGCCGAGCCGGGGCATATCGGCTGGCAGGTCAGCGGCCGCTACCCCAACCGCCGCGAAGGCCAGGGCCTGCTGCCCTCGCCGGGCTGGGACGGGCGTTACGACTGGGACGGTTTCGCCGACGCCATGCTCCACCCCTACGACCAGGACCCACCGGCCGGCTTCATCGGCCACGCCAACCAGCGCAGCCTGCCCAAGGGCTATGGCATGCAGTTGTCGAGCAGCTGGTACTACCCCGAGCGCGCCGAACGCCTGGCCCAGCTGGCCGGTAACGGCCGCCACGACAGCCGCAGCCTGATGGCGCTGCAGAACGACCAGGTAACGCCGCTGGCCGCCAAGCTCAAGCAGATGTTCGACGCCCCCGGCATGGCCCAGCCGCTCAAGCAGGCCATCGATGCCCTGCCCGCCGCCCAGCGCGACAAGGCCCGCGACGCCCTCGCCCGGCTCAAGGCCTTCGATGGCCGGTTGAGCCCGGTGTCGGCCGATGCCGCGCTGTATGAATTGTTCCTCAACGAGGTGACCCGGCAGACCTTCCTCGACGAACTGGGCCCGGAGTCCAGTCCGGCCTGGCAAGCGTTCGTCGGCAACGCGCAGCTGTCCTACTCGGCCCAGGCCGACCACTTGCTGGGGCGCGAGGACAGCCCGTTCTGGGATGACCGTGGCACCGCGCAAAAGGAAGACAAACCAGCCATCCTGGCCCGCAGCCTGGCCGCCGCGATCGACACCGGCACCGCGCAACTGGGCGCCGACCGCCGCGCCTGGCAATGGGGCAAGCTGCACCAGTACCGTTGGCCGGCACCAAACTACCAGGGCCTGGGCGACAACCTGAACCGCGCGCCGCTGGCCGCCGGTGGCGACTTCAGCACCCTGGCCCTGACCCCCTACGCCTGGGGCAGCCACTTCGACACGCAACTGCCAGCCTCGGCGCGCATGATCGTCGACTTCGGCCAGGCCGAGCCGCTGCAAGTGCTGACCAGCAGCGGCCAATCCGGCAACCCCGCCAGCCGTCACTACAGCGATGGGCTGGATGCCTGGTTCAAGGGGCGCTTCATGAGCCTGCCGCTGCAGCCGCAGAACTTCGCCAGGGCCTATGGCAACCAGCGCTTGACGCTGACGCCGGGCCGCTAAGCCAATGGACACGAAAAAGCCGCCTCGATGGGCGGCTTTTTCATGTCGCTCGCTGCAGCCGGCGCCTACTGCCAACACTGCCGGCTCGCTGCGACCGAGTGCCGCGCAAAGGATGCGCCCCGGCGCAACTTGTGCTTCTATCCTTGATCCCAGCCCTTACCGCAGACGCTCCGACCAGGACCACCATGCACCATTCGACCCATGACCTGCTGTCCCCCGTCCCGGGCATCGCCCGCCAGTTGCACAGTTTCCACTTCGGCCCGCGCGGCGGCGCCAAGGTGTACATCCAGGCTTCGCTGCACGCCGACGAGCTGCCGGGCATGCTGGTGGCCTGGCACCTCAAGCAGCGCCTGGGCGAACTTGAGCAGCAAGGGCGCCTGCAGCGCGAGGTCATCCTGGTGCCGGTGGCCAACCCCGTGGGCCTGGAGCAGGTGCTGCTGGATGCGCCGCTGGGCCGCTTCGAGCTGCAGAGCGGCGAGAACTTCAACCGCCATTTCGTCGACCTGTCGGACAGCATCGGCGACCAGGTCGAGGCCCATCTGAGCCAGGACCCGGCGCACAACCTGGCGCTGATTCGCGAGTACCTGCGCCGCGGCCTGGATGCCCACCCGCCGCGCACGCCCTTGCAGTCACTGCGCCTGACCTTGCAACGCCTGGCCTGCGATGCCGACATGGTGCTCGACCTGCACTGCGACTTCGAAGCGGTCGAGCACCTCTACACCACGCCCGAAGCCTGGCCGCAGGTCGAGCCGCTGGCCCGCTACCTGGGCGTCCAGGCCAGCCTGCTGGCCACCGACTCCGGCGGACAGTCGTTCGACGAATGTTTCAGCCTGGTCTGGTGGCAACTGCAGCAACGCTTCGGCAAACGCTTCCCGATTCCCCAGGGCAGCTTCTCGGTGACCATCGAGCTGCGTGGCCAGGCGGATGTCAGCCATGCCTTGGCGACCCAGGACTGCCAGGCGATCCTCGACTTCCTCACCCACAGCGGCGTCATCGCGGGCCAGTCCGCCGCACTGCCGGCCCTGCGCCAACCGGCCACGCCCCTGGCGGCGGTAGAACCGGTAACCGCACCATTGGGCGGCCTGCTGGTATTTCACGCCAAGCCAGGGCAGTACCTGGAGGCAGGCCAGCTGATCGCCGAAGTCATCGACCCGCTCAGCGACCGGGTCACGCCACTGCGCAACACCCAGGCGGGGCTAATGTATGCGCGCAGCGTGCGACGCATGGCCACCGCGGGCATGGTCGTCGCCCACGTGGCGGGCGAACAGGTCTGCCGCAGCGGCTACCTGCTGGGCAATTGATACGCGCTCAGGCCACTGGGGCCGGTGGCGGTTCGTCGGGCAGGGTCGGCTCGCCAGGCTCCATGGGCGGGTGCTCGCCGGGTTCCGGCGGCTGCGGCGTGTCGGGATCGGGCTGGTGTGGCACGCCGCCAGCGTGCAACGGGATCGACGCATGCACAGCGGGGTGCGCCAACAGCGACCAAGCCAGCAAGCCGATCTGGTTCGGCTGCAGGACGGCCAATTTGGCGCTGATTGCGGGGTCGAGTTTCATCGGCGTCTCCTGACGAGGCCCGGCGCGCGTCGTGCGCGGCGGGGCTGTTCACTCGTTGGAGTACCGGGCGGGGAAACAATTCCCCGCGTTTGGTCGGCTCAGGTGCGCGGCAGGGTAACGCCGCGCTGGCCCTGGTACTTGCCGCCACGGTCCTTGTACGAAACTTCGCATGCTTCGTCGGACTGCAGGAACAGCATCTGCGCCACGCCTTCGTTGGCATAGATCTTCGCCGGCAGCGTGGTGGTGTTGGAGAACTCCAGGGTCACGTGGCCTTCCCACTCGGGCTCCAGCGGGGTGACGTTGACGATGATGCCGCAACGGGCATAGGTGCTCTTGCCCAGGCAGATGGTCAGCACGTCACGCGGGATGCGGAAGTACTCGACGGTGCGGGCCAGGGCGAAGGAGTTCGGCGGGATGATGCAGACGTCGCTCTTGATGTCGACGAAGCTGCCAGCGTCGAAGTTCTTCGGATCGACGGTGGCCGAATTGATGTTGGTGAACACCTTGAATTCATCGGCGCAGCGCACGTCGTAGCCATAGCTGGAGACGCCGAAGGAAATGACTCGGCTGTCCTGCTCGCCACGCACCTGGCGCTCGACGAAGGGTTCGATCATGCCGTGTTCCTGCGCCATGCGGCGAATCCACTTGTCCGATTTGATGCTCATGGCGGGGTGTCCTGAAAGAGTGCGGGGTAAAAAAACAGATGCGCATCTTACCGGTCCCGACGCCCAGGTTAAAGTTTCCTTGCCCGATCCCGCGCCGGACGGGGGCTGCACAGGCCGCCGATCCGAATTTCATCAAAGCGCTTCTTGGCCATTGGCAGGTTGTGGAAAGTGGGTTAAGGTGGCGCCACTGTGCTGCACGTGACACCGAGAATCTCTAGTTTGATGCACGATCCTGATCGGCCCATCGCTGAATTTTCTGCTCTCTTTGCGCTCAGTCCCGGTCAGGGTGTTTCCTGACCGTTATCAACTTTGTCCAAGGAGACAGAAAAATGTCCAACCGTCAAAACGGTGTTGTTAAGTGGTTCAACGATGAGAAGGGCTATGGCTTCATCACCCCTCAGTCGGGCGACGACCTGTTCGTGCACTTCAAAGCCATCCAAGCTGACGGCTTCAAAACCCTGAAAGAAGGCCAGGCTGTTACTTTCGTCGCTACCCGCGGCCAGAAAGGCATGCAGGCTGAAGAAGTTCAGATCGCCTAAGTCGATCTCGCTTTTTAGCTTTCAAAAAAACCCGCCTTCTGGCGGGTTTTTTTATGCCTGACCGAAACACATGCGCGGTCCTGTGGGAGCGGCCTTGTGTCGCGAAAGGGTCGCGTCACAAGGCCGCTCCCACAGGGATCAGTCTTCGCTGATGGTGATGCTAGGCATCGCCGGTGCAGCCGCTTCCTGCAGCACAATCCGTGCACCCACCTGACGGGCCAACTCCTGGTAGACCATGGCAATCTGGCTCTCAGGCTCTGCAATCGCCGTCGGCTTGCCGCTGTCGGCCTGCTCGCGGATCAGCATCGACAGCGGCAGCGAAGCCAGCAGCTCGACGCCGTACTGCGCCGCCAGCTTCTCGCCGCCGCCGGCGCCGAACAGGTGCTCGGCATGACCGCAGTTCGAGCAGATGTGCACGGCCATGTTCTCCACCACGCCCAGCACCGGGATATTGACCTTGCGGAACATTTCCACGCCTTTTTTCGCATCCAGCAGCGCCAGGTCCTGAGGCGTGGTCACGATCACCGAACCTGCCACCGGCACTTTTTGCGCCAGGGTCAGCTGGATGTCGCCAGTGCCTGGCGGCATGTCGATCACCAGGTAGTCGAGGTCGTCCCAGGCGGTCTGGGTCACCAGTTGCAACAAGGCGCCGGACACCATCGGGCCGCGCCAGACCATCGGCGTGTTGTCGTCGGTGAGGAAGGCCATGGACATCACCTCGACGCCGTGGGCCTTGATCGGTACGAACCACTTCTGCTCGCGGATCTGCGGGCGGGTGCCTTCGGCGATACCGAACATCACGCCCTGGCTCGGGCCATAGATGTCGGCGTCGAGAATACCGACCCGGGCACCCTCACGGGCCAGGGCCAGGGCCAGGTTGGCCGCGGTGGTCGACTTGCCCACCCCGCCCTTGCCCGACGCCACGGCGATGACGTTCTTCACGTTGGCCATGGCCGGCACCTGGGCCTGGGCTTTGTGGGTAGCGACCACGCAGTCGATGCTCACCTGGGCCGAGGCGACCCCCTCCAGGTTCTCGATGGCGGTCTGCAGCACCTGGGCCCAGCCGCCCTTGAACAGGCCGGCGGCATAACCCAGTTGCAACTGCACCTTGACCTGCCCGCCGTGGATTTCGATGGCGCGCACGCACCCGGCGCTGACCGGGTCCTGGTTCAGGTAGGGGTCGGTGTACTGGCGAAGCACGCCTTCGACGGCGGCACGGGTGACGGCACTCATGGAGGCTCCCATTGGCAAACGGAATACGAAACAGGCGCCTATGCTAACCCGTCAATCGTCAGCAGATGCGCACGCGGGGTGAAATAAATTCGCCAGCCCTTTATAGTGGCCGATCATCCTTATTTTTACCCCGTCGCCAGATAAGTAGCCGAGCCACCATGTCCGAGCCACGTCAGATTCTCGTCACCAGCGCCCTGCCCTATGCCAATGGATCCATCCACCTTGGCCATATGCTCGAGTACATCCAGACGGACATGTGGGTGCGCTTCCAGAAACTGCGCGGCAACCAGTGCATCTACGTGTGCGCCGACGACGCCCACGGCTCGGCCATCATGCTGCGCGCCGAGAAGGAAGGCATCACCCCCGAGCAACTGATCGCCAACGTCCAGGCCGAGCATGCCGGCGACTTCGCCGACTTCCTGGTCGACTTCGACAACTTCCATTCCACGCACAGCGAGGAAAACCGCGAACTGTCGAGCATGATCTACGGCCGCCTGCGTGATGCCGGCCACATCGCCACCCGCTCCGTCACCCAATACTTCGACCCTGAAAAGGGCATGTTCCTCGCCGACCGCTTCATCAAGGGCACCTGCCCCAAGTGCGCGGCCGAGGACCAGTATGGCGACAACTGCGAAAAATGCGGGGCCACCTACGCCCCGACCGAGCTGAAGAACCCCAAGTCGGCGATCTCCGGTGCCACCCCGGTGCTGCGCGACTCGCAGCACTTCTTCTTCAAGCTGCCGGACTTCCAGGCCATGTTGCAGCAGTGGACCCGCAGCGGCACCCTGCAGGACGCCGTGGCCAACAAGCTTGCCGAGTGGCTGGACGCCGGCCTTCAGGAATGGGACATCTCCCGTGACGCGCCGTACTTCGGCTTCGAGATCCCCGGCGAGCCGGGCAAGTACTTCTATGTGTGGCTGGACGCGCCAATCGGCTACATGGCCAGCTTCAAGAACCTCTGCGCACGCCGCCCGGAGCTGGACTTCGACGCATTCTGGAACGAAGGCTCGCAGGCCGAGCTGTACCATTTCATCGGCAAGGACATCGTCAACTTCCACGCCCTGTTCTGGCCTGCCATGCTCGAAGGCGCGGGTTTGCGCAAGCCGACCGCGGTCAACGTGCACGGCTACCTGACCGTCAACGGCGCGAAGATGTCCAAGTCGCGCGGTACCTTCATCAAGGCGCGCACCTACCTCGACCACCTGCAACCGGAATACCTGCGCTACTACTATGCCGCCAAGCTCGGCCGCGGCGTCGACGACCTCGATCTGAACCTCGAGGACTTCGTGCAGAAGGTCAACTCCGACCTGGTCGGCAAGGTGGTCAACATCGCCAGCCGCTGCGCCGGCTTCATCCACAAGGGCAATGACGGCCTGATGGTTGCGGGCGATGCCGCGCCAGAGCTGAGCGAAGCCTTCCTCGCCGCCGCGCCGTCGATTGCCGAGGCCTACGAAGGCCGCGATTTCGGCCGCGCCATGCGCGAAATCATGGCCCTGGCCGACCGCGCCAACGCCTGGATCGCCGACAAGGCGCCGTGGTCGCTGGCCAAGCAGGAAGGCAAACAGGACGAAGTTCAGGCCATCTGCGCCCAGGGCGTCAACCTGTTCCGCCAGCTGGTGATCTTCCTCAAACCGGTGCTGCCGCTGCTGGCCGCCGACGCCGAGGCCTTCCTCAATGTCGCGCCGCTGACCTGGAACGACCTGCAGTCGCGCCTGGAAAACCACAAGCTCAACCCGTTCAAGGCGCTGATGAGCCGCATCGAGCCGGCCAAGGTCGAAGCCATGGTCGCCGCCAGCAAGGAAGACCTGCTGGCCGCCGACGCCAAGGCCGCCCCGGCAGGTAACGGCGAGCTGGCCAAGGATCCGCTGTCGGCCGAGATCGAATTCGACACCTTCGCTGCGGTAGACCTGCGCGTGGCCCTGATCGTCAAGGCCGAGGCCGTACCCGGTGCCGACAAGCTGCTGCAACTGACCCTGGACATCGGCGACGAGCGCCGCAATGTGTTCTCGGGCATCAAGTCGGCCTACCCGGATCCGTCCCTGCTGGAAGGCCGGCTGACCATGATGGTGGCCAACCTCAAGCCCCGCAAGATGCGCTTCGGTATCTCCGAGGGCATGGTCATGGCCGCCGGCCCTGGCGGGGAGGAGATCTACCTGCTCAGCCCCGACAGCGGCGCCAAGCCAGGCCAACGCATCAAGTAAGCTTTGCCCCGGCCACTGGCCGGGGCATTTGCATCGGCCGCGCGCTGCCGGATAATCAGGTTTTCCCGCAGATTTCGGCATTTCCATGAGCGACTACGTTCTGGTACTGGTCAGCGCCGCGCTGGTCAATCACCTGGCCCTGCTGGGCGAACCCGTCGGACGTGCCCGCGTGCACCTGCTGGGGCTATGCGCCGGGCTGATGCTGCTGGCGCTGCCCATCGGGCTGCTGCTGCCGGCGGCATGGCGCGACCTGCAATTGCTCTTGCTCCTACCCTTGCTGGGCGCCTTGGCCTGGGTACTGCCTACTTTGCTCGGCCGCTGGCGGCCCGATTGGCCCGTGGACGGCCTGCGGCCGTTGCTGATGGGCAATGCCGTGGTGCTAGGCTTGCTGTTGCAGCTTGCCAGTGATGCCAGCAGCATCGGCCAGGCGCTGAGCTACAGCGTTGGCGCGGCACTGGGCTTCTGGCTGGCCCTGGTGCTGTTCGCCGACCTGCGCGTACGCAGTCGCCACCCTGACCTGCCACTGGCGCTGCGCGGGCTGCCGATCGAACTGATCGGTGCCGGGGTCATGGTCATGGCATTTTCCGGGTTCAACGGATTATTCACACAATGAGTCTGATTCAACGCATCGATGCCCTGCTGCCGCAAACCCAATGCGGCAAATGTGGCCACGGCGGCTGCCGGCCCTATGCCGAAGGCCTGGCCGCGGGCGAAGCGATCAACAAATGCCCGCCCGGCGGCCGCGAGACCATCGCTGCCCTGGCCACACTGCTGCAGGTGCCGGTAATCGCGCTCGACCCACAACGCCCACCGGGCCCCTCGCAGGTGGCATTCATTCGCGAAGCCGAATGCATTGGCTGCACCAAGTGCATCCAGGCCTGCCCGGTGGACGCCATCGTCGGCGCAGCCAAGCTGATGCATACCGTGATCGCCAGCGAGTGCACCGGTTGCGACCTGTGCCTGTCGCCCTGCCCCGTCGACTGCATCGACCTGTTACCGCTGCCGGCCAGTGCTGTTCCCATCGTCGGCGACCTGGCCCACGGCGCCGAGCAACGCCTGGCGCGCAACCAGCGACGTGACCGCGCGCGCCAGCGCCACGAACAACGCCAGGCGCGCCAGCGCCGGGAGGAAGCCCTGCGCCAGGCGCAACGCCAGGCGCGGCAACAGCCTGTCGACAACGATGCCGCCCTCAAGCAGGCGAAGATTGCCGCGGCCATGAGTCGCGCACAACTGAGCAAGGCCCGCAGCGCCTTGGGCGCCACCCCCGAGGCGCAACAGCTTGCGCAACTCCAGGCCCTTGAGGCCGCCGCCGAGCAGGCGCGCCAACACCTTGAAGCGCTGCAAGCCCATGCCAGTACCTGACCCGCGCCTGCGCAGCGCCATGAACCTGGTGCTGCTGGCCTGCGTACCGGGCTTGCTGGTGCTGTTCTGGCTGCATGGCTGGGGGGTATTGGTCAACCTGCTGCTGTGCGGCGCCGCCGCGTTGGCGACCGAAGCCCTGTTGCTGCGCTGGCGCAGGCTGCCGGTAGCCGTGGCGCTCGGCGATGGCAGTGCGTGGGTCAGCGCCGTGCTGTTGACCGCGGCCCTGCCCGCCCAGGCACCCTGGTGGTTGCCAGTGGTTGCCGCGAGCGTCGCCATCGGCCTGGGCAAGCAAGCCTACGGCGGTGTCGGGCGCAATTCGTTCAACCCGGCGATGGTCGGCTACGCCTTCGTTCTGCTCAGTTTCCCGCTGCAGATGCACCACTGGCCTGGCCACACCCCGGGCCTGCTGGACAGCCTGCACCTGAGCTTTGCCGCCAGCGAACAGATCGACGCCTGGGCCAGCCCGACGGTCCTGGACGTGCTGCGCCACAACCGCAGCCTGACCGTCGACGAACTGTTCAGCTCTCATACCGCTTTCGGGCACGTGGGTGGCAGAGGCGGCGAATGGGTCAACCTCGCCTTCCTGCTCGGCGGCCTGTTGCTACTGCAGCGCAAGGTGTTCAGCTGGCACGCGCCGGTCGGCCTGCTCGGTGGGCTGCTGCTGTTCAGCCTGCTGGCCTGGAACGGCGCCGGGTCCGATTCCAACGGTTCCCCCCTGCTACACCTGTTTTCCGGCTCGACCATGCTGGCGGCGTTCTTCATTGCCACCGAACCGGTCTCCGGTTGCAAGCGCCCGCTTGGCCGCTTGCTGTTCGGCTGCGGCGCCGGCCTGCTGATCTACCTGATTCGCACCTGGGGCAGCTTTGCCGACGGCACGGCGTTCGCCATCTTGCTGATGAACCTGGCCGCGCCTGCCCTGGACCGCTTGGCACAAGCCCGCGAGCGGGTGCGCGCATGAGTGCCCGCTGGCGCAGCCAGCTGCTGCTGGTGCTGATAACCGCACTGGCCTTGGCTGCCACGCTCACCTGGCGACACTGGACCGCCAGCCCGATCGCCGAAGCCACGCAGCAGTGGAAGGAACGGCAATGGCTGGCAGTGCTTCCCGCAGGCAGCTACGACAACCGTCCACTGGCCAACCCCTTGCCCCTGGCGCAACCGACACTGGCGCACAGCCGGCTGCTCGCCGCCTACCGTGCCAGCCTGGCCGGCATGCCGGTGGCCATCCTGCTGCACAGCAGCTTCCAGGGCTATGCCGGCCCAGTCGAGCTGGCGATCGCCATCGACAGCCAAGGCCGCCTGGTCGGCGTGCATGTGCTCAAGCAGCAGGAAAGCCCGGGGTTGGGCGACCAACTGGTTGACCCAACCCTGCATTGGCTGGACCAGTTCACCGGCAAGACCCACGACCAAGCCTGGGCGATCAAGCGCGACCATGGCGCCTTCGACCAGATGGCGGGCGCCACGGTGACCTCGCGCGCGGTGATCGATGCGCTGCAAGATGCCTTGCGCTATTTCGACGCGCAGCGCCCGACACTGCTTGGCGAGGCGACGCCATGAACTCACCGTGGTTTTTGCTGGCCGGCCTTGCACCGCTACTAGGCGCCACCGCCAGCGCGGCCCAGGGTGCCGCCATCGGCCTGTGCGCGCTCGTGCTCGCAGGCCTGCATCAGGTGCTGATGGCCCCCCTGCGCCGCCACCTCGACAGCGCCACCCTGCCCTGGGCCAACATCGTGCTGGTGAGCACCCTGACCACCTGCCTGCTGCTGGGCCTGCGCGCCTGGGCCCTGCCCCTGGCCGTGCAACTGGGCCACTATCCCGCCCTGCTGGCCCTGAGCTGCCTGGCCATCGAGCCGCTGCTGCCACAACGCAAGCGCTGGCGGGCACTGTGCATCGGCCTTGGCGGCCTGCTGGCAGCCTGCATCGCCTTGGGCGCCTGCCGGCAACTGCTGGCCCAATCGCTTGGCCTGCATGTTGCCGAACTGGCGCCAGGCGCCTTGATACTCCTCGGTCTGCTGCTGGGCTTGTACAATCACCTGCGCCCACGGATCCACCCCTCACGCCGTCAAGGAACCCGTTGACCCCATGAATGCCGCCAAACGCCTGGAGATCTTTCGCAGGCTGCATGAAGACAACCCCGATCCAAAGACCGAACTGGCCTACACCACTCCATTCGAACTGCTGATCGCCGTGATTCTTTCGGCCCAGGCTACCGATGTCGGGGTCAACAAGGCCACCGCCCGGCTGTACCCGGTGGCCAATACACCACAGGCGATCCATGCCCTGGGCGTGGAAGGCCTGAGCGAATACATCAAGACCATCGGCCTGTACAACAGCAAGGCCAAGAACGTCATCGAGACCTGCCGCCTGCTGGTCGAGCAACATGGCGGCGAGGTTCCGCAAACCCGCGAAGCGCTCGAGGCGCTGCCAGGCGTTGGGCGCAAGACCGCGAACGTGGTCCTGAACACGGCTTTCCGCCAGCTGGCCATGGCCGTCGATACGCACATTTTCCGCGTGAGCAACCGCACCGGCATTGCCCCGGGCAAGACCGTGCTCGAGGTGGAAAAGAAACTGCTGAAGTTCGTCCCCCGCGATTACCTGCTCGATGCCCACCATTGGCTGATCCTGCACGGCCGCTATGTATGCCAGGCGCGCAAGCCACGTTGCGGGAGTTGCCGGATCGAAGATCTGTGCGAGTACAAGCACAAGACCTCGGACGATTGAGGCGATAGTGAAATACGCCCCTCGACGATTGAAAAAATCTTTTTTACCCGCTCGGTGAATCCCGTTATAAGGACGGCCAATGGCCCTTTGGCTTGGAGTGACGCATGAGCACCGATAAAGAAGACCTGGCTATCGACGAAGAATTCCAGAGCGTGGACGAAGACGAAGAGCCTCAGGCCGAACCGGCCAAGACCAACCTCAGCAAACGCCGCACCATCGACAACATGCTCGAGGAGCGGCGACTGCAGAGGCAACTGGCCGATTTCGACTACGACCTGTAACCCTGAAAAGCCTCCGCCATGGGGGCTTTTTCAATCATGCTCAGGCCAGCCCATGGCGCTGGGCCAACTCGATGAGGTCGACCAGGGAACGGGCATTGAGCTTGAGCAACAGTCGGGTCTTGTAGGTACTGACGGTCTTGTTGCTGAGGAACATGCTGTCAGCGATTTCCTTGTTGCTTTTGCCCCGCGCCAGTTGCTGCAGCACCATCATCTCTCGCCCAGACAGACGCTCGACCATCTCGCTTTCCGTCGCGCCGCCGACACCGGAGCGCCCCTTGTGCAGCGCCTGGTTGGGGAAATAGCTGTAGCCAGACAGCACCGCCTTGATTGCGCTGAGCAACTCGGTCAATTCCTGCTGCTTGCATACGTAACCCGCCGCCCCCGCCTGCATGCAGCGCATCGAGAAATGCCCCGGGGTCTGCGATGTCAGTACCAACACCTTGCTCGCCGGACTCAGCAGGGCCAGCCGAGCTATTACCTCAAGCCCATCCAGCTTGGGGATCCCGATATCCAACACGACGATGTCCGGTAGATACTCCCGCGAAAGTTGCAGGGCATCCACACCATTGTCGCTCTCCGCCACCACCTCGTAACCATGCCGTTCCATCAGCATGCGTACGGCCAGGCGAATGACCGGGTGATCATCCACGATCAGCACTTTATTCATGCGATATCCATTGATTCGTTATTTTCAATTCGCCAGGCCACCTTAACCGACCTTGCCGCCGATTAGTTATGAAGTTCCCCTGACAGATACATCAAAAGAAGAGGACTACAACTATTGAGGATTAATCCTACACGCGCCTATTTCACAAAATGTAATAGATTCATGCCTGAATTAACCGTCACAAAAATTAACAGCCCCGCCAATGGGATCCAAGTACCGACCCATTACATAGCTCGCAGGAAATTTCACTTATAGGTACAGGATAAAGGTTGAAGGAGATTCATTTCCAATAATGGAAGCGCCTCACACTGCTGCCAGGAAAAGAAACAACGTACAGATGAGCGACGCTCGACCGGATACTCATCATGAACCAAGAATCCCTTAGTCCCCTGACCCTTATCGCCGTGTTTGCCGGCGTCATCGAAGCCTCGGCACTGGCCTCCCTTCCCTTTCTCAGTGAAGAGAGCCAGAGTATCTACACCTGGTTTCTGGTGGGGTTTCCGTTTTTCCTGACGGTGTTGTTCTTCCTCACCCTCAACTTCAACACCGGCTCATTGTTCGCCCCCGACAAACACGAGCCCGGTTCAAGTTGTCAGCCGCCCTCTTCTGCCTCCGGCCCAAGCGCCGAACAGACAACGGCAACTCACAGCCCCACGATGCCCGCCGAAGCCATCAGGCCCTCCAGCCACGATCAAGGCGCAATGATCATCGCCATCTCCGGCTCGGAAAGCCGCAAGATGATCGAAAACCATGTACTGCGCATGATCGAGCGCCCACCGTCCTCGACGCGGCGCTGGGTCCTGTACAACCTGGATGCACGGGTATGCATTCACCTGTCGGTGGAGCCTATGCTCGACAACGCTGCAACGGCGCTCGACGGGGAACATCAAGCATGAGGCCCAGGCACAAAAAAACCCGGCCACTGGCCGGGTTTTTCTGCAACCGCCTGCTTAGAGCAGCGCACGCCCCTTGTTGGCGGCAATCCGCATGCGCAGGGCATTGAGCTTGATGAAGCCTGCGGCATCAGCCTGGTTGTAGGCGCCGCCGTCTTCCTCGAAGGTCGCGATGTTGGCGTCGAACAGCGAGTCGTCCGACTTGCGGCCGACGACGGTGACATTGCCCTTGTACAGTTTCAGGCGCACGACACCGTTCACGTTGACCTGGGAGGCGTCGATCATCTGCTGCAGCATCAGACGCTCCGGGCTCCACCAGTAGCCGGTGTAGATCAGGCTGGCGTACTTCGGCATCAGCTCATCCTTCAGGTGAGCGACTTCGCGGTCCAGGGTGATCGACTCGATGGCACGGTGGGCCTTGAGCATGATGGTGCCGCCCGGGGTCTCGTAGCAGCCACGCGACTTCATGCCGACATAGCGGTTCTCGACGATGTCGAGGCGGCCAATGCCGTTGGCGCCGCCGATGCGGTTGAGGTCGGCCAGGACCGTGGCCGGGGTCTTCTCGACGCCGTCGATGGCGACGATGTCACCGTTGCGGTAGGTCAGCTCGATGTAGGTGGCCTGGTCCGGTGCGTTCTCCGGCGAGACGCTCCATTTCCACATGTCTTCCTCGTGCTCGGTCCAGGTATCTTCCAGGACACCGCCTTCGTAGGAGATGTGCAGCAGGTTGGCGTCCATCGAGTACGGCGACTTCTTCTTGCCGTGGCGCTCGATCGGGATACCGTGCTTCTCGGCGTAGTCCATCAGCTTCTCGCGGGACAGCAGGTCCCACTCGCGCCATGGGGCGATGACCTTGACGCCGGGCTTGAGCGCATAGGCACCCAGCTCGAAGCGCACCTGGTCGTTGCCCTTGCCGGTTGCGCCGTGGGAAATGGCATCGGCGCCGGTTTCGTTGGCGATCTCGATCAGGCGCTTGGCGATCAGCGGGCGGGCGATGGAGGTACCCAGCAGGTACTCGCCTTCGTAGACGGTGTTGGCGCGGAACATCGGGAACACGAAATCACGCACGAATTCTTCGCGCAGGTCGTCGATGTAGATTTCTTTCACGCCCATTGCCTGGGCCTTGGCGCGGGCCGGCTCGACCTCCTCGCCCTGACCGAGGTCGGCGGTGAAGGTCACCACTTCACAGTTGTAGGTGTCCTGCAGCCACTTGAGAATCACCGAAGTATCAAGGCCGCCGGAATACGCCAATACGACCTTTTTTACGTCCGCCATGCCATCACTCCACGGGGTTGTACGGAAAGCCGATGATTCTACCGGCCTTGCCGAAAAATTTACAATGGGGCGACAGCTTGTGACGACAAAGCGACAGGAATTGTCGAGAGCGCGACCCACGGTCGCACCCTGGATTATTTCCCCGGCGCGGGCTGCGCGGCCCCTACCGGGGCCGTAGGCGCAGCAGCCGGGGCTGCGGCTGGCGGGGCCTGCACCGGCGGCGGCTCGACGGGCTTGTGCACCGGTACCACCCGGTCAAGCTGGATGTTGACTCGGCGGTTGCGCGCACGGTTGGCAGGGGTGTTGTTCTTGGCCAGCGGGTAGCGTTCGCCATGGAAGCGCACGGTGATCTGCTCGTCCGGCACGCCATGGGCCTTGAAGTATTCGGCCACCGCCAAGGCCCGCCGCCGCGAGGTGTCGCGATTGGTCAGGCGATTGCCGCTGTTGTCGGAGTGGCCATTGAGCTCGATGTGATTGACCGACGGATCGGCCTTCAAGTAATCGAGGATCACGTCCAGGCGCGCGCGCGCCGAGCTGTCCAGTTCGATGCCGCCACCGGGAAAGCCGACCTGGGTCTGGCGGATCTGGTCGTAGTTCATCGGCAGCAGTTTGGCCGCGCAGAGCTGGTAGTCGCTGTAGGCCTTGGCAAAACTCACCGGCATCACATGCACTTCCATGGCCCGCCCGCCTTCACCGGCGTAGTTGCGCACCACGCTGCTGCGCCCATCGAGCAGGCCGTTGATCAGGCGGCTGGCCTGCCCTTGGCTGGAGGTGAACAGCACACCGCTGCGGGCCATGCGCACCGCACCCAGGTTGATATCGCCGCGCCCAGGCTGCCAGGGCGCCGCCGCGGCCAGCAGGGTGGCCGAGCCGGCCCCGAGCACATTGCTGTCAGAGCGCAGCTGGAAAGTCGGCTGCTCACCGGCGCGGCGCACGAACTCACCGCTGCCGAAGCCGTCGATCGGCTGGATCAGGCGGCATTCGAACTGGTCCCCCTCGACTTTCCAGGCGACGTTCTCCACGCGGGTCTGGAAGGTCAATGCCCCAGCCGGCAGGCTGGCGACAAGGGTGAACAGGGCTAGGTAACGCTGGCGCACGGGCGGCTCCACAGATTCTGACGGCTTACCTCAAGGCTATCGGACGCCCGTGGGAAAACTTGATAGCCGTGCTCGACAAGGGGTTTTCCGGTAGCATTGAGGTCTGAGTTCGACCCGCCTGGAATTCCCAATGTCCGATCGCCTGACCCTCCTGCGCCCCGACGACTGGCACATCCATCTGCGCGATGGTGCCGTCCTGCCACATACCGTCGGTGACGTGGCGCGCACCTTTGCCCGTGCCATCATCATGCCCAACCTCGTGCCGCCGGTGCGCAACGCCGTCGAGGCTGGCGCCTACCGCGAGCGCATCCTTGCCGCCCGCCCGGCCGGCAGCCGCTTCGAGCCGCTGATGGTGCTGTACCTCACCGACCGCACCAGCCCCGAGGATGTCCGCGCGGCCAAGGCCAGCGGCTTCGTGTACGCCGCCAAGCTGTACCCGGCCGGCGCCACCACCAACTCCGACTCGGGCGTGACCAGCATCGACAACATCTTCCCGGCCATCGAGGCACTGGCGCAAGTCGGCATGCCATTGCTGGTGCACGGTGAAGTGACCCGCAGCGAGGTCGACGTGTTCGACCGCGAGAAGCGCTTCATCGACGAGCACATGCGTCGTCTGGTCGAGCGCTTCCCGACCCTCAAGGTGGTGTTCGAGCACATCACCACCGGCGATGCCGCACAGTTCGTCAGCGAGGCCCCGGCCAACGTCGGCGCGACCATCACCGCCCAGCACCTGCTGTACAACCGCAACCACATGCTGGTCGGCGGCATTCGCCCGCACTTCTATTGCCTGCCGATCCTCAAGCGCAACACCCACCAGGTGGCGCTGCTGGACGCCGCCACCAGCGGCAACCCGAAGTTCTTCCTCGGCACCGATTCGGCCCCCCACGCCAAACACGCGAAAGAAGCCGCCTGCGGCTGCGCCGGCTGCTACACCGCCTATGCCGCGATCGAGCTGTACGCCGAGGCGTTCGAGCAGCGCAACGCGCTGGACAAGCTGGAAGGTTTCGCCAGCAAGCACGGCCCGGATTTCTACGGCCTGCCACGAAACACCGACACCATTACCCTGGTTCGCGAAACGTGGACGGCGCCCGACAGCCTGCCATTGGGCGACACCACCGTGGTTCCCCTGCGCGCCGGTGAACAACTGCGCTGGCGCCTGCTGGAGGACAACGCGTGAGCGAAGACCTCTACGACGACGAACAGGACAGCCCGGTCAGCAGCGGCTCGCGCCACCCGATGGCCGAGCGTTTCCGCGGCTACCTGCCGGTGGTGGTGGATGTCGAGACTGGCGGCTTCAACAGCGCCACCGACGCCCTGCTGGAAATTGCCGCGGTCACTATCGGCATGGACGAGAAAGGCTTCCTGTTCCCCGAGCACACCTACTTCTACCGGGTCGAGCCGTTCGAGGGGGCCAACATCGAGGCCGCCGCGCTGGAGTTCACCGGGATCAAGCTTGA
This sequence comes from Pseudomonas muyukensis, assembly GCF_019139535.1. Classification (NCBI taxonomy): domain Bacteria; kingdom Pseudomonadati; phylum Pseudomonadota; class Gammaproteobacteria; order Pseudomonadales; family Pseudomonadaceae; genus Pseudomonas; species Pseudomonas muyukensis. Next base: position 1,945,682 of record NZ_CP077073.1, on the reverse strand, counting down.
CCACCCGTTGCGCATGGCCGTGGCCGAGGAAAGCGCGCTCACCGATATCTTCCGCGGTGTGCGCAAGGCATTGAAGGCCAACGGCTGCAAGCGGGCGATCCTGGTCGGCCACAACAGCAGCTTCGACCTGGGCTTCCTCAATGCGGCAGTGGCGCGCAACGACATCAAGCGCAACCCGTTTCACCCGTTCTCCAGCTTCGACACCGCCACCCTGGCCGGCCTCGCCTATGGCCAGACCGTGCTGGCGCGGGCCTGCCAAAGCGCCGACATCGACTTCGACGGCCGTGAGGCGCATTCGGCGCGCTACGACACCGAGAAGACCGCCGAGTTGTTCTGCGGCATCGTCAACCGCTGGAAAGAGATGGGCGGCTGGCGCGATTTCAACGATTGAACTCGCCCTCTGTAGGAGCCGGCCTTGCCGGCGAACACCGGCAGCGCCGGTGCCATCCACTGCGCTGGCCGGCTCCTACAGGGTTAAGCTTGACCGTTGGAATAAAAAAACCGGCCACATGGGCCGGTTTTTTTATGCGCGAGGCAATTACAGCTTGCCAGCGTTCTCGCTCAGGTAGGCGGCAACACCTTCCGGCGAAGCGTTCATGCCCTTGTCGCCTTTCTTCCAGTTGGCCGGGCAGACTTCGCCGTGCTCTTCGTGGAATTGCAGGGCGTCGACCAGGCGCAGCAGCTCGTCCATGTTACGGCCCAGCGGCAGGTCGTTGACGATCTGCGAACGAACGACACCATTGGTGTCGATCAGGAAGGCGCCACGGAACGCCACGCCGCCTTCGGACTCGACGTCGTAGGCCTTGCAGATTTCGTGGGTCATGTCGGCCGCCAGGGTGTACTTGACCTGACCGATGCCGCCGTTGTTGACCGGGGTGTTACGCCAGGCGTTGTGGGTGAAGTGCGAGTCGATCGACACGCCGATCACTTCCACGTTGCGGGCCTGGAAGTCCGGGATGCGGTGATCCAGGGCGATCAGCTCGGACGGGCAGACGAAGGTGAAGTCCAGCGGGTAGAAGAACACCAGGCCGTACTTGCCTTTGATGGCCGAGGCCAGGTTGAAGCTGTCGACGATTTCGCCGTTGCCCAGCACAGCCGGTACGGTGAAGTCAGGGGCTTTCTTGCCAACGAGTACGCTCATTCGATTTCTCCTGATGAGGGGTGAAGAAGCTTGCCCGGGCAGAACGCATTCCCCCGGATCCAGCAAAGGTTGACCATCATACACAGCTTTGCGTGACAGGCCGAATCTGTACCACCGGTCGCTCAAGCACGGCCCTTTCAGAAAGGGCTTTGACAAGCATTCTCATTACCATTACTCTCCAACCCATCGACTCAACCCCGCGATGGTCAGCCTTTATGTATGTGTGTCTTTGTGTCGGTGTCACCGACGGACAGATCCGCGATGCGATCTACGAAGGATGCTGCAGCTACAAGGAAGTTCGAGCCGCGACCAACGTCGCCAGCCAGTGTGGCAAATGTGCTTGCCTGGCCAAGCAGGTGGTGCGTGAAACGCTCACTGACCTGCAACTGAGCCAACAGGCCGTGCTGCCCTACCCTGTGGAATTCAACGCCGCCTGACCTGGCAGAATTCAAAGAACCGGACCTCGTGTCCGGTTTTTTTATGCCTTCAATTCAATAACTTAGCGCTCGAACGCGGTTCACAAACATTCTTATTCCTATTAATTTTCACTTATTATTCAATAACTTAGGTTTGACATAGATAGAGGTCGGGCTCAAACTTGATTTCATTGGCTCAACTTCCACAGGGCAGGACCCCATCATGAAAGGCGACGTAAGCGTCATCCAGCATCTCAACAAGATCCTCGGAAACGAGCTGGTCGCGATCAACCAGTACTTCCTGCACGCACGCATGTATGAAGATTGGGGCCTGAACAAGCTGGGCAAGCTCGAGTACAAAGAGTCCATCACCGCGATGAAGGACGCTGACAAACTGATCAAGCGTATTCTCTTCCTCGAAGGCATCCCCAACGTCCAGGACCTGGGCAAGCTGATGATCGGCGAGCACACCAAGGAGATGCTCGAGTGCGACCTGAAGCTTGAGAAGAAGGCCCACGCCGACCTGAAAGCCGCCATCGCCCATTGCGAAACCGCTGGCGACTTCGGTTCCCGTGACCTGCTCGAAGATATCCTCGAGTCCGAGGAAGAGCACATCGACTGGCTGGAAACCCAGCTGGGCCTGATCGACAAGATCACCCTCGAGAACTACCTGCAATCGCAGATGGGCGAAGAATAAGTTTCACATCGGTCAGACAAAGCATCGCCAGCAGGTGATCGCGTAACCCTGTAGGAGCGGCCTTGTGTCGCGAAAGGGCCGCGTAGCGGCCCCAGGATCTCGGTACCATGCAAAATCGCCGGGGCTGCTTCGCAGCCCTTTCGCGACACAAGGCCACTCCTACACAAGCCGCATGCAGCCGGCGAATTGTGGCCTAGCAATTACTGACCATGTTTGGCCAACAAAAAGCCCCGCTCATGCGGGGCTTTTGCGTACCTGGGCCAGCGGCCGTATCAGGCTTCGGAAGCCTTGGCCTTGGCGGCCGCTTCCTTGATCAGGGTCTGCAGCTCACCCTTTTCGAACATCTCCAGCATGATGTCGCTGCCACCGACCAGCTCACCGGCCACCCACAGTTGCGGGAAGGTCGGCCAGTTGGCGTACTTGGGCAGGTTGGCGCGGATTTCCGGGTTCTGCAGGATGTCGACATAAGCGAATTTCTCGCCACATCCCATCACAGCTTGCGAAGCCTTGGCAGAGAAGCCGCACTGCGGGGCATTCGGCGAACCTTTCATGTAAAGCAGAATGGTGTTGTTGGCAATCTGCTCTTTGATTGTATCGATGATATCCATGAAGCACCTCGGCTGAACTTTCCGACTGGGTCGTCGGCACGGTGGCGCATTGTAACGGAAAGCCGAGCAGCGTGCTCGGCCTTGCCGTACATCAGGCGGCCTCCACCTGCACCGGTACGCCATTGAGCGCGGCATTGCCGGACACGCCGTCACGCAGGCGCTCGTCGGTCAGGTCGTTGGCACTGACCCCAGGCAACACGGCCGCCACCTGCAGACGCGCCCCTTGGCGGGCATGGCCAAAACCATGGGGCAGGCTGACCACCCCCGGCATCATGTCCTCGCTGGCCTGCACCTGCACCTCCAGCACCCCGGTGCGCGACCGAACCCGCACGGTCTGGCCATCGTGCAGGTGTCGCTGGCGCAGGTCGTCCGGGTGCATCAGCAACTGGTGGCGCGGCTTGCCTTTGACCAGGCGCTGGAAGTTGTGCATCCAGGAGTTGTTGCTGCGCACATGGCGACGGCCGATCAACAACAGCTGGCCAACCTCCGGCGGCCGCTGTCGAGCCAGGCGCTGCAGGTCGTCGAGCAACACCTGCGGTACGGCCTCGACCGCCTGGCTGGCAGTGCGCAGGCGGCCAGCAAGGTTCGGCTGCAACGGCCCCAGGTCCAGGCCATGGGGATGCTGTTCGAGTGTCTGTAGCGAGAGCTGCCAGGCCGAACCGTCGCCATGACGCCCCCTGCGCAGCGCCTGATCGATCATCTGCGCTGGCGGCAAGGTCGCCTTAAGCTCGAGCTGCGCGCGCGCGGCAAACGCCTTGGCCAGCCCCACGAAGATCTCCCAGTCGTGCAGCGCCCCCTCGGGTCTGGCCAGGATCGCCCGGTTGAAACGGGTGACGTTGCGCACCGCCAACAGGTTGAAGGTCGAGTCGTAGTGGTCGTTCTCCAGGGCCGAGGTCGACGGCAGGATCAGGTCGGCATGGCGCGTGGTCTCGTTGATGTACAAATCGATGCTGAGCATGAAGTCCAGGCCTGCCAGGGCTTGATCCAATTGCCGGCCATTGGGCGTGGACAACACCGGGTTGCCGGCGACCGTGACCAAAGCCCGCACTTGCCCCTCGCCCGGTTCGAGAATTTCTTCAGCCAAGGCCGACACCGGCAGTTCGCCGCCATACTCGGGCAAGCCCGAGACGCGGCTGCGCCACTGGTCGAAGTGCCCGCCCGCGGTACTGGCCACCAGGTCCACCGCAGGCTCGGTACACAGCGCGCCGCCCACGCGGTCGAGGTTGCCGGTCACCAGGTTGATCAGTTGCACCAGCCAGTGACACAGTGTGCCGAAGGCCTGGGTCGACACCCCCATGCGGCCATAGCACACCGCCTTGTCGGCGGCGGCGAAATCCCGGGCCAACTGGCGGATAGCCTCGGCCGGGATGCCACAGCATGCACTCATGGCATCGGCAGCGAACGGCGCCAGGGCTGCGCGCAGCTGCCCCAGGCCGTTGACCGGCAAATGCGATCCACGGGCCAGGTCCTCGGCGAACAAGGTATGCAGCAGCCCCGCCAGCAGCGCCGCATCGCCACCGGGGCGGATGAACAGGTGTTGGTCGGCCATCGCCGCCGTCTCGCTACGGCGCGGGTCCACCACCACCAGCCGCCCACCCCTGGCCTTCAGCGCCTTGAGCCGTTTTTCCACATCAGGGACCGTCATGATGCTGCCGTTGGAGGCTAATGGATTGCCGCCAAGGATCAGCATGAACTCGGTATGGTCGATGTCCGGGATCGGCAGCAGCAGGCCGTGGCCATACATCAGGTGGCTGGTCAGATGCTGCGGTAGCTGGTCGACCGAGGTCGCGGAAAAGCGGTTGCGCGTCTTGAGCAGGCCAAGGAAGTAGTTGCTGTGGGTCATCAGGCCATAGTTGTGCACGCTGGGGTTGCCCTGGTACACCGCCACGCTATTGCGCCCGTGCGCCTGCTGCAGCGCCCACAACCGTTCGGCGGCCAACTCGAATGCCTGCTCCCAACTGATCGGGTGCCAGCTGTCGCCCACTCGCCGATGCGGCTGGCGCAAGCGGTCCGGGTCTTCCTGGATGTCCTGCAGGGCCACCGCCTTGGGGCAGATATGGCCACGGCTGAACGGGTCCTGCGGGTCTCCCTTGATCGAACTGATGCGCGCCCGGCCATCGGCCTCATGGCTGACTTCGATGTTCAGGCCGCAGATGGCCTCGCACAGGTGACAGGCTCGGTGATGCAGGGTCTTGGTCATGGCCGCCTCTGCCTTGTTGTTCTGGGCGCTCGACTATGCGCTGTGCCATTGCGGCGTGCCAGCGCGCTTCGCCGCGTGAATCGGGCGACATCAGGCCGGCGATTCACGACAGCGGGTTTGCCAAAGGCGCGCCGAGCCGTGTACAACCTCTGTAGCAAATAAAAAACGGCTGCCTGCCAAAGGGTTACGACACCCTTTGACACAGTGGCGGCGTTTCCCCTCTTGGTTTCAGGCGACATTTAATTATAGTATTGCGCCTTTCCCTATTCCGTCCGCCCCGTGCGGCTTACGCCGCAGGTCACCTTCGTTGTCAACAAAAACCATACGGTCGACCTGCAGAACGTTGCAGATAAGGTAGTCAATCATGAGCGCTAGGCACTTTCTCTCCCTGCTGGATTTCACCACCGACGAATTGCTCGGTGTGATCCGCCGAGGCATCGAGCTTAAGGACCTGCGCAAGCGTGGCGTGCTGTTCGAGCCGCTGAAGAACCGCGTGCTGGGGATGATCTTCGAGAAATCCTCGACCCGCACCCGGGTGTCGTTCGAGGCCGGCATGATCCAGCTCGGTGGCCAAGCCATCTTCCTGTCGCCGCGCGACACCCAGCTGGGCCGTGGCGAGCCGATCGCCGACAGCGCCATCGTGCTGTCGAGCATGGTCGACGCGGTGATGATCCGCACCCACGCCCACAGCACCCTGACCGAGTTCGCCGCCCATTCCAAGGTACCGGTGATCAACGGCCTGTCCGATGAATCGCACCCATGCCAATTGCTGGCCGACATGCAGACCTTCGTCGAGCATCGCGGCGCGATCCAGGGCAAGACCGTGGCGTGGGTCGGCGATGGCTTCAACATGTGCAACTCGTATATCGAGGCTGCCCTGCAGTTCGACTTCCAACTGCGCATCGCCTGCCCAGAAGGCTACGACCCCGACCCACGCTTCCTGCAACTGGGCGGCGAGCGCGTGCAGATCGTCCGTGACCCCAAGGAAGCGGTGCGTGGCGCCCACCTGGTGACCACGGATGTCTGGACTTCCATGGGCCAGGAAGAGGAAACTGCACGGCGCCTGGCGCATTTCGCGCCTTACCAGGTCACCCGCGAACTGCTCGACCTGGCGGCACCCGACGCCCTGTTCATGCATTGCCTGCCCGCCCACCGTGGCGAGGAAATCAGCCAGGACCTGCTCGACGACCCCCGTTCGGTCGCCTGGGACGAGGCTGAAAACCGCCTGCATGCACAGAAGGCCCTTCTGGAATTCCTTGTAGAACCGGCTTACCACCACGCATGAGTCAATCCCTGCTGCTCAACCTGCGCGACCTCGCCTGTGGCTATGGCGACCAGCGTATCGTCCAGAACCTCAACCTGCACCTGAACGCAGGCGACATCGGTTGCCTGCTGGGCTCTTCGGGTTGCGGCAAGACCACCACCCTGCGCGCCATCGCCGGTTTCGAGCCGGTACACGAGGGCGAGATCCAACTGGCCGGCGAGGTCATCTCCCGCGCCGGCTTCACCTTGGCCCCGGAGAAGCGCCGGATCGGCATGGTGTTCCAGGACTACGCGCTGTTCCCCCACCTCACCGTGGCGCAGAACATCGCCTTCGGCATCGGCAAGCACCCCAAGCAGGCCGAAGTGGTCGAGGAAATGCTCGCCCTGGTCAAGCTCGGCGGCCTCGGCGGGCGTTACCCGCACGAGCTGTCCGGCGGCCAGCAACAGCGCGTCGCCCTGGCCCGGGCACTGGCACCGGAGCCGCAATTGCTGCTGCTCGACGAGCCCTTCTCCAACCTCGACGTGGAGCTGCGCCGACGCCTGAGCCACGAGGTGCGCGACATTCTCAAGAGCCGCGGCACCAGCGCCATCCTGGTTACCCACGACCAGGAAGAAGCCTTCGCCGTCAGCGACCATGTCGGGGTGTTCAAGGAGGGCCGCCTGGAGCAATGGGACACGCCCTACAACCTCTATCACGAGCCGCAGACGCCGTTCGTCGCCAGCTTCATCGGCCAGGGCTACTTCATCCGTGGCCAGATGAGCAGCCACGAGGCGGTAACCACCGAGCTCGGTGAGCTGCGTGGCAACCGCGCCTATACCATGGCCCCCGGCAGCTCGGTGGACGTGCTGCTGCGTCCCGACGACATCATCCACGCGCCCGACAGCACCTTGCGCGCGCAGGTCATCGGCAAGAGTTTTCTCGGTGCCTCGACCCTGTATCGCCTGCAGTTGCCCACCGGCAGCCAGCTCGAAGCGATCTTCCCCAGCCATAACGACCACCCGGTCGGCCAGGAGGTCGGCATTGCCGTGGCGGCCGATCACCTGGTGCTGTTCCCGGTGCCCGGCAGCGTTGCCGCGCAGTTGGCACGCCATGAAAACGGGGTACGCCGGGTCAGCTCGGCGCGCTGACCCGTGTCATTGCCAGCAAGGCTGGCCCTACCAGACAGGTAGGCGCCAGCCTTGCTGGCGAAGCGCCCGACGCCATGCCCTGGATAGATCACAGCATCAGCGTGCCACTGGCCACCCGCCGGGCCATACCACCGATCTTCACCCGCGCCCCTTCCAGGCGGCAAAACAGCTCCCCGCCCCTGGCCGAGCGCTGGAAGGCACGCAACTCGGACTTGCCCAGACGCGCCGCCCAGTACGGGATCAACGAACAGTGGGTCGATCCGGTAACCGGATCCTCCGGGATGCCAATACCGGGTGCGAAATAACGCGACACGAAATCATGCTGCTCGCCCGGGGCGGTGATGATCACCCCTAGCCCCGGCAAATCTGCCAGCGCCGCCATGTTCGGCGCACAGTCACGCACGGCCTGCTCCGAGGCCAGCACGACCATCAGCTCCTTGGTCTGGTACACCTCCTGCACCTCGCAACCCAAGGCCTCGGCCACCGCCAGCGGTTCTGCCAGCGGTTGCGGATCGATCCGCGGAAAGTCCAGCCACAGGTGCTCGCCTTCGCGGCTGACGCTCAACTGACCGGAACGGCTCTGCAGGTCCAGGCGCGAGGCCGTTTCGCCATACACCTCGAACAACACGTGGGCGGTGGCCAGCGTGGCATGGCCGCACAGCGGCACCTCGGTGCTCGGGGTGAACCAGCGAATCCGGTAGCCCTGCGCTTCGGCCACCACGAATGCGGTTTCGGCCAGGTTGTGCTCGGCGGCGATCTGCTGCATCAACCCGTCGTCGAGCCACTGTTCCAGGTGGTAGACCATGGCCGGATTGCCGGCGAAGGGGCGGTCACTGAATGCGTCGACCTGATGAAAATGCAGCTGCATGCCACGACTCCTGTGTTCGGCGAGAAAGGCCCAGAGCATGGAGTAATGCCCCAGGACCGAACAGTGACAGAGTCGTGGAATTTGAATCAGTACAGATGATCAGCCGCGGCCAATTTCGGCAAATTGCCCCTGGGTGTGGGTCGCCAGTACCGCTGCCGCCAGTTCCACCTCCAGGCCACGGCGCCCAGCGCTGACATGAATGGTTTCATATTGTTGCGCCGATTGATCGATGAAGGTGCGCAGGCGCTTCTTCTGGCCCAGCGGACTGATCCCACCCACCAGGTAGCCGGTGGCGCGCTGGGCAGCCTGGGGGTCGGCCATCTCGCATTTCTTCACCCCCGCCGCATGGGCCAGGGCTTTCAAATCGAGGCTGCCGACCACGGGCACCACCGCCACCAGCAACTCGCCTTTTTCGCTGCTGGCGAGCAAGGTCTTGAACACCTGTTGTGGGTCAAGACCGAGCTTTTCCGCGGCCTCCAGGCCATAGGAAGCGCTCTTCGGATCGTGTTCGTAGCTGTGCACGCGATGCTCGGCACGGGCTTTCTTCAACAGGTCCAGGGCGGGGGTCATGGCGGCTCCAGTGGCTCACAGGTCGGCGGCTACTTTAGGGCAAATCCGTCACACCAGCCAGCGCAAGCCCCAGGTTAGAGCAGCGGCCATGGATTCATGCCCAGGCCTGGCAGTCAGATTGTGGCCAGACGTTCATTTTCGACCTTTGACATCAGCGTTTCTTGTCTATATTTTTTCGTTTATGAATAAATGGTGCACTTATAAGGTGCACTTCCTGTACCCGCCCGTCGTCAATGGGGATTGATGCCGGGCATTTTGCTGTCGAGCGCCCAGCGCCTCACAACAACAAGAACCGAGGTCATACATGACGACTGCACTGCGACAACCGACATTATCCGCCCAATGCCTGGCCGAGTTCCTCGGCACCGCCCTGCTCATCTTCTTCGGCACCGGCTGTGTCGCCGCGCTCAAGGTCGCCGGCGCCAGCTTCGGCCTGTGGGAGATCAGCATCATCTGGGGGGTCGGGGTGAGCATGGCGATCTACCTCACCGCCGGCGTTTCCGGCGCGCACCTGAACCCGGCAGTGAGCATCGCCCTGGCGCTGTTCGCCGGCTTCGACAAGCGCAAGCTGCCGTTCTACATGCTGGCCCAGGTCTGTGGCGCGTTCTGCGGCGCCGCGCTGGTGTACTTCCTGTACAGCAACCTGTTCTTCGATTTCGAACAGAGCCACGCCATGGTCCGTGGCAGCCAGGCCAGCCTCGAGCTGGCCTCGACCTTCTCCACCTACCCGCACCCGGCGCTGTCCACCGGCCAGGCCTTCTTGGTCGAGGTGATCATCACCGCCATTCTGATGGCCGTGATCATGGCCCTGACCGACGACAACAACGGTCTGCCACGGGGTGCCACCGCGCCCTTGCTGATTGGCCTGCTGATCGCCGTGATCGGCAGCGCCATGGGCCCGCTGACCGGCTTCGCGATGAACCCGGCACGTGACTTCGGCCCAAAACTGATGACATTCCTTGCCGGCTGGGGTGAAGTGGCCTTCACCGGCGGCCGCGATATTCCGTACTTCCTGGTGCCGATCTTCGCACCGATTCTCGGCGCCAGCCTGGGTGCGGCCTTGTACCGCGGCCTGATTGCCCGCAACCTGCCGAGCGCGCACGCCGAAACAGCCCAGACCAACGATAATCCCCAGGGTGACACCCAGGTTTCCTGATGCCCGCGCCGTGCCCGAGGCCGATCAGCCCGCGCCGCCACGCCCTGACCTACTCCAATTTCTTGCAAGGCCATCGACATGACAGACACCCTGGACAAGAACTACATCATTGCCCTGGACCAAGGCACCACCAGTTCGCGGGCGATCATCTTCGACCGTGACGCCAACGTGGTCGGCACCTCCCAGCGCGAGTTCGCCCAGCACTACCCGCAGGCCGGCTGGGTCGAGCACGACCCGATGGAAATCTTCGCCACCCAGAGCGCCACCATGGTCGAGGCCCTGGCGCAGGCCGGCATCAGCCACGCCCAGGTCGCCGCCATCGGCATCACCAACCAGCGTGAAACCACGGTGGTATGGGACAAGGAAACCGGGCGCCCGGTGTACAACGCCATCGTCTGGCAGTGCCGGCGCAGCACCGAGATTTGCGCCCAGCTCAAGCGCGACGGCCACGAGCAGTACATTCGCGAAGCCACTGGCCTGGTCACCGACCCGTACTTCTCCGGCACCAAGCTCAAGTGGATCCTCGACAACGTCGAAGGCGCCCGCGAACGTGCCGAACGTGGCGAGCTGCTGTTCGGCACCATCGATACCTGGCTGATCTGGAAGTTCTCCGGCGGCAAGGTGCATGTCACCGACTACACCAACGCCTCGCGCACGCTGATGTTCAACATCCATACCCTGCAGTGGGACGAGAAGCTGCTGGATATCCTCGGTATTCCACGCCAGATGCTGCCTGAGGTTCGTCCGTCGTCCGAAGTCTATGGCAAGACCAAGAGCGGCATCGACATCGCCGGTATCGCCGGCGACCAGCAATCGGCGCTGTTCGGCCAGATGTGCGTCGAGCCAGGCCAGGCCAAGAACACCTACGGCACCGGTTGTTTCCTGTTGATGAACACCGGCGACAAGGCAGTCAAGTCGTCTCACGGCCTGCTTACCACCATCGCCTGCGGCCCGCGTGGCGAAGTGGCCTATGCCCTGGAAGGCGCGGTATTCAACGGCGGCTCCACCGTGCAGTGGCTGCGCGACGAACTGAAGATCGTCAACGACGCCTACGACACCGAGTACTTCGCCAGCAAGGTCAAGGACAGCAACGGCGTGTACCTGGTGCCAGCCTTCACCGGCCTCGGTGCACCTTACTGGGACCCCTATGCCCGTGGCGCGCTGTTCGGCCTGACCCGTGGCGTCAAGGTCGATCACATCATTCGCGCAGCCCTGGAGTCGATTGCCTACCAGACCCGTGACGTGCTCGACGCCATGCAGCAGGATTGCGGCCAGCGCCTGTCGGAACTGCGCGTGGACGGTGGCGCAGTGGCCAACAACTTCCTCATGCAGTTCCAGGCCGACATCCTCGGCACCTGCGTCGAGCGCCCGAAAATGCGCGAAACCACTGCCCTTGGCGCCGCCTACCTGGCCGGCCTGGCCTGTGGTTTCTGGAGCGGCCTGGACGAGCTGCGCGACAAGGCGATCATCGAGCGCGAATTCAGCCCGCAGCTGGATGAAGCCGCCAAGGAGAAGCTGTACAAAGGCTGGCGCAAGGCCGTGGACCGCACCCGCGACTGGGAAGACCACGACGCCTGAGGCTTGAGGTATACCGGGGCAAGCCCGCTGCTGCCTGATCGGTGGTGGTAGCGGGCTTGCCCGGCGACGGCCCTTTAGGCAATTACCAGGCTGGTCCTACACCCCGAGCTACGGCATCATTGCAGAATTTGTCCGGCTGCCCCAAAGGACCGCCCATGAATCTGCCTCCTCGCCAACAACAAATCCTCGAGCTGGTCCGTGAACGCGGCTATGTCAGCATCGAGGAGATGGCGCAGCTGTTCGTCGTCACCCCGCAGACCATCCGCCGCGATATCAACCAGCTCGCCGAGGTCAACCTGCTGCGCCGCTACCACGGTGGCGCGGCCTACGACTCGAGCATCGAGAACACCGCCTACGCCATGCGCGCCGACCAGATGCGCGACGAAAAGCAGCGTATCGCCGAAGCCGTGGCCCAGCAGATCCCCGATCACGCCTCGCTGTTCATCAATATCGGCACCACCACCGAATCCATCGCCCGCGCCCTGCTCAACCACAGCCACCTGAAGGTCATCACCAACAACCTGCATGTGGCCGCGATCCTCGCCGCCAAGGACGACTTCGAGGTGCTGGTGGCGGGCGGCACGGTGCGCCGCGATGGCGGCGTGGTCGGCCAGGCCAGCGTCGACTTCATCAACCAGTTCAAGGTCGACTTCGCCGTGGTGGGCATCAGCGGCATCGATGAAGACGGCAGCCTGCTGGACTTCGACTACCAGGAAGTGCGCGTGTCCCAGGCGATCATCGCCAATGCCCGCCAGGTCATCCTCGCCGCGGACTCCAGCAAGTTCGGCCGCAATGCCATGGTACGCCTGGGCTCGATCAACCTGGTCGACTGCCTGGTGACCGACCAGGCCCCTTCGGCCGCCCTCAGCCAGTTACTCAACCAGTACAAGATCCGGCTTGAGGTGGTGTGAGGGCCACTGAGCGCATGGCATGAGCCATTGGTCGCCTATGAGATCGCGCGCCGCCCGCGCGGCGCGATCTCGACCCCCTTGAAAATCTGCAACCGTTCACCCCTGCTTTTCACAAATGTTCATTTCCCTGTCATCCGATCAGTTTTTTCTATAAAGACTGACTGGCAGCCGCCTGTTCATTGCGCTAGTATTTTCGAAAACGAACATCAATGTTCGCATTCGATGCGAACGCCCCAGGAGGCCTTGCCCGTGTCCCAGCCCGTTTCGTCCCAGCCACCCCTGCACGACTGCTACGACCTCGCCGTGATCGGCGGTGGCATCAATGGCGTGGGCATCGCTGCCGACGCCGCCGGGCGTGGCCTCAACGTGTTCCTTTGCGAAAAGGACGATCTGGCCCAGCACACCTCCTCGGCCAGCAGCAAGCTGATCCACGGTGGCTTGCGCTACCTGGAGCACTACGAGTTCCGCCTGGTGCGCGAAGCCCTGGCCGAGCGCGAAGTGCTGCTGGCCAAGGCGCCGCACATCGTCAAGCCGATGCGTTTCGTGCTGCCGCACCGTCCGCACCTGCGCCCGGCCTGGATGATCCGCGCCGGCCTGTTCCTCTACGATCACCTGGGCAAGCGCAAGCGCCTGGGCGCCTCGCGCAGCCTGCGCTTCGGCCCGGGCTACCCGCTCAAGCCGGCAATCACCCGCGGCTTCGAATATGCCGACTGTGCCGTCGACGATGCCCGTCTGGTCGTGCTCAATGCCATGGCCGCCCGGGAAAAAGGCGCCGACATCCGCACCCGCACCCGTTGCCTGCGTGCCGAGCGCATCGACGGTCTGTGGCAGGTGGATCTGCAGCACGCCGACGGCAGCCTGCAGACCATTCGCGCCCGCGCCCTGGTCAACGCGGCCGGCCCGTGGGTGGCCAGCTTCATCAAGGACGACCTCAAGCTCGACGCGCCGTACGGTATCCGCCTGATCCAGGGCAGCCACCTGATCGTGCCGCGCCTGTACGAGGGCGAACACGCCTACATCCTGCAAAACGAAGACCAGCGCATCGTCTTCTGCATCCCGTACCTGGAGCGTTTCACCTTGATTGGCACCACCGACCGCGAATACAGCGGCGACCCGGCCAAGGTGGCGATCACCGAGCAGGAAACCGACTACCTGCTGACCGTGGTCAACGAACACTTCAATCACCAACTCGACCGCAGCGACATTGTGCATACCTACTCAGGCGTGCGCCCACTGTGCAACGACGAGTCGGACAACCCCTCGGCGGTCACCCGCGACTACACGCTGGCACTGTCCGCCAGCGAGGGCCAGGCTCCATTGCTGTCGGTATTCGGCGGCAAGCTGACCACCTACCGCAAGCTGGCCGAGTCGGCCATGGCCGAGCTCAAACCTTATTTCACCCAGATGCGCGGCAGCTGGACCGCAGGCGCGGCGCTGCCTGGCGGTGAGCAGATGACGTCGGTGCAGGCCCTGGTCGACGCCGTACTGGCCCAGCACGGCTGGCTGCCGGTCGATATCGCCCGCCGTTGGGTGCTGACCTACGGCAGCCGCGTCTGGCAGTTGCTCGACGGCGTCCATGGACCCGACGGCCTCGGCCAGGCCATTGGCGGCGGCTTGTTCTCCCACGAAGTGGACTACCTGTGCCGCGTGGAATGGGCGTGCGACGCCGAGGACATCCTCTGGCGCCGCACCAAGTTGGGCCTGTTCACCAGCGCCGCCGAGCAGCAGGCCCTGAAAGACTATCTGCAACAGCGCCTCCAGGCCCTGACCAGCACCGCTGCAGCGTGAACCGTCTTTGCAGCCCTCAGACGCCGTCAGTATCGGGATGATGACGCGCCCAGGCCTCCTCGGTCAGGGCGCGTATCAGCTCTTTCTCCAGCGCGAGATGTTCTTTCATCAAGGCTTCGGCACTCGCTTCATAACCGGCTTCCTGCCCCGCCCTGGCTTGTGCCTCGAGCGCTTCCAGGCGGGTGTGGAATGACTCGGTCTGCACCTTGAAGCGATCGGCATAGGTTTCACGCAGGTACTGCTGCCAATAGGGACGCTCGACCAGGGCGTCCCGAATGGCGGCATCGGTGTTGGCGCCCAGCACGTCGAGCTCCGCTCGCCTGAGACTCACGACCGCGACATTGGCGAAAGCCGGGTAGTGCATCTCGTCCGGGGCAACTGGTAAATCGAGCGATCGCGCCAACCTCGAGCGGTAATACAGCTGCACTTCTATTTCATCGACATTACGTACCCCTTGTGCGCGCATCTGTCGTGCATGACGAGCGGCTATGTCATCGAGCAGGTCAAGTCGATGCAACTGCCTGCCCAGGCGCAGGTAGCGCCGCTCCTTGAGTGCAGCAGGAACCCCCTCCATGCCCTCGTACGCCAGGACACCCGTCTCCAGCTGGTTGAGCAGATAGACCAGGCGATCCTCGCAGCTTCTCGGCGCCTGGGCCTCGCTGAACACGTGCTCGCGCAGCCCCTCGTTGTGCTCGCAGGCCTCAAGGATGTTCCAGACGCGTCGTCGATAACCACGGGGGTTGTCGTTGAATTCCTCGCTTTCAGCGAAGTCGGCGAGAAACTGGAACAATCCGCTCGAGTTGTGCTCCTCCAACAGCCGGTTCCAGGTCGCCTCGCGCTGCAAACGCAAAGTGTCGCTGCTGGTCGCGACCCAACTGGCACGGGTATCGGCATCGGGCGCTTCATGCACATAGGAGGCACTGCCTCTGGCCCCCGGGCTGGCAATACCGCGCACCTCGTCAAGAAACGCAGCGCTCTGCTCCGTCAATGGGTTCTCATGCAGGCTTACGCCCTGAAGGCGCTGGCGCATTCCACGCACCTCTCGCTGCAGCTCGCGAATCCGGTTGTCGCGCAGGTCGATATGCGCCCGCAGCGTCAGGTGCTCATGCACTTCGTTCATGTCCACCTGGCCGGTGGCCCGCAGGCGTACATCGCGCACATGCGGCAGGGCGGACAGGTCAGGTAGCCCATTTAGCGGGTTGTAGCTGAGAATCAGGGTGTCCAGCCGCACCAGTTGGGCGAGCCGGTTGGGTGATGCGTCGCCCAGGGCGATGCGGTTGTCACCCAGATTGACCCTGCGCAGTTGGGTCAGTTGCTCAATCCCCTCCGGGACACGGGTTAGCCGGTTGTGGCTCAGGTCAAGGTCGACCAGGTTGGGAAAGCGGCCTAGAAAACCCGGCTCGATAACCTGCAACTGCATGTCGCGCAGCGCCAGACGGCGCACATGGGCATACTCAATGCCCTCAGGCAATGGCGGCAACTGCCCGACATGCTCGCCATCGATGCTCAACTCGTATTGATCGTTGCCATCCACCAGTTTACGCCGCCAGCTGCGCCTGAACGTGTCGGCGACGCGACGGCGGCGTATGGCATCCATGGGGGTCTGCCAGTCGGCCTGCCATTGGCGCAGCGACTCACGCAACTGATCGAGTTGCTGCTGCAACCGCTGGTAATGGTCCCATGGGTTCTCGCCCCTTCTGCGCACGGCAGCGAGATAGGACTCCAGCTGCACCTCGCTGAGCGTCGGGAAAATGCGGTGGATACCTCGTCTGATCGCCTGCTGGCTGCTTTCGCCACCGGTGCTCAAGGCATACCCCAGGCGTCCGTCGCCAAACCTGCGCGGCGGCAGGACCCGCCCCCCCGGGCGAACCAGGCCGATAATCTGCGCGGCCTGTTCGCGGTCGGCGCTGGCCGCCGCCAGCAACCAGTCGCGCAATTGCCAGCTCGACAGGTTCGCATGCCCCATGGCGGCTTTCTGCCCTTCACTCAGGCACCGCAGCACTGCCGCGAGCAGGTGCCCCTCAGTGCCTTCAGGGGCTCGTTCTGCATCCGCCAAGCGATAGCCAGCCTCATCACGGACTATCTGTTTCACCTGCGCCGCCTCGCCCGCACGACTCTGGCTCAGCAGCAACCCCTGGCTGTTGCCGCTGCGCAATTCGATACGGGTGTCCGCCGGCCAAGGCTGCTTGCGCTCGATCAGCCCCAGCACAAGCCGCTCGGTATCGGCATTGATCGCCCGCGCCTGGCGAATCCCGAGACAGGCCAGGTCGACACGGGTGTCCCGCACCTGGCAGCGCGCGCGCTCAGCCATGGCCAAGGGCACCCGGGCGGTGCTTCGCAACCGGTCCAGTTGCACCGAGCAGGCCTGCTCGATGACCTCCTGCGCGCCGCGGGCGGTCAGTCCGGAGAACGCCGTCATCAACAGCGACTGCTCGTGGGAGACGCCCTCCTCGGCACTGGCCAGCCGCGCCGCCAGCGCCTCGCGAGTGAGCGTCCGGTCTGCTTGGTAGGCCGCAAGGCGCTCACGGCTATCGAGCAACCTGGCGGGTGCAGGCGCCTGCTCGGCAGCAAGACGGCGCACCTGTTCATGGGAAATACCGGTGATGCTCGACAGACTGCGGGCCTCCTCCTCCAGCAGTTCGCCACTCATCCCCCCGGACAAACCGTCCATCAACGCCGACAGGCTCTGTTCGCGCTGCACACTCGGCATTGCCTTGGCCAGCTTCAGTTCTCCGGACGCCGAGGCCACCGGCCATAACCCATCGACGGAGGCGACACGGGCCACCGCCGGCACGACATGCGCGGTCGCCGAGAAAAGAATCAGGTTGGCTGCCACGTCAAAGGCATGGTCCAGCGCCCCCTGGCGATCGCCCAGCCGCCAGTCCTTGTACCCTTCATACACCTGCTCGGCGACCTGCAAGGCACTGACGGCCAGCAGCAGTTCCCCCACCACCGGAATGAACAGCCCGGCCAGGCCAAGCAGATCCATCCCGGCGGCCAGCATGCCCTCCAGCCGCTCGTGGCGATCCTGCAAGTCCTCTTCACCGGTGGGGACCGCCAGGCAACGCGCGTCGTCATAGAGTTTTTCCACCTGCAGCCTGCGCACGTGGGACGCCCAGGCGGTATCGATGGGCAGGTTACGCCCATCCAGCTCCGGCGTTTGGCCTGCCGCCGTATCGATGACGGCCCTGGCCAGGGCAACAGCGAACGCCACCCGGTCCCGCTGCCTGATAAAACGGCTGAAGAACTGCTGGTAAGCCCGATCTCGCAAACGCTCGGCCAACACTGCGTAAAGGTTCGCCCAGGACTCATGCACGCTCAGTGCACCCAATGGATCGCCCGGTATCCAGGCGATGACGGCCGCCGGCTGGCCCTCCCGGGCCTCGAGCTGCACGGTGACCACCCCGACGATGACTTTACCCAACAGGCGCAACTGCCGCGGGGTGATGTCGTCGGTGACCTTGGCTGCGCCTGTAGTGGTGGTGAACAGTGGCAGCAGGCGCTGGTAGCAGGGCTGCTCCAGCTCGCCCTTGATGCGCGCCTCGTGCACCGCGGCCTCCAGGCTTGCCCGCAGGGTGTCCTGGAACAGCTGCTCGACCCGCCGACGCCCTTCGCCTTGCGCCTGACCTGGGTGGGCCTTGGGCGCAAGCACGCCGTGCAGCAACGCTTGGTAAGCGCCACCCAGGTCGAGTTGCCGGCAAAGCCTGGCAAAACGCTCGAAACTGAGCGGCAAGGGGGCCTTGTGCTGGCCGCGCAGAAGCGCGATACGAAAAATCGACCGCTTGGTTTCAGCTTCATGGTAGTTGTGCAGCGCGGCCGCCAACAAGGATTGCCGGGAGGTGATCGTGCGTCTGGGCACATGGATTTTTTCCGCGGCGGAAGGGTATTGGATTTCCTGGTGGATGATGACCTGGGCGGTGCGGACATCCACGTTGTGCAGACCGGCATCGGCCAGCGCCTTTTCCAGGCGCGGCGCCGCGAAAGCATCGAGGGGCGCAATGGCGCCCAACAGGTTGCCCAGGCGTTGCGCGCAGTCCTGCTGGGTACGCAACGCCTGATGGTAGGCGTTCAGTTGTTCTTGCTTCTGCTTGTGCTGTGCCTCGTCGGTGGCGGCTACCTTCAGCCAAGCGGGAAGGCGCCGGGCAATAAAGTGGTCGATCGAGTCCTGGGCAAAAACATTCTCGGCATTCATGGCGTGACCTTCTGCGTGAAAAACCACAGGACATCACGTCGAGTCGGCACTGTTGCGGTACTTAGGCCTCAATTCATTCGGATTTCCGAACACTAAAACAGTATTCATTCGGAAATCCGCCCCCACCATTGCCTTCGCTTATCGTCACAAAAGCATGAGACCCTTGAATTTCACGGCGTTATGATCGGCATCAGGGCTTGGCACGAGTCATGCTCTACACTTGGTAGCCGAATGCACCACGCTTCATGCTGTATTCGTTGAACGAAAGAGTCCGCCAACGGCTCCATAAAAAAAACAAACACGTCGAGGAAAATTTGATGCGCATCGTTCGTCAATTGCTGGGCGCCGCCATCGCGGCCGCTGTCATCGCATCGCCGGTCATGGCCGAAGAGCTCACCGGTACTCTGAAGAAGATCAAGGATTCGGGCACCATCACCCTGGGCCACCGCGACTCCTCCATTCCGTTCTCCTACCTGGCCGGCAAGCCAGAACCAGTAGGCTATTCCCACGACATCCAGCTGGCCGTCGTCGAAGCCCTGAAAAAGCAACTGGGCACCGACATCAAGGTCAAGTACAACCTGGTCACCTCGCAAACCCGCATCCCGCTGGTGCAGAACGGCACCGTGGACCTGGAGTGCGGCTCCACCACCAACAACGTCGAGCGCCAGCAGCAGGTCGGCTTCTCGGTGGGCATCTTCGAGGTCGGCACCCGCCTGCTGACCAAGGTCAAGGATGGCCAGCCGTCCTATAAGGACTTCGCCGACCTGGCCGGCAAGAACGTGGTGACCACCGCCGGCACCACCTCCGAGCGCATCCTCAAGGCGATGAACGCCGACAAGCAGATGAAGATGAACGTGATCTCGGCCAAAGACCACGGCGAAGCCTTCAACATGCTCGAAAGCGGCCGTGCCGTGGCCTTCATGATGGACGACGCCCTGCTGGCCGGTGAAATGGCCAAGGCCCGCAAGCCGTCCGACTGGGTCATCACCGGCACCCCGCAGTCGTACGAAATCTATGGCTGCATGGTGCGCAAGGAAGACGCGGCGTTCAAGAAAGCGGTCGACGAGGCCATCGTCGCCTACTTCAAGTCCGGTGAGGTCAACAAGAGCTACGACAAGTGGTTCCAGCAGCCGATCCCGCCAAAAGGCCTGAACCTGCAGTTCCCGATGAGCGACGAGCTGAAGAAGCTGATCGCCGAGCCGACCGACAAGGCCGCGGACGAGAAGAAGTCCTGACCGGCAAATAGTGGCCTGGCGCCCATCCGCGCGAATCGATCCGACAGGCCACTCATTAAGTGTCTAACCTTTCATCCGAGGGTGCCCTGCACCTTCGGATGCTCGAGAGTGCCCGTGAAACAATCGTCTGAGGGGAAATCCCGATGAATTACAACTGGGACTGGGGCGTGTTCTTCAAGTCCACCGGCGTGGGCAGCGAAACCTACCTGGACTGGTACATCACCGGTCTGGGCTGGACCATCGCCATTGCCATCTCCGCCTGGATCATCGCCTTGCTGCTGGGCTCGCTGCTCGGCGTGATGCGTACCGTGCCCAACCGTCTGGTGTCAGGGATTGCCACCGCCTACGTGGAACTGTTCCGCAACGTGCCGCTGCTGGTGCAGCTGTTCATCTGGTACTTCCTGGTGCCGGACCTGCTGCCCGAGGGCTTGCAGGCGTGGTTCAAGCAGGACCTCAACCCGACCACCTCGGCGCTGATCAGCGTGGTCATCTGCCTGGGCCTGTTCACCGCCGCCCGTGTCTGCGAGCAGGTGCGCACCGGCATCCAGGCGCTGCCCCGCGGCCAGGAGTCAGCCGGGCGCGCAATGGGCTTCAGCCTGACCCAGATCTACATGAACGTACTGTTGCCCCAGGCCTACCGGATCATCATCCCGCCACTCACCTCGGAATTTTTGAACGTGTTCAAGAACTCCTCGGTGGCCTCGCTGATCGGGCTGATGGAGCTGCTGGCGCAGACCAAGCAGACCGCCGAGTTTTCCGCCAACCTGTTCGAGGCGTTCACCCTGGCCACGCTGATCTACTTCACCCTGAACATGGGCCTGATGCTGCTGATGCGCATGGTCGAGAAGAAAGTCGCCGTGCCTGGCCTGATTTCCGTGGGGGGCAAGTAAATGGAAATGGATTTCAGCGAAATCATCCCCGCGCTGCCCGCCCTGTGGGACGGCATGCTGCTGACCCTGCAACTGATGGTCATGGGCGTGGTTGGCGGTATCGCCCTGGGCACCATCCTGGCGTTGATGCGGCTGTCGTCGAGCAAGCTGCTGGCCAACGTCGCCGGCGCCTACGTCAACTACTTCCGCTCCATCCCACTGCTGCTGGTGATCACCTGGTTCTACCTGGCGGTGCCTTTCGTCCTGCGCTGGATCACCGGTGAAGACACCCCGGTGGGTGCGTTCACCTCCTGCGTGGTGGCGTTCATGATGTTCGAGGCGGCGTACTTCTGCGAGATCGTCCGCGCCGGCGTGCAATCGATCTCCAAAGGCCAGATGGGCGCCGCGCAAGCGCTGGGCATGAGCTACGGCCAGTGCATGCGCCTGATCATCCTGCCCCAGGCGTTTCGCAAGATGACCCCGCTGCTGCTGCAACAGAGCATCATCCTGTTCCAGGACACCTCGCTGGTCTACACCGTGGGCCTGGTCGACTTCCTCAACTCGGCTCGCGCCAACGGCGACATCATCGGGCGCTCCCACGAGTTCCTGATCTTCGCCGGTGTCGTCTACTTCATCATCAGCTTCTCCGCTTCCTGGCTGGTCAAGCGCCTGCAAAAAAGGATCACCGTATGATTTCCATCAAGAACGTCAACAAGTGGTACGGGGACTTCCAGGTACTGACCGACTGCAGCACCGAGGTCAAGAAGGGTGAAGTGGTGGTGGTCTGCGGCCCGTCCGGCTCGGGCAAGTCGACCCTGATCAAGTGCGTCAACGCCCTGGAGCCGTTCCAGAAAGGCGACATCGTGGTCGATGGCACCTCCATCGCCGACCCGAAGACCAACCTGCCCAAGCTGCGCTCGCGGGTCGGCATGGTGTTCCAGCACTTCGAGCTGTTCCCGCACCTGAGCATCACCGAGAACCTGACCATCGCCCAGCGCAAGGTGCTCGGCCGCAGCGAGGCGGAAGCCACCAAGAAGGGCCTGGCCCTGCTCGATCGCGTGGGCCTCGGCGCCCACGCCAAGAAGCACCCCGGCCAGCTGTCGGGCGGCCAGCAGCAGCGCGTGGCGATCGCCCGCGCATTGTCGATGGACCCGATCGTCATGCTGTTCGACGAACCGACCTCGGCGCTGGACCCGGAAATGGTCAACGAAGTACTGGACGTGATGGTCGAGCTGGCCCACGAAGGCATGACCATGATGTGCGTGACCCACGAGATGGGTTTTGCGCGCAAGGTCGCCAACCGGGTGATCTTCATGGACAAGGGCAACATCATCGAGGACTGCCAGAAGGAAGACTTCTTCGGCAACCCCGAAGGCCGCCACGAGCGCACCCAGCACTTCCTCAGCAAGATCCTGCAACACTAAGCAGGCGACGCTGCCCGGCCCTGCCGGGCAGCGGATGCTGGTGGTGACAAGGCCACTGTGATGAAATGCGACCCCTCGCTCCTTCGCCCTGCCCAGCCTGCCGTGAAATCCCGTCTGATCCGCCAACTGCTCGTCCCGCCCCTGGTCATCCTGCTGATGGTCGGGCTGGGCTTGGCCGGCTTCCTGATCAGCGAGAGCAACGGCATCCGCACCCTAAGCGAAACCGGCGAGCGCCAGCTGGAGCTGCACGCGCGCACGGTCGAAAGCGAAATCAGCAAGTACACCTACCTGCCCAGCCTGCTCGAGCTGGAAGACAGCGTCTCGCGCCTGCTCACCGACCCCGACGCCGGTGACCGCCAGACGGTCAACGAATACCTCGAGGGCCTGAACCGGCGCAGCCGCAGCCGGGCGATCTTCGTCCTCGACACCTCCGGCCGGGTCCAGGCCACCAGCAACTGGCGCGATGCCGACTCGTTCCTCGGCGAGGACCTGGCGTTCCGCGCCTACTTCCAGGTTGCCGTGCGCGGCGAGCCAGGGCGTTTCTACGGCATCGGCAGCACCACCGGCGAGGCCGGCTACTACCTCGCCCACGGGCTGGAGGAGCACGGCAAGATCATTGGCGTGGCGGTGATCAAGGTACGCCTGGACACCCTCGAGGAGCGCTGGCAGCGCGCGCGCCTGGAAGCCTTCGTCAGCGACGAGAACGGCATCATCATCCTCTCCAGCGACCCCACCCGGCGGCTGAAGTCGGTGCGCCCGCTCAACCCGCAGATCAAGGAGCGCCTGGCGCGCAGCCTGCAGTACTACTGGTGGCCACTCAACGAACTGCAACCACTGGCCCGGGAAACCCTGGCCGACGGCGTGGAGAAGCTCACCTTCCCGGCCAACAGCGAGACCGAGCACGGCAAGCCGCGCGAAGTGGCCTACCTGGCTCAGACCCGGCGCCTGGCCGACACGCCCTGGCACTTCACCCTGCTCACCCCGCTGCAGGACCTGCGCCGCGAATCGATGGTGCAAGGCATCCTGGTCGGGGTCGCCTTCGCCCTGCTGGCAATCCTGGCCATTGCCTGGAACGAGCGGCGCAAGGTGATCGCCACCCGCCTGGCGGCCCGCGAGGCACTGGAAGAAGCCAACAGCCAGCTGGAACGCAAGATCACCGAGCGCACCGCCGACTTGCGCGCCAGCAACGAACGGCTCAAGGGCCAGATCCGCGAGCGCCGCCACGCCGAACAGACCCTGCGCCACGCCCAGGACGAGCTGGTCCAGGCCGGCAAGCTGGCAGCCATCGGGCAGATGTCCACCAGCATCGCCCACGAGCTCAACCAGCCGCTGGCGGCGCTGCGTACCTTGTCCGGCAACACCGTGCGCTTCCTCGAACGCGGAGCCCTGGAAACCGCCAGCGCCAACCTGCGCACCATGAACGACCTGATCGACCGCATGGGCCGCATCACCGCCAGCCTGCGCTCGTTTGCCCGGCGTGGCGACGACAGCGGCCAGGCCTCGCTGGACAAGGCGGTGCAGGCCTCGCTGCAGGTACTGGGCAATCGCATCAGCGCCTGCCACCTGCAACTGCACGCGCAGTTCGACGACCAGCAACTGGCCATCGACCAGACCCGCCTGGAGCAGATCCTGGTCAACCTGATCGGCAACGCCCTCGATGCCATGGCCACCCAGCCCCTGCCACAACTGTGGCTGGAGGGTGAGGCACAAGGCGACAAATACCGTCTGCGGGTGCGCGACAACGGCCACGGCATCGACGCCGAGGCGCGCAAGCACCTGTTCGAACCCTTCTTCACCACCAAACCGGGCGAGCACGGCCTGGGCCTGGGCCTGACCCTGTCGGCGAGCCTGGCCGCCGCCGCCAAAGGCACCCTGAGCGTCGAACACCCCGCCAGTGGCGGTACTGCGTTCGTCCTGGCCCTGCCCCTGGTCACGCCCCCTAGCGAACTGGCTGAACCCCTATGAACCAAGCGCCTCTTACCGTTCTGATCGTCGAAGACGACCCGCATGTGCTGCTCGGCTGCCAGCAGGCGCTGGCCCTGGAAGACATCGCCTGCGAAGGCGTCGGCAGCGCCGAGCAGGCCCTCGAGCGCATCGGCGACGACTTCGCCGGCATCGTCGTCAGCGATATCCGCCTGCCGGGCATCGATGGCCTGGAGCTGCTCAACCGCCTCAAGGCCCGCGACCGCAGCCTGCCGGTGGTGCTGATCACTGGCCACGGCGACATCGACATGGCAGTCGGCGCCATGCGCAATGGCGCCTACGACTTCATGGAGAAACCGTTCTCCCCGGAGCGCCTGGTCGACGTGGTACGCCGTGCCCTGGAACAACGCGGGCTGTCCCGCGAGGTATTCGCCCTGCGCCGCCAACTGGCCGAGCAAAGCAGCCTGGAAGGCCGCATCATCGGCCGCTCGCCAGCCATGGAGCAGTTGCGCGAACTGATCGCCAACGTCGCCGATACCTCGGCCAACGTGCTGATCGAAGGCGAGACCGGCACCGGCAAGGAGCTGGTCGCCCGCTGCCTGCACGAGTTCAGCCGACGCCAGGGCCAGCCGTTCGTGGCGCTCAACTGCGGCGGCCTGCCGGAGAACCTGTTCGAAAGCGAGATCTTCGGCCACGAGGCCAACGCCTTCACCGGGGCCGGCAAGCGGCGCATCGGCAAGATCGAGCACGCCAACGGCGGCACGCTGTTCCTCGACGAGGTGGAAAGCATGCCGGTCAACCTGCAGATCAAGCTGCTGCGGGTGCTGCAGGAGCGCACCCTGGAACGCCTGGGGTCGAACCAGAGCATCGCGGTGGACTGCCGAGTGATTGCCGCGACCAAGGCCGACCTGGCCAGCCTCGGCCAGAGCGGCCAGTTCAGAAGCGACCTGTACTACCGCCTCAACGTGGTCACCCTGGAGTTACCGCCGCTGCGTGAACGGCGCGAGGACATCCTGCAGTTGTTCGAGCATTTCCTGCAGCAGTCGGCGCTGCGTTTCGACCGCGAGGCGCCGACCCTGGACAGCCAGACCCTGTCGCAGCTGATGGCCCATGACTGGCCGGGCAACGTGCGCGAACTGCGCAACGTTGCCGAACGCCATGCCCTGGGCCTGCCGGCGTTCAAGAAGGGCAGCGGAGCCAGCCAGGGGCTGGGTTTTGCCGAAGCGGTGGAGGCATTCGAGCGCAACCTGCTCAGCGACGCCTTGCAACGCACCGGTGGCAACCTCAGCCAGGCCAGCCAGGAACTGGGCATGGCCAAGACCACGCTGTTCGACAAGGTGAAGAAGTACGGGCTTGGCTAACCCTCGACTATCAATCCCACGCCGCCTCAAAGCCCGGCGATATGGGTGCCCTCCTGCCGGTGCGCTTGCAGGTAGGGCAGTACCGCCCCCAGCAACGGCGCCTTGAACGGCTCCTGGAAGCGGTGAGCCAGCCCTGGAATCAGTCGCAACTGGCTACCCTGGATGTGCGCCGCCAGGTGCACGCCATGCATCACCGGCAGCAACGGGTCGGCCGTGCCGTGCACCACCAGCGTCGGCACCCGCAGTTGGTTGAGCAACTCGACTCGGCTCGGCTCAGCCAGGATCGCCATGATCTGCCGCTTCACCCCGTCAGGGTTGAACGCCCGGTCATAAGCCTGCGCCGCCTGCTGGCGCAACACGGCGCGATCGTCACTGACCTGTGGGCTGCCCAGCGCCGCCAGCAGGTCGGCCTGCTGCTCGATCGCCACCTCGCGGCTCGGCGCACTGCGCCGCGCCAGCAACTGCACCAGCGCTGGATTCGGTGCCGGCAGGCCGGCAGCCCCCGAGCTGGACATCACCAGGGTCAGGCTGCGCACCCGTTGCGGCGCCATGGCGGCGATGCGCTGGGCGATCATGCCGCCCATGCTGACCCCCAGCACATGAAACTGGCGGATCTGCAGCGTATCCATCAGGCGCACGCCGTCATCGGCCATGTCGGTGAGGGTATAAGGCGCCGACACCGGCAACCCCAGCTTGTAGCGCAGCAGTTCGACGGTCAGGTTGGCCGAGGCCGGTAGCTGGTTCCAGCGCGACAGGCCGACATCGCGGTTGTCGTAGCGGATCACTCGAAAGCCTTGGCGGCACAGGGCCTCGACCACGTCGTCCGGCCAGTGGATCAATTGCCCGCCCAAGCCCATCACCAGCAGCAGCGCCGGGTCGCGTGGCGCACCGACGCTCTGGTAGACCAGGCTCAGCTCGCCCAGTTCGGCCCGTTGCATCGGCACATGAACGTCACAGCGGCCCTCGGCGAAGCTCGCCGGCACGCTGACCAGTAGAAGGAAGAAAAGTAAAAACGCCCGCATGAAAGAAACACCAGAATGCAGATCCCCAGTAGAGCGCGAGTCTGATGAAATCCGTTCGAGCGCGCTGCCACAAAACCGTGACAGTTTCGTGAACCTTGCCCGGCGGTGGTGGGCGTGCGTCAGTCGACAATGCAGGCCAACATGAGGGAAACTCAACACCCTAGCCTTTCCCCTCAAAGATTGCTCCCGGAGCCAGCGTGCTTGAGATCCGCCACCTGAAAACCCTTCATGCCCTGCGCGAGGCCGACAGCCTCGTGGAGGCCGCCGAACGCCTGCACCTGACCCAGTCGGCGCTGTCGCACCAGTTCAAGGAACTGGAAGAGCGCCTGGGCCTGCCGCTGTTCGTGCGCAAGACCAAGCCGATCCGCTTCACCAGCGCCGGCCTGCGCCTGCTGCAACTGGCCGACGCCACCCTGCCGCTGCTGCGCGGCGCCGAGCGCGACATCGCCCGCCTGGCCGGCGGCACCGCCGGGCGCCTGCACATGGCCATCGAGTGCCACAGTTGCTTCCAGTGGTTGATGCCGACCATCGACCAGTTCCGCGACGCCTGGCCAGAGGTGGAACTGGACCTGGCCTCGGGCTTCGCCTTCGCCCCGCTGCCAGCCCTGGCCCGCGGCGACCTCGACCTGGTGGTGACCTCCGATCCGCTGGACCTGGCCGGCATCACCTATGTGCCGCTGTTCACCTACGAGGCCATGCTCGCCGTGGCCAACCAGCATGCGCTGGCCAGCAAGCCGTACATCGTGCCCCAGGACCTGCTCGACCAGACGTTGATCACCTACCCGGTGGAACGCGACCGCCTGGACATCTTCACCCGCTTCCTGGAACCGGCCGACATCGAGCCGGCGGCGGTGCGCACCTCGGAGCTGACGGTGATGATGATGCAACTGGTGGCCAGCGGCCGTGGCGTGTGCGGTATGCCGCACTGGGCGCTGCACGAGTACAGCTCGCGGGGCTACGTGAAGGGCAAGCGCCTGGGCGAGAAAGGCCTGTTCGCCACGCTCTATGCGGCAGTGCGTACCGACATGCTCGATGCGCCGTACATGCGCGACTTCCTGCTGACCGCCAAGGACACCTCGTTCGCCACCCTCGACGGGGTCAGCGCGGTGCGCTGAGGCTTTCGCGCCACAACGGCAGGATCAGGTCGCGGGTCAGCGGGGCGAGGTTCAGGGTGCTGGCCTGGTCGGCGGCCAGCCAGGTCACTTCCTCGATTTCCGCGGCCGGGACCACGGCAGCGGAGCAGTCGACGCGAAACAGCTCGGCGTTAACCTCGAAGCCCGGCTCGTTGGCGGCCGGGGCGCTGAACTGGCCCAGGTGCACAGCCTGGGCCGGGTCGACACGCAGGCCCAACTCCTCGTGCAGCTCGCGCACCAGCGCCTGGGCCGGCGACTCACCCGCGTCGATCTTGCCGCCCGGTTGCATGAAGGCCTGGGTGCCGCGCTTGCGTACCAGCAGGGTACGGCCCTGGGCGTCGATGAGCAGGGCGGCGGCGATGTGGATGATCTTGGACATGACAGGCTCGTGATGGCTTGGGGCGACGCAGGATACCTCGTCGGCGCATTTCACACACCGTAGGCGCCAGCCTTGCTGGCGAACCCAGCGCCGTAGCCGGCAAGGCCTGCGCCTCGACAGCGCCTGTCAGCCTCAGGCCACCGGACGAACGGCCCCTTGCCAATCCGCCAGCCACCGGCCATAACCGACCCATGAACCTCCCCGCCCAGCTCCACCCGGTGCTCGACTGCTTCCACCCCGCCGTCGCCACCTGGTTTCGCCAGCGCTTCGCCACGGTCACCGAGGCCCAGGCCCGCGCCTGGCCGCTGATTCACGCGGGCCAGTCGACACTGCTGGCCGCGCCGACTGGCTCGGGCAAGACCCTCAGCGCCTTCCTCGCCGTGCTCGATGAGCTGTTCCGCCAGGGCCTGGCGCACAACGGCGAACTGCCGGCACAGACCCAGATCGTCTACGTCTCGCCGCTCAAGGCGCTGTCCAACGACATTCGCCTGAACCTCGACGCGCCGCTCGCCGGCATCGGCCAGCAGCTCGAACAGCTTGGCCTGAAGCCCCCGCGCATCACCACCGCCGTGCGCAGCGGCGACACGCCGCACAAGGAACGCGCGGCCATGCGCAAGCTGGCGCCGCACATCCTGGTGACCACGCCCGAATCGCTCTATGTCCTGCTCGGCTCGGCCTCGGGGCGCGCAGGCCTGGCCAGCGTGCACACGGTGATCGTCGACGAGATCCACGCCCTGGCCGGCAACAAGCGCGGCTGTCACCTGGCGCTGTCCCTGGAACGCTTGCAGGCCCTGGCCGGGCGGCCGTTGCGGCGGATCGGCCTGTCCGCCACCCAGCGCCCGGTGGCGCGGGTGGCACAGTTCCTGGTCGGCCACGGGCGGCCCTGCGCCATCGTCGATATCGGCCATGTCCGCCAGCGCGACCTGGCCCTGGAGGTGCCACCAGTGCCGCTGGGCGCGGTGATGGCCAGCGATGTCTGGGCGCTGGTCTACGACCGCCTCGCCACCCTCGCCCGCGAACACCGCACGACCCTGGTGTTCGTCAACACCCGGCGCCTGGCCGAACGCCTGACCCGCCACCTGGGCGAGCGCCTGGGCAACGACGCGGTGGCCGCGCACCACGGCAGCCTGGCCAAGGAACACCGGCTGGCCGCCGAGCAACGGCTCAAGGCTGGCGCGCTGCAGGTGCTGGTAGCCACCGCCTCGCTGGAGCTGGGCATCGATATCGGCGAGGTCGAGCTGGTGTGCCAGATCGCCTCGCCTGGGTCGATCGCCGCCTTCCTGCAACGGGTCGGCCGCTCCGGCCACCAGGTCGACGGCGTGCCCAAGGGGCGGCTGTTCCCCACCTCGCGGGATGAGTTGATCGAATGCGTGGCGCTGCTCGACGGCGTGCGCCGAGGCGAGCTGGATGAGCTGCACATCCCCCGCGCGCCGCTGGATGTGCTGGCCCAGCAGATCGTCGCCGAAGTCAGCAACCAACCCTGGAGCGAGGCCGCGCTGTTCGACCTGCTGCGCCAGGCCAGCCCCTACGCAGGGCTGGACGTGGCCCATTACCAGGCCCTGCTGCGCATGCTCGCCGAGGGCTACAACGGCCGCCAGGGCGTGCGCAGCGCCTACCTGCACCGCGACGCGGTCAATGCCAGCCTGCGCGGGCGCCGGGGCGCCCAGCTGACCGCGCTGACCAGTGGCGGCACCATCCCCGAGACCGCCGACTACGCCGTGCTGCTCGAACCCCAGGCGTTGAATGTCGGCAGCGTCAACGAGGACTTCGCGGTCGAGAGCATCGCCGGCGACATCTTCCAGCTGGGCAACGCCTCGTATCGCATCCTGCGCGTCGAGCCCGGGCGGGTGCGGGTCGAGGACGCCCATGGCTTGCCGCCGACCATTCCGTTCTGGCTCGGCGAGGCGCCGGGGCGCAGCGACGAGCTGTCCGCCGCCGTGGCCCGGCTGCAACAGCGGCTCGACCAGCAACTGCAGGCCGGCGACTGGCAGCAGGTGCTGGCCTGGCTGCAGGCCAGCTATGCCCTGGACGACGCCTGCGCCAGCCAATTGCTCGATTACCTGGGCCGCACCTGGCAGGTGCTCGGCGCCCTGCCCTCGCAACAGACCCTGGTGATGGAGCGGTTTTTCGACGAGTCCGGCGGCACCCAGCTGATCATCCACTCGCCCTACGGCAGCCGCATCAACCGCGCCTGGGGCCTGGCCCTGCGCAAGCGCTTCTGCCGCACCTTCAACTTCGAACTGCAGGCGGCAGCCAGCGAGGACGCCATCGTGCTGTCGCTGTCCACCAGCCACAGCTTCGAACTGGACGAGGTATGGCGCTACCTGCACAGCCGCAGCGCCGAACCGATCCTGGTCCAGGCCCTGCTCGACGCCCCGCTGTTCGGCGTGCGCTGGCGCTGGAACGCGGCAGTGGCCCTGGCCCTGCCGCGCTATGTGGGCGGACGCAAGGTGGCGCCGCAGATCCAGCGCATGAAAAGCGAGGACCTGGTGGCCGCCGTGTTCCCCGACCAGATCGCCTGCCTGGAAAACATCGTCGGCGAACGGCAGATCCCCGAGCACCCGCTGGTCGAGCAAACCCTCGATGACTGCCTGCACCAAGCCATGGACAGCCAAGGCTGGCTGGCGCTGCTGCAGCGCATGGAGCGCGGCGAGGTACGCCTGCTCAGCCGCGACCTGCCGGCGCCCTCGCCACTGGCCTCGGCGATTCTCAACGCCCGCCCCTACACCTTCCTCGACGACGCGCCGCTGGAAGAACGGCGCACCCAGGCGGTGCTCAACCGCCGTTGGCGCGAGGTGCACAGCGCCGACGACCTTGGCGCGCTGGATGCCGATGCCATTGCCGCGGTACAGGCCCAGGCCTGGCCACAGGTGGGCGATGCCGACCAGATGCATGAGGCGCTGATGAGCCTGGGCGCCATCACCCAGGCCGAGGTCGATACCAATCACGGCTGGTCCGACTGGGCTCGACAACTGGCCCAGGCGGGCCGCGCCTGTCGCCTCGACAACGGCGCGCAGGGGCTGTGGCTGGCCCGCGAGCGCCTGCAAGCGATGCGCACCTTGTATCCGGACACCGGCCTGGAGCCGCAGGTGCCGCCACTGCCGGGCTTCGACGCGCCGGTCGATCACGACACGGCGCTGACCGAGCTGCTGCGCTCGCGCCTCAGCGGCTTCGGCCCGCTGACCCTGGACCAGATCAGCCATCCCCTGGGCTTGGCCAGCAGCGACTGCCAACAGGCCCTGGCCCGCCTGGAAGGCGAAGGCTATGTGCTGCGTGGCCACTTCAGCCCCGGCCAGGCCCACCTGCAATGGTGCGAACGGCACCTGCTGGCGCGCATTCATCGCTACACGGTCAAGCGTCTGCGCCAGGAGATAGAACCGGTCAGCCTGCAGGACTACCTGCGCTTTCTGTGCGACTGGCAGCACCTGGCCGGCGACACCCGCCTGCGCGGACCGCAGGCAGTCGGCGAAGTGCTCGCCCAGTTGCAAGGTTTCCCCGCCGCCGCCGGGGCCTGGGAAAGCGACTTGCTGCCGGCGCGGATCAAGGATTACAGCCCGCACTGGCTGGACGATGCCTGCCACAGCGGCCAGTGGGCCTGGAGCCGGCTGGCGGCGACGCTATCGACCAGCACCCTGACCAGCACCCCCCTGGTGCTGCTGCCGCGCGAGCACCTCGGGCTCTGGCGCAGCCTGGCCCCGGCGCCCGACCTCGAGCGACTGGGCGCCCGCGCGCAGCGGGTGCTGCAGGCACTGCAGGCACAGGGCGCGCTGTTCTTCGATGAGCTGAGCCATGAAGCGCACCTGCTGCCCAGCGAGCTGGAAACGGCGCTGCAAGCGCTGGTGGGCTCGGGCCTGGTGGGCGCCGATGGTTTCAGCGGCCTGCGCAGCCTGATCACCCCGGCGGCGAAACGCTCCGCGCGCAACAGCCGACGCGGCCACCCGCCCTTGTCGAGCAGCATGGTCCATGCCGGGCGCTGGGCCTTGCTGCGTCGCGCGGGCGCCACGCTCGACAGCGACCAGCGCCTGGAGCATGTGGCCCGCAGCCTGCTGCGCCGCTACGGGGTGATGTGCTGGCGCTTGCTCGAGCGCGAGAGCGACGTGTTGCCGGCGTGGCGCGAGCTGCTGCGTTGCTATCACCGCCTGGAGGCCCGTGGCGAGGTTCGCGGTGGGCGCTTCATTGCCGGGCTGGCAGGCGAGCAATTCGCCTTGCCGGAGGCGCTTGGGTTGCTGCGCCAGGTACGCAAACGCGCGCCGGACGGGGAACTGGTCGTGGTCAGCGGCTGCGATCCGCTGAACCTGGTGGGCAGCCTGCTGCCGGGGACCAAGGTGCCGGCGGTGGCGGGCAATCGGGTGCTGTACCGGGACGGTGTGCCGGTCGCCAGCCGGGTGGCGGGGCGGTATCAATTTGCCGGGCAAGCCTCGGCGAGCGAGCAGGCGCACTGGCGCCAGCAGTTGTTGCGCATGGGCTATTGATTGCTGGGGCTGCCTTGCAGCCCTTTCGCGACACAAGGCCGCTCCTACAGGGGACCGAACGACTTCTTTCTGCAGGAGCGGCCTTGTGTCGCGAAAGGGTCGCAAAGCGACCCCAGCAAGGCCAAGCGGTCCGCACTCAGCGCTTGGCCTGGAACCCGGCGAAGCGCTTGTTGAACCCGGCCACCCGCCCTTCCACGGTGGTCTTGCGCTGCTGCCCGGTATACACCGGATGCGAGGCACTGGACACATCCAGCGCCACGTACGGATAGGTCTGCCCATCGCTGTGCACCTGGGTGCGATCGGTGTCCACCGTCGAACCGATCAGGAAGTACACATCGGCAGCCGTGTCGTGGAACAGCACCGGACGATACGCGGGATGGATGCCAGCTTTCATGATGCAATCTCCTGAAGATCAAATTGATACTTTATAACATACTATAATGCGAATGATTTTCGATACCCTAATTTTCATTTTTCCATTCCCCTGCACGCTGGCAAAGCGTCGCCCAACCGGGCTATGGTCGGGCTTTGCCCCAGGCCCCTGAGCCTGACCGCGCCATTCGCAAGGACCCCGTATGAGCCTGTCACTTCTCAGCCGTTACGCCTTTTTCGCCGCCTGCGTGCTGTTCACCCTCGCCAGCCTGCCATTGCTCGCCCACGACTGGCTGTGGCCCTTCACCCTGACCACTGGGGTGCTCAGCCTGGTCGGCCTGTTCGACCTGCTGCAACAACGCCACGCGGTGCGCCGCAACTACCCGATCCTCGGCAACATCCGCTACCTGGTCGAAGGCATCCGCCCGGAGATCCGCCAGTACCTGCTGGAGTCCGACAGCGATGCGCTGCCCTTCTCCCGCGCCCAGCGCTCGCTGGTCTACGCCCGGGCCAAGAACGAGGCCTCGGACAAACCCTTCGGCACCCTGATCGATGTCTACGAGTCGGGCTTCGAATTCATCGGCCACTCCATGCGCCCGGCGCCGCTGGCCGACCCAGCCAGCTTCCGCGTGGTGGTCGGCGGCCCGCAGTGCAGCCAGCCGTACTCGGCGTCGATCTTCAACATTTCCGCCATGAGCTTCGGCTCGCTCAGCGCCAACGCCATCCGCGCCCTCAACCAGGGCGCCAAGCTGGGCAACTTCCACCATGACACCGGCGAGGGCAGCATCAGCCCCTATCACCGCGAACACGGCGGCGACCTGGTCTGGGAGCTGGGCAGCGGCTATTTTGGCTGCCGTACCCCGGACGGGCGCTTCGACCCCGAGCGCTTCGCCAGCCAGGCGCAGAACCCGCAAGTGCGGATGATCGAGATCAAGATGAGCCAAGGCGCCAAGCCCGGCCATGGCGGCATCCTGCCCAAGCACAAGGTGACCGAGGAAATCGCCGAGACCCGCGGCGTGATGATGGGCGAGGACTGCATTTCACCTTCGCGCCACAGCGCGTTCTCCACCCCCATCGAAATGATGCAGTTCATCGCCCAGCTGCGTGAGCTGTCTGGCGGCAAGCCGGTGGGCTTCAAGTTCTGCCTGGGCCACCCGTGGGAATTCATGGGCATCGCCAAGGCCATGCTGGAGACCGGCATCCTCCCCGACTTCATCGTCGTCGATGGCAAGGAAGGCGGCACCGGCGCGGCACCGGTGGAGTTCACCGACCATATCGGCGTGCCCCTGCGCGAAGGCCTGTTGTTCGTGCACAACACCCTGGTGGGCCTGAACCTGCGCGACAAGATCAAGCTCGGCGCCAGCGGCAAGATCGTCAGCGCCTTCGACATCGCCAGCGTGCTGGCCATCGGCGCCGACTGGGCCAACTCGGCGCGCGGCTTCATGTTCGCCATCGGCTGCATCCAGTCGCAGAGCTGCCACACCAACAAGTGCCCGACCGGCGTGGCCACCCAGGATGCCCTGCGCCAGCGCGCCCTGGTGGTGCCGGACAAGGCCCAGCGGGTGCTCAACTTCCACCACAACACCCTGCGCGCCCTGGCCGAGATGCTTGCCGCGGCGGGGCTGGAGCACCCGGCGCAACTGGAGGCCAAGCACCTGGTGCGGCGGATCTCGGCCACCGAGATCAAGCTGTTCTCGCAGATGCACGTGTTCCTCAAGCCCGGCGAGTTGCTCACCGGCGAGGTCAATGGGCAGTTCTATTCGCGGATGTGGCAGCTGGCCCGGGCCGACAGCTTCGAGCCACACAGCGAGGTGGCGGCCTGATCGTTTTTTTCGATAGATCACTGTAGGCGCCGGCCTTGCCGGCGAACACCGGCGCAGCCGGTGCCATTGGCCAGCAAGGCTGGCTCCTGCAGCGTGCAAGCCGACCCACAAAAACAAAGCCCCGGCACTGGCCGGGGCTTCGTTCATCAGGAGGCGGTACTCACCACGCCCTGGGCCTCTTTAGGCGCCAGGCGCAAGGTGTAGTACAGCACCGTCAGCAACACCAGGAACGCCGGGCCGATGTACAGCGCCACGCGGGTATCCGGGAAGTACGCCATCAGCCCCACCACCAGCACCAGGAACGCCAGCGCCAGGTACGAGCTCAGCGGCCACAGCCACATGCGGTACTTCAGCGCATTGCGCTCGGCGCTGCTCAGCCCGGCACGGAACTTCAGTTGCGCCAGCAGGATCATCACCCAGGTCCAGATCGCGCCGAAGGTCGCGATCGAGGTCACCCAGACGAACACCTTCTCCGGCACCAGGTAGTTGGCCAGCACGCCCAGCAGCAGCGCGCCGATCGACAGCAACAGCGCATTGCGCGGCACGCCGCTCTTCGAGGTGCGGGCGAAGGTGGCCGGGGCCTGGCCGTTCTGCGCCAGGCTGTAGAGCATGCGCCCGGTGCTGAAGATACCGCCGTTGCATGACGACAGCGCGGCGGTGATCACCACGAAGTTGATGATGCCGGCGGCGGTCTTGATACCGAGGCGCTCGAAGGTCATGACGAACGGGCTGCCCTGGCTGCCGATCTCGTTCCACGGGTAGATCGACAGGATCACGAACAGCGCGCCCACGTAGAACAGCAGGATGCGCCAGAACACCGAGCCGATGGCCTGCGGGATGGTCTTCTGCGGGTTGCGTGCCTCACCGGCGGTCAGGCCGATCATTTCCACGCCCAGGTAGGCGAACATCACCATCTGCAGCGACATCAGCACGCCAGTCACGCCGTTGGGCATGAAGCCGCCGTTGCTCCACAGGTTGGAGATGCCCATGGCCACGCCGTCGTTACCGAAGCCGAAGGCGATGATGCCGATGCCGCCGAGCACCATGGCGATGATGGTGACGATCTTGATCAGGGCGAACCAGAACTCGAACTCACCGAACGCCTTGACCGCGATCAGGTTGATCGCACCCATGCTGCCCAGGGCCATCAGCGCCCAGATCCAGCGCGGCACGTCGGGGAACCAGATGCCCATGTAGATGGCCACCGCAGTGATCTCGGCAACGCAGGTCACCAGCCACAGGAACCAGTAGTTCCAGCCGGTGAGAAAGCCGGCCAGCGGGCCAAGGTAGTCTTGCGCGTAACGGCTGAAGGAGCCTGCGACCGGGTTGTGCACGGCCATCTCGCCGAGGGCGCGCATGATCACCAGGATGGCCAGGCCACCGATGATGTAGGACAGCATGATGGCGGGGCCGGCCATTTCGATGGCCTTGGCCGAACCGAGGAACAGACCGACGCCGATACAAGCGCCAAGGGCCATCAGACGGATGTGCCGTTCGCCCAGCTCGCGCTTGAGCGGGCCGCCTTGGGCGGACTCGCCATGGGCAGGGTGGTTGCCGACGGACATAGCAATACAACCTCATTTTGTTATTGGATTTGACCTTCGTGCAGCACCGGCCCGGCCGATAGGCGGGGCGTCGTCACGCCAGGCGGCCTTGTGGGCCAACCCATCCACCGGGCACGGGGCGCCGGCAGGTCGAAGGGGTCGAGCAGTATAGGAAGGCGCATGTAGGGCTTTTCACTATATAAAGCAGGAAATTTGGCGAGAATTCTCGGCCAAAAGCCCTGGCACGGAGGGGCATTTCGGCCTCGCTCCGCCCATGCACAGGAATGGGGCAGCTACCTTAACAACATTGCCGAAGAATGGAAGTCGCACCAAAGGCGCATTTTTTTACGTAGCGATCCGATGCGTCCTACAAATTTTTCACCAAATCTGGCCACCGTCTAAGCTTCAGACAAGCAACGCGAAAATACCTGGCCGGACTCAAGACTATGGGCGCACTGTGGCAATCGGAACCAACCAGAACGGAAGCACCCAAAGCACCTCAGGCTGAAGCCCCCTTGCCCAAGACCCCACGCCAGCGTCGCCTGTGGTGGCGGCTGATCCTGCTGATCCTGCTGGTGGCCATGGTCGCCGTGGGCTTTGCCGTCTATGACGAAGTCCAGACCTCGCGCGTGCAGTCCCGCGAATTCAGCCGCCTGGCCAGTACCCTGACCTACGCCCTGGAGCCCGGCCCCAGCGACGCCATCGTCTATCCTGGCGAGGGCCCATTCGACAAGCGCCTGGGCTACAGCGCCCTGGGCGAGTTCCTGCCGCGGCTGCTCAAGCGCGATTACCTGATCAACCAGCAGGTACGCTTCTCCCCGGCGCTGATGAACTATGTCGAGCACGGCCTGTTCGTGCCCTACATCGAGAAGATCCAGGCCGGCCTGTCGATCACCGACTGCCGCGGCGACACGCTGTACCAGTACAACTACCCGCAACACCTGTACCCGAACTTCGCGGCGATCCCGCCGGTGATGGTCAACAGCCTGCTGTTCATCGAGAACCGCGAGCTGCTCGACCCGAAGGACCCGCAAAACAACCCGGCGGTGGACTGGCCGCGCTTCGCCAAGGCCGCCTACAGCCAGGTGGCCAAGTACCTGGCCCTGCCCGGCCAGTCCGCCGGCGGCAGCACCCTGGCCACCCAGTTGGAGAAGTACCGCCACTCGCCGGAC
This sequence comes from Pseudomonas muyukensis, assembly GCF_019139535.1. NCBI lineage: Bacteria > Pseudomonadati > Pseudomonadota > Gammaproteobacteria > Pseudomonadales > Pseudomonadaceae > Pseudomonas > Pseudomonas muyukensis. The sequence goes on along the minus strand of NZ_CP077073.1, from coordinate 1,908,437 downwards.
GGGCTGACCGTCTCCGGCGCCGAGAAGATCCGCCAGATGCTGTCGGCCAGCGTGCGTGCCTACCAGGGCGGGCCCGACACCACCGAGGCGCGCGAACGCATCGTGCGCGACTACCTCAACAGCGTGCCGCTGTCGGCGGTGCCCGGCCATGGCGAAGTGCACGGCATGGCCGAGGGGCTGCGGGTGTGGTACGGCGCCGACTTCGACCAGGTCAACCAGGCGCTCAATGGCAGCGCCACCGATGACAAGAGCCTGGCCGAGCGTGGCCTGGCCCTGCGCCAGGTGCTGTCGCTGATGATCGCCCAGCGCCGCCCTTCGCATTACCTGTCCAAGGGCCGCCTGGAGCTGGCCGAGCTCACCGATTCGCACATTCGCGTGCTGGCGGCCAATGCCATCATCGACCGGCCCCTGGCCGACGCCGCCCTGGCCAGCAAGGCGGTGTACCGCGACTGGGTGGCGCAGCCGACCATCGTGCCGATCATCACCAACAAGGGCATCAGCCTGGCCCGCAACCGCCTGGCGGCCATGCTCAACCGCCCGCTGTACGACCTCGACCGCCTCGACCTGTCGGCCACCAGCACCCTGCAGGCCGACCTGCAGGTGCAGGTCAGCCAGTACCTGAAGAACCTCGCCGACCCCGAGTTCGCCGCGCAGATCGGCCTGATCGGTGAACGCCTGCTCACCGCCAAGACCACCGACCAGGTGAGCTACAGCTTCACCCTGTTCGAACGCACCGCCGACGGTTCGCGGGTGCGGGTGCAGACCGACAGCACCAACCAGCCCTTCGACATCAACGAAGGCAGCAAGCTGGAGCTGGGCTCCACCGCCAAGCTGCGAGTGCTCACCACCTACCTGGAGATCGTCGCCGAGCTGCACGACAAGTACGCCGGCAAGCCCGCCGCCGAGCTGAAGAAGGTGCCGGTGGCCGAGCTCGACCGCATCAGCCAATGGTCGCTGGAGTGGCTGAGCCTCAACGGCAAGAACCAGAGCCTGGATGCCATGCTCGACGCGGCGCTGGAGCGCAAGTACTCGGCCAACACCGGCGAGGCCTTCTTCACCGGCGGCGGCATGCATGTGTTCAACAACTTCCGCAAGGAAGACAACGGCCGCAACCCAACCCTCAAGGATGCCCTGCGCGAATCGATCAACCTGCCGTTCATCCGCCTGATGCGCGACATCGTGCGCTATGTCACCTACCAGCAGCCGTTCAACCGCGAGCCCCTGCTCAAGGACGACACCGACCCGCGCCGCCAGGAATACCTGGCGCGCTTCGCCGACCGCGAAGGCACCAACTACATGATGCGGTTCTGGAAGAAATACCAGCGCAAGACCTCGCAGCAACGCCTGGACACCTTCCTCGACAGCCTGCGGGTAACCCCGCAGCGCCTGGCCGCGGTGCACCGCTACCTGTTCCCCGAGGCCAGCCAGGAAACCTTCAACGCCTTCGTCCGCGCCCACAGCAAGGGCGACAAGCTGGCCGCGGCCAAGCTCACCGACGGCCGCCTGGTGGAGATGTACGATGCCTATGGCCCCGGCAAGTACGACCTGCCCGACCAGGGCTACATCGCCAAGGTCCACCCGCTGGACCTGTGGATGCTCGGCTACTTGCTGAAGAACCCCGGCGCCTCGCTCAAGGACACCCTCAACGCCAGCCGTTTCGAGCGCCAGGAAGTCTACGGCTGGCTGTTCAAGAGCCGCCACCAGGGCGCCCGCGACAGCCGCATACGCACCATGGTCGAGATCGAGGCCTTCACCGACATCCACCAGCGCTGGAAACGCGTCGGCTACCCGTTCGACCATCTGGTGCCATCGCTGGCCACTGCCATCGGCAGCTCCGGCGACCGCCCCGCCGCCCTTTCCGAGCTGGTGGGGATCATCCAGAACGACGGGGTGCGCCTGCCGACCCTGCGCATCGACACCCTGCACTTCGCCCAAAACACGCCCTACGAGACCCAATTGATCAGCGACCCCGACCGCGGCCAGCGAATCCTCCCGGTGGAAGTGGCGCGGGCGCTCAAGGGCGCCATGTCGCAAGTGGTCGATGCCGGCACCGCGCGGCGCATCTCCGGCAGCTTCAAGCTGCACGACGGTACGCCGCTGGTGATGGGCGGCAAGACCGGCACCGGCGACAACCGCATCGAAAGCTTCGGCGCCGGCGGCCGGCTGATTGGTTCGCGCTCGCTGAACCGCACCGCCACCTTCGTGTTCTTCCTCGGCGACAACCACTTCGGCACCCTGACAGCGTTCGTGCCGGGGCGCTCGGCCGAGGCCTTCAAGTTCACTTCGGCGCTGCCGGTACAGGTGCTCAAGGGCATGGCGCCGATCCTCATGCCGTACCTGGAACCGGGCAACCCTACGGCCTGCAAGGCGCCGGAAGTGGCCGCGCAGCCATGACGGCGGCTACCTATCGAATAATCAGATAGTAATAATTCGTATTTAAGGGCTTGTGTTGAGATATATCTTGAGTAATATCTTGCGATATATCTCACCACCAAGAGCCCTGCACCATGCGCGACCCTGCCTCCCATGATTTTCACGAGCGCCGCCACGGTCGTGGCGAGCGCGAGCACAGCCGTGGCGAACGCGGCCCACGGGTATTCGCCCCAGGCGACCTGAAACTGCTGATGCTGGCGATGCTCGCCGAGCAGCCCGGCCACGGCTACGACCTGATCCGCCAGATCGAAAGCCTCTTCGACGGCAGCTACAGCCCCAGCCCCGGTGTTATCTACCCGACCCTGAGCTACCTCGAGGAAGCCGAGCAGATCACCGGCACCACCCAGGGCAGCAAGCGCCTCTACACCATCACCGACACCGGCCGTGCCGCGCTGACCGAACAGGCGACGGCGCTGGAAGGTGTGCGCATGCGCCTGGAAGTGAGCAAGCGCGCCCTGCGCGGCCACGACCGGCCGGCGCAAATCCATGAGGCCGTCGGCAACCTGCGCCACGCCCTGCACATGCACAACGGGCGCTGGACGCCCGACGAAATCGAGCGGGTCCGCACCCTGCTCAACGACACCGCCAAGGCCATCGCCTCCGGGCCGGCCGCACCTGTTAAGGAAGACACCCCATGAACGACAGCATCCACCGCGTCAACCACGAGATCCGCCAGCGCCGCCTCGACGTGCTGCGGGTCACCGAGCTCACCCCGCGCATGCGCCGTATCACCCTCGGTGGCGCGGAACTGGCCGGTTTCACCAGCGTCGGCAGCGACGACCACGTCAAGCTGCTGTTCGCTGCCAATGCCGCAGAGCAAAAGGCCATCGACGCCCGCAACCTGGGCCGCGACGGCGGTGCCCGGCCGACCATGCGCGAGTACACGCCACGGCGCATCGACCTGCTGAACAACGAGCTGGACATCGACTTCGTGCTGCATGGCGACGGCCCGGCGTCCACCTGGGCGGCCCAGGCCGCGCCCGGCCAGACCCTGGACATCGCCGGCCCGCGGGCCTCGATGGTGGTGCCGGACATCTTCGACAGTTACCTGCTGATCGGCGATGAAACGGCGATCCCAGCCATCGCCCGGCGCCTCGATGAACTGCCGGCGGGCCGCCAGGTACTGGCGGTGATCCAGATCGAGGACGAACAGGAACGCCAACCGTTGCCGAGCAAGGCGCAGCTCGAGGTGATCTGGGTACGCCGGGGCCAGGAAGATGTGTTGGACAAGGTCAAGCACCTGGCTCTGCCCCCAGGCCGCCTGTATGCCTGGGTCGCGCTGGAAAAAGGCCTGACCCGCCAGGCCAAGGCGCTGCTGCTGGACAAGGGCGTTCAGGAAGAGGCCTTGAAAGCGGTCGCCTACTGGCGTGCCGACGGTACCGCTGAGGACGAGTGATCGCCCTGCGGCCATGCACCGCGCGCCGGCAAGGCTGGCGCCTACAGCTCGCACACGGCGTAGGAGCCAGCCTTGCTGGCGAACAGCGGCAACGCGGTGCCTGGCACCGGCCATGCCGCTGTTCGCCCGCCAAGGCGCCTACGCCCGCCGGCGTCCCAGCCAGCGGTCCACGCCCAGCAACACCGCGGCGATGCCCCAGAACCCCGCCAACACCGCCAGCGCGTTCACCATCACCTGCCCATAGCCCAACCGCGCCACGTCCACGAACGGGTAGGGATACACCCCGATCTCATGCCCGCGCAGCAGCACGAAGGCGAAGTACAACGCCGGGTACAACGCCCAGGCCGCCAGGTGCCAGAGCCGCAGCTGCCCCTTGGGCACCACGCGCCACCAATACACGACGAACAGCACCGGCATCACGTCGTGCAGCAGCTCGTCCGCCAGCCATTGCCAGCCCTGGGGCTGCCACAGGTGACGCAGCAGCAGGCTGTAGGCCAGGGCGACCAAGACGATGCTGGCGGTGACGCCTGCACTGATCGCCGGGGACAGCCACCAGCGCCGCGCCGCCGATTCACGGCCAAACGCGGCCTGGCTCAGCACGGTGGCCACCAGGGTATTGGTCAGCACCGTGAAGAAGCAGAACAGGTTGACCAGCCCACCGAGCAGGCTGGCCTGCTCCTGCCAGCGCGCCAGCAGCACCAGGTACAGCTGGATCGCCAGCCCCGTCCAGCCCAGGACGGCAGCCAGGCTCAGCCAGGGGCGGCGTGGCATCAGCCTTTGCGCTGCAGCTTCACGTACAGCTGCTCGACCTTCTCCCGGGCCCAGGGGGTCTTGCGCAGGAAGGTCAGGCTCGACTTGATGGTCGGGTCGCTCTTGAAGCAGCGAATGTCGATGCGCTCGGCCAGGCCCTGCCATTGGTAGTGCGCCACCAGCTCGGTGAGGATCTGCTCGAGGGTCTTGCCGTGCAGCGCGTTGTGATTGGCCGTGCTCATGCCAGTGCTCCAGGTTCGGGAAGGTGCGCACCTTACACGAGTGTAGTGGGGTAGTGGCATCTGCGGCCTGTACAACTGCGCCCTGTAGGAGCGGCCTTGTGTCGCGAAAGGGCTGCAAAGCAGCCCCGGCAATTGATGCGTAAACGCTGAAAGCCTGGGGCCGCTTTGCGGCCCTTTCGCGACACAAGGCCGCTCCTACAGACAGCTATGCAGGCCACAAAGTACTGGCCAGTGGCAAACAGCTTGTGATGAAATGTTATACAGTAACAATTAACATTTCTGCCAAGGACCGTCACTTCCATGCGTCACATGCCGCTTCACCTCTCGCCCCTCGCCGTTGCGCTGTGGCTGGCCTCACCCGCCAGCCAAGCGGTCGAACTGCAACCCCAGGTCATCACCGCCAACCCCCTGGGCAACGCCCAGCTGGCCGCGCCGAGCACCGTGCTCGAGGGCGACGCCCTGCTGCAGCAACAGCAGGGCAGCCTGGGTGAAACCCTCAACAAACAACCCGGCGTCGCCTCCACCTGGTTCGGCCCTGGCGCCAGCCGCCCGGTGATCCGTGGCCTGGACGGCGACCGCATCCGGATCCTGCGCAACGGCGTCGGCGCCCTGGACGCCTCGTCGCTGTCCTATGACCACGCCGTGCCGCTGGACCCGGTCACCGTCGAGCGGGTCGAGATCGTGCGGGGTCCGGCCGCCCTGCTGTATGGCGGCAATGCCATTGGCGGTGTGGTCAACACCTTCGACAACCGCATCCCCGACGCGCCCATCGAGGGGATCCACGGCGCTGGCGAACTGCGCTACGGCGGCGCCGACACCACCCGCAGCAGCGCCGGCAAGCTGGAAGCCGGCAATGGCGCCTTCGCCCTGCACCTGGATGCCAACAGCCGCCAGTTCAACGACCTGCGCATCCCCGGCTATGCGCGCAGTTCGAAGGTGCGCGATGCCGACGAGCCCGGCCGCAAGCACCGCCTGGAAAACAGCGACGGCCGCCAGGACGGCGGCGCCATCGGCGGCGCCTACCACTGGGACCACGGCTATGCCGGGCTGTCCTACAGCCGCTACGACAGCAACTACGGCTCGGTGGCCGAACCCGGCGTGCGCCTGGACATGCAACAGGACCACTACGGCTTCGCCTCGGAACTGCGCGACCTCGACGGCCCGTTCAGCTCAGTCAAGGTCGATGCCGGCTACACCGACTACCAGCACCGCGAGATCGAAAGCGGCGAGGTGCACACCACCTTCAAGAACAAGGGCTACGAAGCGCGTATCGAGGCCCGCCACCAGCCGCTGGGGCCAGTGGAAGGGGTGATCGGCGCCCAGGTCAGCCGCAACGAGTTTTCCGCCCTGGGCGAGGAAGCCTTCGTCCCGCACACCGACACCGACAGCCTGGCGCTGTTCCTGCTCGAGCAATGGCAAGCCACCGAGCGCCTGAACCTGAGCCTGGGCGCACGCCTGGAGCACACCCGCGTCGACCCCGACGCCAAGGGCAACGCCACCTTCGTCGGCGCCGACAGTGCCAGCAGCTTCAACGCCTTCAGCCTGTCATCGGGTGCGGTGTACCAGCTCGACCCGGTCTGGTCGCTGGCCGCCAACCTCGGCTACACCGAGCGCGCCCCGACCTTCTACGAGCTGTACGCCAACGGCGCCCACGTGGCCACCGGCGCCTACGAGATCGGCGACCCGAAACTGAACAAGGAAAAAGCCATTTCCACCGACCTGGCCCTGCGCTTCGACAATGGCACGCACAAAGGCAGTGTCGGCGTGTTCTACAGCCACTTTCGCAACTACATCGGCCTGATCGGCACCGGCAACCTGCGCGAAGGCCACGATCACGACCACGATGATCACGATCACGACCATGACCATGATCACGACCACGGCGATATCCCCGAGTACGCCTACCAGGGCGTGCGCGCACGCTTCTATGGCATCGAGGCGCAGGATCGCTGGCAGTTGCTGGAGAACCGCTATGGCAGCTTTGCCCTGGAGCTGTCCGGCGACTACACCCGGGCCAAGAACCTCGACAGCGGCGAGCCGCTGCCGCGCATCGCCCCGCTGCGCCTGAACAGCGGCCTGGTGTGGACGCTGGACCGCTGGCAGGCGCGGGTCGACGTGCAGCATGCCGCCGGGCAGCACCGCAAGCCGGCCAACGAGACCAGCACCGAGGGCTACACCACCCTGGGGGCGAGCGTCGGCTACCGCTTCGACATCGGCCACAGTGAGTGGCTGGCGTTCGTGCGCGGCGAGAACCTCACCGACCAGACCGTGCGCTATGCCAGCTCGATCCTGCGCGATATCGCGCCGGCGCCAGGGCGCAGTGTGCAGGTGGGGCTGCGTACCAGCTTCTGATTGGCCGAAAGTAGGGAGTTGGGTGCCTGCCGTTGGTCGTGGAGCGCCTATCAGACCGAGCGCCGCGCGGGCGGCGCTCGATCACGCCCCCCCCCTAAAAACCTTCCGTCGATAACCGCCACTGTTACCCCACCAGCAACAATCCGCTGCGACATTTTGTCTTTTTTTCTTACAACTTCCGCTATATCCTCCCCGCCGCAAGCTGAATCGCTTCACTTTCCATCCCAAGCAGCCATTTCCCTTCGAAGACCCAGGCTTCGTTGCGCTTGCCGTTTACTCAACAATCAAAAGATAGCGCTATCTCATGTTGCAACTGCCCACTACCCGTTATGCCGGCTTCGCCCTCGCCACCCTGATCGGCGGCCTGTCCCCCACCACCAGCGCCCACCAGATGTTCGCCAAGGACTCACCGTGGATGCTCGGTGACTGGGGGGGTACTCGCAGCGATCTGCTGGAAAAAGGCTACGACTTCACCCTCGGCTACACCGGCGAGATGGGCAGCAACCTGCATGGCGGCTACAGCCACGATCGCGCCGCGCGCTACAGCGACCAGTTCACCTTCGGCGTGAACATGGACCTGCAAAAGCTCCTCGGCTGGCATGACAGCGAGTTCCAGCTGACCCTCACCGAGCGCCACGGCGACAACATCAGCAACGACCGCATCAACGACCCACGGGTCGGCGGCTTCACCTCGGCCCAGGAGGTCTGGGGCCGCGGCGAAACCTGGCGGATCACCCAGATGTGGATCAAGCAGAAGTACTTCGACGGCGCCCTGGACGTGAAATTCGGCCGCTTCGGCGAGGGCGAGGACTTCAACAGCTTCCCCTGCGACTTCCAGAACCTGGCGTTCTGCGGCTCGCAGGTGGGCAACTGGGTCGGCGGCATCTGGTACAACTGGCCAGTCAGCCAGTGGGCCCTGCGCGTGCGCTACAACCTGAGCGACCAGCTCTACGCCCAGGTCGGCGTGTTCGAGCAGAACCCCTCCAACCTGGAGAGCGGCAACGGTTTCAAGCTCAGCGGCAGCGGCACCCAGGGCGCGGTAATGCCGGTGGAACTGGTGTGGAGCCCAAGGATCAACGACCTGAAAGGGGAATATCGCGCCGGCTACTACTACAGTAATGCCAAGGCACAGGATGTTCTCAAGGACAGCAACGGCCAGCCGGCCGCCATCAGTGGCGCCGCCTACCGCAGCAGCTCCAGCAAGCACGGTTTGTGGCTCGGCGCCCAGCAGCAGGTGACTGCGCAGGCGTCCGACCAGTCGCGCGGCCTGAGCCTGTTCGCCAATGCCACGGTGCACGACAAGAAGACCAATGCCATCGACAACTATGTTCAGGCCGGTTTGGTTTACAAGGGGCCCTTCGATGCCCGCGCCAAGGACGACATCGGTTTCGCCCTGGCTCGCGTGCACGTCAACCCCGGCTACCGCAAGAACGCCCGCCTGCACAATCAGGCCGCCCAGCTGGACGACTACGACAACCCCGGCTTCCTGCCGGTGCAGGACACCGAATACAGCGCCGAACTCTACTACGGCATCCACCTGGCCGACTGGCTCACCGTACGCCCGAACCTGCAGTACATCCGCCATCCGGGCGGGGTGTCGCAGGTCGACGACGCGTTGATCGGTGGCCTGAAAATCCAGAGCAGTTTCTAACCCGACCCTTTCACACTACGGAGAACAGACGATGAGCACTGACGGTGCCGAGAATGGAACCCGCTGGCTACCGCGCCTGATGGGCGTGCTGCTGTTGCTGATGGGCCTGGCCCTGCTGGCCGGCGGCATCAAGCTGAGCCAGCTGGGTGGTTCGCTTTACTACCTGATCGCCGGTATCGGCTTCGCCCTGTCCGGCGTCCTGCTGCTGGCCATGCGCCGCATCGCCCTGGGCCTGTACGGCCTGGTGCTGCTGGGCAGCACGGTCTGGGCGCTGCTGGAAGTCGGCCTGGATTGGTGGCAACTGGTGCCACGCCTGGCCATCTGGTTCGCCATCGGCGTGGTCCTGTTGCTGCCGTGGGCGCGTCGCCCGCTGGTAGGCCCGGCCACGAAGCTCAACACCGCGCTGCTCAGCGTCGCCGTGGTCGCCTCTGGCGCCAGCGCCCTGGGCAGCCAGTTCACCCACCCCGGTGAAGTGTTCGGCGAGCTGGGCCGCGACAGCAGCGAGATGGCCAGCGCCGCACCGTCGATGCCCGACGGCGAATGGCAGGCCTACGGGCGCACCGAGCATGGCGACCGCTACTCGCCGCTGCGCCAGATCACCCCGCAGAACGCCTACCGCCTGGAAGAAGCCTGGCGCATCCGCACCGGTGACCTGCCGACCGAAAACGACCCGGTGGAGCTGACCAACCAGAACACCCCGCTGAAGGTCAACGGCATGCTCTACGCCTGCACCGCCCACAGCAAGGTACTGGCCCTGGACCCGGACACCGGCGCCGAGATCTGGCGCTTCGACCCGCAGGTCAAGAGCCCGGTGGGCACCTTCAAGGGCTTCGCCCACATGACCTGCCGCGGCGTCTCGTACTATGACGAGAACAACTACGTCAGCCGCGACGGCCGCCCCGCGCCGAAGATCACCGATGCCGGCCTCGCCGTGGCCCAGGCCTGCCCGCGCCGGCTCTACCTGCCCACCGCCGACGCCCGCCTGATCGCCATCAACGCCGACACCGGCAAGGTCTGCGAAGGTTTCGCCAACCAGGGCGTGATCGACCTGACCCGCGGCATCGGCCCGTTCACCGCCGGTGGCTACTATTCCACCTCGCCGGCAGCCATCACCCGTGACCTGGTGATCATCGGCGGCCACGTCACCGACAACGAATCGACCAACGAGCCGTCGGGGGTGATCCGCGCCTACGACGTGCACGACGGCCACCTGGTGTGGAACTGGGACAGCAACAACCCGGACGACACCAAGCCCCTGGCCGACGGCAAGCAGTACAGCCGCAACTCGGCCAACATGTGGTCGATCGCCAGCGTCGACGAAGACCTCGGCATGATCTACCTGCCGCTGGGCAACCAGACCCCCGACCAGTGGGGCGCCGACCGCACCCCAGGCGCCGAGAAGTACAGCGCCGGCATCGTCGCCCTGGACCTGGCCAGCGGCAAGGCGCGCTGGAACTACCAGTTCACCCACCACGACCTGTGGGACATGGACGTCGGCAGCCAGCCAACCCTGGTTCACCTGAAGACCGACGACGGCGTCAAGCCGGCGGTCATCGTGCCAACCAAGCAGGGCAGCCTGTACGTGCTCGACCGCCGCGACGGCACGCCGATCGTGCCGATCCGCGAGATCCCGGTGCCGCAGGGCGCCGTCAAGGGTGACCACACCGCGCCGACCCAGGCGCGTTCCGACCTCAACCTGCTCGGCCCCGAACTGACCGAACAGGCCATGTGGGGCGCCACGCCGTTCGACCAGATGCTCTGCCGCATCCAGTTCCGCAGCCTGCGCTACGAAGGCCAGTACACCCCGCCGTCCGAACAGGGCAGCCTGGTCTACCCGGGCAACGTCGGCGTGTTCAACTGGGGCAGCGTGTCGGTCGACCCGGTGCGCCAGCTGCTGTTCACCTCGCCGAACTACATGGCCTTCGTGTCGAAGATGATCCCCCGCGAGCAGGTGGCCGAAGGCAGCAAGCGCGAAAGCGAGACCAGCGGCGTGCAGCCGAACACCGGCGCGCCGTACGCGGTGACCATGCACCCGTTCATGTCGCCGCTGGGCATCCCCTGCCAGGCCCCGGCCTGGGGTTATGTGGCGGCCATCGACCTGTTCACCAACAAGGTGGTGTGGAAGCACAAGAACGGCACCACCCGCGACAGCACCCCGGTGCCGATCGGCATGCCGGTGGGCGTGCCGAGCATGGGCGGCTCGATGGTCACCGCCGGTGGCGTGGGCTTCCTCAGCGGCACCCTGGACCAGTACCTGCGCGCCTATGACACCGGCAACGGCAAGGAGCTGTGGAAAGCCCGCCTGCCGGCTGGCGGCCAGGCCACGCCGATGAGCTACAGCGGCAAGGACGGCAAGCAGTACGTGCTGGTGACCGCCGGCGGCCATGGCTCGCTCGGCACCAAGATGGGCGACTACATCATCGCTTACAAATTAGCTGAGTAAACGCTGCCCCCACAGGTACAGCCCTGTGGGAGCGGCCTTGCGTCGCGAAAGGGCCGCGAAGCGGCCCGGCGATCTGTGCAGTGTTGCTGGAGTTCCGGGGCTGCGTTGCAGCCCTTTCGCGACGCAAGGCCGCTCCCACACCATTGAAACCTGCCCCGCCCCGCCCCATCTAAGCACCATAGCCATTCACGCAGGTGCCCCATGAGCGACCAGCAGGATTTCCCGGAACACCCCGACGAACACAGCGCAGTCGATCACCTCGATCCCGCGGCCGAACCCGGCCACCACCTCGCCCTGCCCGGCCAGCAACTGCCGGACAAGGTCTACGTGATCCCGATCCACAACCGCCCGTTCTTCCCCGCGCAGGTACTGCCGGTGATCGTCAACGAAGAACCCTGGGCCGAAACCCTCGACCTGGTCGCCAAGACCCCGCACCATTCGCTGGCGCTGTTCTTCATGGACACCCCGGCCGAAGACCACCGCCACTTCGACACCCAGGCCCTGCCCGAATACGGCACCCTGGTGAAGGTGCACCACGCCAGCCGCGAAGGCGGCAAGCTGCAGTTCGTCGCCCAGGGCCTGACCCGGGTGCGTATCCGCACCTGGCTCAAGCACCACCGCCCGCCCTACCTGGTCGAAGTCGAATACCCGCGCCAGCCCGCCGACCCCACCGACGAGGTGAAGGCCTACGGCATGGCCCTGATCAACGCGATCAAGGAGCTGCTGCCGCTCAACCCGCTGTACAGCGAAGAGTTGAAGAACTACCTCAACCGCTTCAGCCCCAACGACCCATCGCCGCTCACCGACTTCGCCGCCGCCCTGACCTCGGCCACCGGCAACCAGTTGCAGGAAGTGCTCGACTGCGTGCCCATGCTCAAGCGCATGGAGAAGGTGCTGCCGATGTTGCGCAAGGAGGTCGAGGTCGCGCGCCTGCAGAACGAGATTTCCGCGGAGGTAAACCGGCAGATCGGCGAACATCAGCGTGAGTTCTTCCTCAAGGAACAGCTCAAGGTCATCCAGCAGGAACTCGGCCTGACCAAGGACGACCGCAGCGCCGACCTGGAGCAGTTCGAGCAGCGCCTGCAAGGCAAGACCCTGCCCGACCAGGCGCAAAAGCGCATCGACGAAGAAATGGGCAAGCTGGCCATCCTCGAGACCGGCTCGCCGGAGTACGCCGTCACCCGCAACTACCTCGAATGGGCCACCGCCCTGCCCTGGGGCGTGTACGGCAAGGACAAGCTCGATCTCAAGCACGCGCGCAAGGTGCTCGACCGCCACCACGCCGGGCTCGACGACATCAAGGAGCGCATCCTCGAGTTCCTCGCCGTCGGCGCCTGGAAGGGCGAGATCAGCGGTTCCATCGTGCTGCTGGTGGGCCCGCCTGGGGTGGGCAAGACCAGCATCGGCAAGTCCATCGCCGAATCCCTTGGCCGGCCGTTCTACCGTTTCAGTGTCGGCGGCATGCGCGACGAGGCCGAGATCAAGGGCCACCGCCGCACCTACATCGGCGCCCAGCCGGGCAAGCTGGTGCAGGCGCTGAAAGAGGTCGAGGTGATGAACCCGGTGATCATGCTCGACGAGATCGACAAGATGGGCCAGAGCTACCAGGGCGACCCGGCCTCGGCACTGCTGGAAACCCTCGACCCCGAGCAGAACGTCGACTTCCTCGACCACTACCTGGACCTGCGCCTGGACCTGTCCAAGGTCTTGTTCGTCTGTACCGCCAACACCCTCGACTCGATCCCGGGCCCGTTGCTCGACCGCATGGAAGTGATTCGCCTGTCCGGCTATATCACCGAAGAGAAGCTGGCCATCGCCAAGCGCCACCTGTGGCCCAAGCAACTGGACAAGGCCGGCGTGGCCAAGACCAGCCTGAGCATCAACGACGCCGCCCTGCGCGCGGTGATCGAGGGTTACGCCCGCGAAGCCGGGGTGCGCCAGCTGGAGAAACAGCTGGGCAAGCTGGTACGCAAGTCGGTGGTCAAGCTGCTGGAGGATCCCGACGCCAAGCTCAAGATCGCCGCCAAGGACCTCGAGCCGGCCCTGGGCATGCCGGTGTTCCGCAGCGAGCAGGTGCTGGCCGGCAAGGGCGTGATCACTGGCCTGGCCTGGACCAGCATGGGTGGCGCGACCCTACCGATCGAGGCCACGCACATCCACAGCCTGAACCGAGGCCTCAAGCTCACCGGGCAGTTGGGGGATGTGATGAAAGAATCGGCAGAAATCGCCTACAGCTACATCAGCTCGAACCTCAAGCAGTTCGGCGGTACGCCGGGCTACTTCAACGAGGCCTTCATTCACCTGCACGTACCCGAAGGCGCCACGCCCAAGGACGGCCCCAGCGCCGGGGTGACCATGGCCAGCGCCCTGCTGTCCCTGGCCCGCGATCAAGCGCCGAAGAAGGGCGTGGCCATGACCGGCGAGCTGACCCTGACCGGCCAGGTGCTGCCGATTGGCGGAGTACGCGAGAAAGTGATCGCCGCGCGGCGCCAGAAGATCTTCGAGCTGATCCTGCCCGAGGCCAACCGCGGTGATTTCGCCGAGCTGCCGGATTACCTGAAGGAAGGGCTGACCGTGCACTTCGCCAAGCGCTTCGCCGACGTGGCGAAGGTGCTGTTCTGATCCCCCTGCCGGATGCGCCCGAGGGTTTGCACCTCTCCCTGTAGGAGCGGCCTTGTGTCGCGAAAGGGGTGCGAAGCGCCCCAAGGATCTCTGGCTCACTTGGAGATAGCTGGGGCCGCTTTGCGGCCCTTTCGCGACACAAGGCCGCTCCTACAGGGATCGCGCGTGGCAATAGGGCGCCAACACTGCCATCACAACTTTTCACCGGCTTCGGTTATCCTCAGGCCATTCCAGCTTCAGGAGCCATCATGTCCCTACCTCGCCTACTCGTTCCCGCCGCCCTTGCCTTGCTCGCCGCCTGCGCCCAGCAGCCACAACGTACAGTCGAACTGGACGGCGAAAGCGAGTGCCCCAAGCGCCTGGTCGTCGGCCAGAGCATGACCCTCACCCTGCCCAGCAACCCCACCACCGGCTATCGCTGGCTGGTGCACAACCCCGCCTCGGAGATCCTGCGCAGCCTCGGCCCCGAGGTGTACAACTCCCCAGAGCAAGCCGGCCTCGTCGGCAGCGGCGGGCTGTCCACCTGGCGCTTCCAGGCCAAGGCCGCAGGCGAGGGCCACCTGATCCTGGTCTACCAGCAACCCTGGGCCCCGGAAGTGCGCCCGGTGCAAACCTTCGATTGCGCCATCCGGGTGCAGTGAACGGACGGCGCCGGTCAGCCAGTCATGCAAGCGCGCCGCGGTTTGGCTAGAATGCCGCCCCTGTAGATTGCCAGCCGCCTGGACCCACCGTGAGCAAACAACCCGACCGCCTATTCGCCCAACCCCTGGAGCAGGTGCCTGACTTCGTCTTCAACGAAGACGTGGTGCAGGTGTTCCCGGACATGATCAAGCGCTCGGTGCCCGGTTACCCGACCATCGTCGAGAACCTCGGCGTGCTGGCCGCGCGCTTCGCCCAGCCGCACTCGGCGCTGTACGACCTCGGCGCCTCGCTGGGCGCGGTGAGCCAGGCCCTGCGCCGGCACGTGCGCGCCGAGGGTTGCCGGGTGATCGCGGTGGACAACTCTGCGGCCATGGTCGAACGCTGCCGCCAGTACCTCACCGCCCAGGACTCGATGTTCCAGGAGCTGCTGGCGGTGCAGGTGGTCGAGGCCGACATTCTCAGCCTGCCCTTCGAGCCGGCCTCGGTGGTGGCGATGAACTTCACCCTGCAGTTCATCGCCCCCGAACAGCGTCTCGAGCTGCTCGGGCGCATCCGCCAGGCCCTGCTGCCCGGCGGCGCGCTGATCCTCTCGGAGAAACTGCGTTTCGCCGACGACCAGCAACAGCAACTGCTCAACGACCTGCACCTGGACTTCAAGCGGGCCAATGGCTACAGCGAACTGGAAATTGCCCAGAAACGCAGCGCCATCGAGCACGTGATGAAGCCCGACACCCTGGAAACCCATCAGCAGCGCCTGCGCGCCGCCGGGTTCTCCAAGGTGGTGCCCTGGTTCCAATGCCTCAACTTCGCCTCGCTGATAGCCCTGCCATGATCGATCTGTCCCCCCTCGTCCGCCGCCTGGCGGGCACGCCCCTTGCCACCTGGTCCCAGGGCCTGCAGGCGCAACTCGCAACCAAGCTGGAAAAGGGCCACGGCGACCTCGATCGCTGGCGCGGCGCCCTCGAGGCACTGCCACGCCTGACGCCCAGCGAAATCGACCTGGTCGACGGGCTGCGCCTGGATTGCCCCTGCGACGATGCCACCCGGGCACAGATGCGCCAGGCACTGATGGGCCTGTCGCCCTGGCGCAAGGGCCCGTTCGAGCTGTTCGGCGTGCATGTCGACACCGAATGGCGCTCGGACTGGAAATGGTCGCGGGTCGCCCCGCACCTGGACCTCAAGGGCAAGCGCGTGCTCGACGTTGGCTGCGGCAATGGCTACTACCAGTGGCGCATGCTCGGTGCCGGCGCCGACATGGTCATCGGCGTCGACCCCAACTGGCTGTTCTTCTGCCAGTTCCAGGCGGTGCAGCAGTACCTGCCTGAGCTCCCGGCCTGGCACCTGCCGTTCGCCCTGGAAGAGCTGCCGGCCAACCTCGAAGGCTTCGACACCGTGTTCTCCATGGGCGTGTTCTACCACCGTCGCTCGCCCATCGAGCACCTGTTGGCACTCAAGGACTGCCTGGTCAAGGGCGGCGAGCTGGTACTGGAAACCCTGGTGATCGAAGGTGACGAAAACCAGGTACTGGTGCCCGAGGACCGCTACGCGCAGATGCGCAACGTGTGGTTCCTGCCGTCGGTGCCGGCGCTGGAGCGCTGGCTGCGCCGCGCCGGCTTCAGCGATGTGCGCTGCGTCGACGTCAGCGTCACCAGCGTCGAGGAACAGCGCAGCACCGAGTGGATGCGCTACCAGTCCCTCGGCGACTTCCTCGACCCGGCCGACCACGGCAAGACCCTCGAAGGCCTGCCGGCACCGCGCCGCGCCACCTTGCTGGCGCGCAAATAAAAAAGGCGCCCCAAAGGGCGCCGCAAGCCCCCTGCGCCGTGGAGCTGTCGCGGCGCAGGGGTGTACGACTCAATCCTTGGCCAGCTCGCGGGCCTTCTCCTCGGCCTTGCGTTCGCGCTCGGCCAGCGCCTGCTGCTTGTCACCGTACAGGCGCGCCTGGTCATCGCGGAATGCTTGCCAGAATTGCTTCGAACGCTCCGCGCCACCCTCGGCGAAAACGCTGGTGCTGCCCAGGGCGAGGATCGCCAGCAGCAGGTACTTGGTCAGGTTCATCGTGCTTGCCTCGTGAAAACCGTTTCGACAGGGCCAGCATGCCAAGGCGCAGCTAACAGCAAGGTGAGCCAGACATTACAGTGCTGCAAGGTCAGGCGCATTCGCCAGCAAGGCTGGCTCCTACAGGATCGGCGGCAACACTGTAGGAGCCAGCCTTGCTGGCAAACGCGGCGGGCCCTGTCACCCAGATGACCCCCACATTACAAATACGCAATCCCCGCCGCTTGCCCATTCGCATCCAGTAACATCCTCGCCAGTTGACCCTGATGTCACTACAGGGTCGAGAATTGCCCCCTTTCATCGAACCGAGCCCGAGCATGCGCCTACTGATTATCGAGGACGAACCCCGCACCGCCGACTACCTGCAGCAAGGCCTGCGCGAGAACGGCTATGTGGTCGACTGCGCCCACACCGGCACCGACGGCCTGCACCTGGCCCGCCAGCAGGCCTATGACCTGGTGATCCTCGACGTCAACCTGCCCGAGCTGGACGGCTGGGGGGTGTTGCAGCGCCTGCGCGCCGAGTCCTCCACGCGGATCATGATGCTCACCGCCCACGGCCGCCTGGCCGACCGGGTCAAGGGCCTGGACCTGGGCGCCGACGACTACCTGCTCAAGCCGTTCGAG
Source organism: Pseudomonas muyukensis (assembly GCF_019139535.1). NCBI lineage: Bacteria > Pseudomonadati > Pseudomonadota > Gammaproteobacteria > Pseudomonadales > Pseudomonadaceae > Pseudomonas > Pseudomonas muyukensis. The sequence goes on along the minus strand of NZ_CP077073.1, from coordinate 1,891,222 downwards.
TTCCCCGAGCTGCTGGCACGCATCCGCAGCCTGCTGCGGCGCAACGACCAGCACCTGCAACCGAGCACGCTGAAGGTCGCCGACCTGGAGCTCGATCCCGGCCGTCACCGCGCCTGGCGCGGCGGCCAGCGCATCGATCTGACCGCCAAGGAGTTCGCCCTGCTGCACCTGCTGATGCGCCAGAGCGGCGAGGTGCTGTCACGCACGCAGATCATCTCGCTGGTGTGGGACATGAACTTCGACTGCGACACCAACGTGGTGGAAGTGTCGATCCGCCGCCTGCGGGCGAAGATCGACGACCCGTTCGAGGACAAGCTGATCCACACCCTGCGCGGCGTCGGCTATGTGCTCGAGGCCCGCGCGTGAAGCGCTCGAGCCTGTCGCTGCGCCTGGGCCTGACCGTCACCCTGATGGGCGCGGCGCTGGTGCTGCTGCTCGCCACCCTGGCGGTGTTCGCCCTCGACCACGAACTGGACAGCCGCGCGCGCAAGGACCTGGCGCGCAAGATGCAGCAGGTCGAGCACAACCTGCGGGTCGACCTGCGCAGCGACGACCTCGGCGCCCGCGCCCACCCGCTGCTCGACCTGGTCATGGGCCATGACAACCTCAGCCTCAGCGTGCTGGCGGTCAACGGCCGCCACCCGGCCCTGCTCAGCCTGGGCCCGGCGTTGCAGTCGCAGCACCTGCTGGCCCTGGATGCCGACAACCGGCTGACTTTTCACGCCTGGCGCGACGGCGACGACAACCAGATCCTCACCGCCAGCCGCCTGATGCGCCTGCGCGACGACACCCCGGTCAGGGTGCTGATGTCGCTCAACCGCCGCGACGACAACAGCCTGCTGCAAGCCTACCTGCACTCGACCCTGCTGGCCCTGCCGCTGCTGCTGCTGCTGATCGGCATCGCCGCCTGGAAGCTGGTGCAACGCGGCCTGCGACCACTGCGCCACTTTCGCCGGATCGCCGGACAGGTCTCGGCCCACGACCTCGCCCACCGCCTGCCCGACAGCGGCCTGCCGGCGGAGCTGGCCGAGCTGGCCCGGGCCATCAACGTGATGCTCGATCGCCTCGACCAGGGCGTGCGCCAGCTGACGCAGTTTTCCGATGACCTGGCCCATGAACTGCGCACGCCGATCGGCAACCTGATGGGCAAGGCCCAGGTCACCCTGGCCCGCGAGCGCGATGGCGACAAGTACCGCGAGGCGCTGGAAGACAGCGTCGAGGAACTGACCCGGCTCAGCCGCATCATCAACGACATGCTGTTCCTCGCCCAGGTCAGCCAGCCGCAAACCCAGGTGGCGCTGGTACCGGTGGCGCTGGCAGACGAGGTGGCCCGGGTCAGCGAGCTGTTCGCCTGCAGCGCCGAACTCAAGGGGATTTCCCTGCACCTGCAAGGCTGGGGCACGGCGCTGGCCGACAAGCTGATGTTCCAGCGCGCCCTGTCCAACCTGCTGAGCAATGCGATACGCCATGGCCCGCAGGGCAAGCCGGTGGCCGTTGGCATCGAGCGACAAGGCAACGAGATGGCCGTATGGGTAGAGAACCAGGGCACAGGTATCGGCGAGGCGCACCTGCCGCACCTGTTCGAGCGCTTCTACCGAGCAGGCGCCGGGCGTTCAAGGCTGGAGGGCGGCACCGGGCTGGGTTTGGCGATCGTGAAATCGATCATGCAGTTGCATGGTGGGCGCGTCGAGGTGAGCAGCCAGGCCGCTGGGCCAACGCGGTTTACCCTGGTCTTCAAGGCCGAGTGACTGCATGGCGGGGCAAGCCCGCTCCCACAAGGCGCAAACCAGTGCTTGTGGCTGCGGGCTTGCCCCCCGACTGGCTTAGCGCGAGGCCGCGACGATCAGCGCTTTCATCTCGGCCACCGCGGCCTTGAAGCCGACGAACAGCGCATGGGCCACCAGCGCATGGCCGATGTTCAGCTCGTTGATGCCCTGGATTGCCGCCACCGCCTCGACGTTGTGGTAGTGCAGGCCATGGCCGGCATTGACGATCAGCCCTTGGCCGACGCCGAAGGCCACGCCATCCTTGATGCGCTGCAACTCGTCGGCCACTTCGCTCGGGCTTTGGGCATCGGCGTAGCGGCCAGTGTGCAACTCGATGGCGGGGGCGCCGACACGGCGCGAGGCCTCGATCTGCCGTTCGTCGGCGTCGATGAACAGCGACACCTCGGCGCCGGTGCGCGCCAGGCGCTCCACCGCGGCCTTGATGCGTGCTTCTTGGCCGGCAACGTCCAGGCCGCCTTCGGTGGTCAATTCCTGGCGGGTTTCCGGCACCAGGCAAATGTGCGCCGGACGGATCTTCTCGGCGAACGCCATCATTTCTTCGGTGACGCCCATCTCGAAGTTCATGCGGGTCTGCAGCACGTCCTTGAGCAACAGCACGTCGCGCTCCTGAATATGCCGGCGGTCTTCGCGCAGGTGCACGGTGATGCCATCGGCACCCGCCTCCTCGGCGTCCAGGGCGGCCTTGACCGGGTCCGGATAGCGGGTGCCCCGGGCCTGGCGCAGGGTCGCCACGTGGTCGATGTTGACGCCGAGAAGCATGCGGTTGCTGTGAGTCACGAAGGGGCACTCCTGAGGGTTGAGGTCGACAGCATACGTGCTGATCAGCGCTTGCGAAACAGTTCCCGGCTGACCAGCGGCTTGGGCCCCAGGTGCACCGCCAGGGCCTGGCGCATCAGGCGCTTGGCGGCAAGCAACGCGCCCGGAGCCTCCCACTCGGCCTGGGCCAGGGCCAGCAGCTCGGCCCCCTTGAACAGGCCGGGCTGGAACAGCTCGACGCGCTCAAGGCCTGCGTCCACCTGCAAGCGGTACAGGCCATCGCCGACCACCGGCAGGCCGTTGGCGTCGTGATCCAGGGCGAAGGCATAGCCCAGCTCGTCCAGCAGGCGCCATTCGAACGAGCGCAGCAGCGGCTCCAGCGGCCGACCGGCGGCCAGGGCCTGCAGGGTCAGGGTGTAGTGCTCGAACAGCGCCGGATGCGGCGCCTCGGCGGGCAGCAGGCGCATCAGCAGTTCGTTGAGGTAGAGGCCGCTGAACAGCGCGTCGCCGTGCAGCCAGGCAGCGATACCGCTGCTGTCCAGGCGACCGACGTTCTTCAGCTCGCCCCGCCCGCGCAGTTCGACGTCCAGCGGCACGAACGGGCGCACCAAGCTGCCACCCTTGCCCCGCGCCCGGCGCAGCACCGCTCGCACTCGCCCCTGAGGGGTGAGGAAGTCCACCAGCGCGCTGGTTTCCTTGTAGGCGCGGCTGTGCAGCACGTAGGCAGGTTGGGGGGTGGGCTGGTCCATGGGTATCACTCAGACCGAAAGCGTCGCAGCCCTGTAGGAGCGGCCTTGTGTCGCGAAAGGGCTGCAAGGCAGCCCCAGCAATCTGCGTATCGACGCTGAAATTTTGCGGCCGCTGCGCGGCCCTTTTCGCGACACAAGGCCGCTCCTACAGGGAGAGCAGATTCGCTCGGGACAGGCTTACAGGTCGCCGTAACCCAGCGAGCGCAGGGCGCGTTCGTCGTCGGACCAGCCGCCCTTGACCTTCACCCACAGGTTGAGCATGACCTTGGAGTCGAACAGCACTTCCATGTCCTTGCGCGCCTCGGAACCGATGCGCTTGATACGCTCGCCCTTGTCGCCAATGATGATTTTCTTCTGCCCGTCACGCTCGACCAGGATCAGCGCATGGATGTGCAGCACATGGCCCTGCTGCTTGAATTCCTCGATCTCCACGGTGATCTGGTACGGCAGCTCGGCACCGAGCTGGCGCATGATTTTCTCGCGTACCAGCTCGGCGGCGAGGAAACGGCTGCTACGGTCGGTGATCTGGTCTTCGGGGAAGAAGTGCTCGTTTTCCGGCAGGTGCTTGGCGATCTGGGCTTCCAGCGCTTCGAGGTTGTGCCCCTGCTGCGCGGAAATCGGCATCACTTCGGCGTTCGGCAGTTGCTCCTGCAGCCATTGCAAGTGCGGGATCAGCTCGGCCTTCTCTTCCATGCGGTCGGTCTTGTTGACCGCGATGATCAGCGGGCCGGTCACGTACTGCACACGCTCCAGCACAAGCTGGTCCTCGTCGGTCCACTTGGTACGGTCGACCACGAAAATGACCACGTCGACGTCCTTCAGGGCCGCCGAGGCATTGCGGTTCATGTAGCGGTTCAGGGCCTTGTCGTTGGCCTTGTGCATGCCGGGGGTGTCGACGTAGATCGCCTGCACGTCACCTTCGGTCTTGATGCCGAGCATGTTGTGGCGGGTGGTCTGCGGCTTGCGCGAGGTGATCGCCAGCTTCTGCCCGAGGATGTGGTTGAGCAGCGTGGACTTGCCCACGTTGGGGCGACCGACGATGGCGACATAGCCGCAGCGGGTCGAAGTGTTCTCAGTCATTGCCATTCTCCACGCCCAGGGCGATCAATGCGGCGGCAGCGGCGACCTGCTCGGCGATACGCCGGCTGACGCCCTGCCCACGGCTTTTCTTGTTCAGCAGCACCACTTCGCATTCGACGAAGAAGGTCCGGCAGTGCGGTTCGCCCTGGATATCCACCACTTCGTAGCGCGGCAGGTCGCAGGCACGCGACTGCAGGAACTCCTGCAGGCGGGTCTTGGGGTCCTTGTTGGTGTCGACGAGCGTGAGGCCGTCGAACTCGTCGGTCAGCCAGGCCAGGATGCGCTCGCGGGCGGTCTGCATGTCGGCGTCCTGGTAGATCGCACCGATCAGCGCCTCGAGGGCGTCGGCAAGGATCGACTCGCGACGGAAACCACCGCTCTTGAGCTCGCCCGACCCCAGGCGCAGGTACTCGCCCAGGTCGAAGCCACGGGCCAGGCGGGCCAGGGTCTCACCCTTGACCAGGCGTGCGCGCAGGCGCGACAGCTGGCCTTCGCGGGCCTGTGGAAAGCGCTCGAACAGCGCCTCGCCGACCACGAAATTGAGGATGGCATCGCCGAGGAATTCCAGGCGCTCGTTATTGCGCCCGGCATAGCTGCGATGGGTCAGGGCCAGCAGCATCTGGTCCTGGTTCTTGAAGGTGTAGCCGAGCTTGCGCTCCAGGCGGTCAAGGGAAGCACTCATGGGGCCACCCCGGCAATGTTCAACGCGTTGTTCAAATCAACATCCTGAAAGACGGTTTGACTGTGGTCCTGCGCCGGCAACGGCGAAAGCCCTCGCTCCCTGAGAACACAGCCTATGTCATAAATGCAAGCGGCGCCGTCCGTGGACAGCGCCGTCGTTACTCAATGGATCAGCCCGACCCGCGACAGGTTCGGGAAGTGGCTGAGTTTCGGCTCCGGCCAGCTCATCCAGACCGCGAAAGCCTTGCCGACGATGTTGCGGTCCGGAACCATGCCGTGCAGTTCCTTGGGAATGTTCGGATCGTCCCAGAAACGGCTGTCGTTGGAGTTGTCGCGGTTGTCACCCATCATGAAGTAGTGACCCGCCGGCACGGTCCATTGCTGGTCCGGCGGCATGCGGTAGCGGGTCATTTCCTTGCGGATCAGGTGCTCGGCCTCGCCGAGTTTCTCCTTGTACAGCTCGGCGCTGCCCAGCGTGCCCGGCTCGCTGCCGACCAACTGCTCGGCAATCGACTGGCCGTTGACGTACAGGCGCTTGTCGCTGGTGTAGCGGATCACGTCGCCCGGCAGGCCGACCACACGCTTGATGTAGTTGACGTTCGGGTCGCTGGGATAGCGGAACACCATCACATCCCCGCGCTGCGGGTCGCCGACCTCGATGACCTTCTTGTCGATCACCGGCAGGCGGATGCCGTAGGAGAACTTGTTCACCAGGATGAAGTCGCCCACTTCCAGCGTCGGCTTCATCGAACCCGACGGGATCTGGAACGGCTCCACCAGGAACGAGCGCAGCACCAGCACGATGAACAGCACCGGGAAGAACGACTTGCCGTACTCAACCAGCAAGGGCTCCTTGTTCAGGCGTTCGACCACGGCCAGTTCGGGCTGGCTGACGCTGCCCTGGTAGTTGGCGATCGCCGCGCGCCGGCGCGGGGCCAGGAACAGCAGGTCGAGCAGACCCAACAGACCGCAGACGGCAACGGCGATGACGAGCAACAGCGGGAAATTTAGCGACATAGGACCTAGCTATCCAACCTGAGCACGGCGAGGAAGGCTTCCTGTGGAATCTCCACGTTACCCACCTGTTTCATGCGTTTCTTACCGGCCTTCTGCTTCTCCAGCAGTTTCTTCTTACGGCTGACGTCACCGCCGTAGCACTTGGCCAGTACGTTCTTTCTGAGCGCCTTGACGGTCGTCCGCGCGATGATCTGGCCGCCAATGGCTGCCTGGATCGCCACGTCGAACATTTGCCGAGGGATCAGTTCCTTCATCTTTTCGGTCAACGCACGGCCTTTGTAGGCGGCGTTGTCGCGGTGCACGATCAGAGCCAGGGCATCGACCTTGTCGCCGTTGATCAGCACATCCAGCTTGACCAGGTTGGCCGACTGGTAGCGGTCGAAATGGTAGTCCAGCGACGCGTAGCCGCGGCTGGTGGACTTGAGACGGTCGAAGAAGTCCAGCACCACCTCGTTCATCGGCATGTCGTAGCGCACCTGCACCTGGCTGCCGAGGAACTGCATGTCGCGCTGCACGCCGCGTTTCTCGATGCACAGGGTGATGACGTTGCCCAGGTGCTCCTGCGGCACCAGGATGGTCGCGGTGACGATCGGCTCGCGGAAGTCGGTGACGGACGAGACGTCCGGCAGCTTCGATGGGTTGTCGACGACGATGGTTTCGCCGGTCTTGAGCTCGAGCTCGTAGATCACGCTTGGCGCGGTGGTGATCAGGTCCAGGTCGTATTCGCGCTCCAGGCGCTCCTGGATGATCTCCATGTGCAGCATGCCGAGGAAGCCGCAGCGGAAGCCGAAGCCCAGGGCGTCGGAGCTTTCCGGCATGTATTGCAGCGACGAGTCGTTCAGGGTCAGCTTCTGCAGGGCGTCGCGGAAGTCCTCGAAGTCGTCGGAGCTGACCGGGAACAGGCCGGCATAGACCTGTGGCTGGATCTTCTTGAAGCCCGGCAGCACTTCGACTTCCGGGGTGTTGGACAGGGTCAGGGTGTCGCCCACCGGCGCGCCGTGAATGTCCTTGATGCTGGCGATGATGAAGCCCACTTCACCGGCCTTCAGGTCGGCGGTCTGGGTGTGTTTCGGGGTGAACACACCCACGCTGTCGACCAGGTGCACCTTGCCGGTGGACTTGACCAGGATCTTGTCGCCTTTCTTGACGCGGCCGTGGCGCACGCGCACCAGGGAGACCACGCCCAGGTAGTTGTCGAACCAGGAGTCGATGATCAGCGCCTGCAGCGGCGCGTCGATATCACCCTCTGGCGCGGGGATGGTCTGCACCAGGCGCTCGAGCACCTCGTCCACGCCCATGCCGCTCTTGGCGCTGCAAGCCACGGCGTCGGTGGCGTCGATGCCGATGATCTTCTCGATCTCGTCCTTGACGCGGTCCGGGTCGGCCTGGGGCAGGTCCATCTTGTTCAGCACCGGCATGACTTCCAGGCCCTGCTCGATGGCGGTGTAGCAGTTGGCCACGGACTGGGCCTCGACGCCTTGACCGGCATCGACCACCAGCAGCGCGCCTTCACAGGCCGCCAGCGAACGCGAGACTTCGTAGGTGAAGTCGACGTGGCCGGGGGTGTCGATGAAGTTCAGCTGGTAGACCTTGCCGTCCTGCGCCTTGTAGTTGAGCGTGACGCTGTGGGCCTTGATGGTGATGCCGCGTTCGCGCTCCAGGTCCATGGAGTCGAGGACCTGGGCTTCCATTTCGCGCGCCGACAGGCCACCGCACATCTGGATGAAACGGTCGGCCAGCGTCGACTTGCCATGGTCGATGTGGGCGATGATGGAGAAATTGCGGATATGACTCAAATCACTCACGGGTCAACACTCGAAAAGGCTGCGAGCCGGACGCCCGCCGAAAAATAGCCGGGAATTGTACCTCAAGCTGCGGGGATATGGGAGATTCCTCTATCAGTTGCGCCCGTGTTCGCCGGCAAGGCCGGCTCCTACAGCATTTGCAGCCTGCCCGGTCGCGTAGGAGCCAGCCTTGCTGGCGAAGCAGGCAACGCGATGGATGGATGACGCCCACCTGGAACAGGGGCTGATTGTTTGCTTTACGAAAAAAAGGCAGCCGAAGCTGCCCTTTTCCTACTTCAGAACCCGCTTATTCAGCCAGTTTGAAGGTGATGAAGCTGGCGCGCCCCTGACGCAGCACGCGCATCGACACCGAACGGTTCTTCGGCAGCTCCTTGGCGATTTCGGTGAACTGCTTGGCCGAGATGATCGCCTGGTTGTTCAGGTGGCTGATGACATCGCCCGGACGCAGGCCGATCAACGCTGCCGGGCCGTCCTGGACTTCCTTGATGACCACGCCGCCCTTGAGCTCCAGGGACTTTTTCTGCTCGGCCGTCAGGTCGGTGACCGAAACGCCCAGGCGATTGCTGCTGCGCTCGGCGCCACCCTGGCCGCCGGTGCCAATGTCGGCATCCTCTTCTGGCAAGGCACCAACGGTGATGTCGAGGTTCTGGCGCTTGCCGTTGCGGATGATCTCAAGCTTGGCCTTGGCGCCATCCTTGAGGCTGCCCACCAGGTGCGGCAGGTCGGCGGACATGACGATCGGCTGGCCGTTCATGCTCAGGATCACGTCGCCCACCTGCAGGCCGCCCTTGGCTGCCGGGCCGTCTTCCAGCACCTGGGCCACCAGCGCGCCGGCCGGCTTGTCCAGGCCGAACGACTCGGCCAGGTCCTTGTTGACCTCCTGGATCACCACGCCCAGCCAGCCGCGGCTGACCTTGCCGTCTTTCTTCAGCTGGTTGGACACATCCAGCGCCACGTCGATCGGGATGGCGAACGACAGGCCCATGAAGCCGCCGGAGCGGGTGAAGATCTGCGAGTTGATGCCCACCACCTCGCCTTTCATGTTGAACAGCGGGCCACCGGAGTTGCCCGGGTTGATGGCCACGTCGGTCTGGATGAACGGCACGTAGGTGTCGTTGGGCAGGGTGCGCCCCTTGGCGCTGACGATGCCCTTGGTCACCGAGTGGTCGAAGCCGAACGGCGAACCGATGGCCAATACCCACTCACCGACCTTGAGTTTTTCCGAATCGCCCAGCTTGACGATCGGCAGGTTCTTGCCCTCGACCTTGAGCAGGGCCACGTCGGTGCGTGGGTCGGTGCCGACCAGCTTGGCCTGCAGCTCGCTGCGATCGGACAGGCGGACGATGATCTCGTCGGCGTCGGCGACCACGTGGTTGTTGGTCAGCACGTAGCCGTCGCTGGAAATGATGAAGCCCGAGCCCAGCGACTGGGCCTCACGCTGGCGGTCGCCGCGGGGCGAACGTGGTTGCTGCGGCATGTTGCGCTCGAAGAACTCGCGGAACATCGGCGGCAGGCCTTCGAGGTCGGGCATCTGCCCGGCGGCGACGCGGCGGTCCGGCAACTTTTGCTTGGTACTGATGTTGACCACCGCCGGCGAGGCCTGCTCGACCAGGGTGGTAAAGTCCGGCAGGGACTCCTCGGCCTGGGCGCTGAGCACCTGGCCGAGCATGAGCACGGCGGCGAACATCGATAGGTAGGTTTTCAAGCGTGGTATTGACATACGGCTCCCGTCACAACGAGCGTAGTTAGCAGTAAGGTCCCTGCAAACGCAGGAAAGGCCAGACTCCGAGAAGCCTGACCTATAGAAAATTTGCGGCTGGATTGCAAATGACAATGCTTTAATTTCATGTCAGCTCTGTGTAACAAGAGCTGTCAAAGGCTGTGCCGTCATTGCCGTGCCTGAGCATCCTGGGCCCGCATCGACAGGGCGACGCGCTCGGCGGTACCCAACGGGATCTCCCCGACCACCGTGACCATCACCTTGCCTTTGGGGGTGTTCAGCCGTCGCGAAACGGCAACGGTCGGGCCGAGCTGGGCACGGGTGTCCACGCCGGACTCGTTGCCGATGGGCTCGAGGAACACCGAGAAGCGGGCCAGGCCGTCGTCGTACATCAGGCTGCTGACCGTGCGCTTGCTCGAGGGATCACGACGCTGCGCGCTGTTGACCAGTTCGAAGCCCGGCGGCAGCCAGTCCGAGCGCCAGCCGGCAACGGCCATGGCCGCACTGGAAGCGCCTCGCTCGACCGGCTTGCAGGCGGCGCTGGCCGTGAGGTCGGCGTCGCTGGGCAAGGTGTCGGTGTCCAGGCGGGTCATCTGGAAACGCTCGAGCAACTGGCCCTTGTCGTTGAGCATCAACGAGCGCAGCGGCAGGCCGGAACGGCGGTCCAGGTGCAATTCGAAGGCGTAGCGATGCTGGTCGCGCGGGGTCAGCGTGACGATCACCGCGTCGCGCCCGGCGACGCGTGACTTGCCCGCCACGCCCAGGTCGTACCAGCTCATCAGTTTCAGGGGATCGAGCACGCGCGGCGCGGAATCGGGGGGCGTGCCTACACCGCTGGCCAGCTCGCCACTGACGCATTGCACCTTGCCATCGACCCGCACGATTTCCTGGGCCGAGCCGTCGAGCTGCAACAGCCGCTCGCTGACTTTGCCGTCCTGGACGCGATGCCAGATATCGTGGGTTGAGAAGCTGCCGTTGCGTTCGTAGACGAAGGCGCCCTGGTAACTCTGCGCCTGTTCGGCCCGTGCCAGCTTGTTCAGCCACTCGCTCGCCTCAGGCGAGGAGTTGGCCGCCAGTGCCTGCACCGTCAGGCTGCTGCCGAGCAGCAGCGACAGGAGAGGTAGCGCGCGCATGATCCTCCTTACTTAGCGGTTTTCCAGGCTGGCGGCGCGAGCATAGGGCAGTGCGGTCTCGTTGCCCTTGAGCGCGGACTCCTGGGCGTGCTGGCGCAGGTAGCCTGGCAGGCGCTGATCCCAGCCGGCCTGGTTCTGCAGCACACCGTTGGCCATCGGCCCGGTGGGTTGTTCACTGCCTTCACTATAGCCTGCCAGAACGGCCGGGCCCTGTGCCTGCGGCATGCTCAGGCCCTGCTGGGCAGGCTGCTGGGCGGCAAGTTCGGCACCGCTGATCTCGTCCTGGTTGTAAAAGCGCACCCCGGCCAGCACGGCGACGGTCACCGAGGCGGCCACGGCCAGGCGGCCAATGCTGCGCCAAGGGCCCTGCTTGACCTTGGCCGGCACGGCCTCGTCGGCCAGCGCCGCAGACACCGCCGAGGCGATATCCAGCTTGGGCAGCAGCAGTTCCTTGTGCATGGCAGCACGGGCAACCTGGTAACGCGACCAGGTGGCACGGGTTTCGGCGTCGTCGACGGCGTTCAGCACGCGACGCAGTTCAAGTTCGTCCGCTTCGTTATCCATCACCGCGGACAGCGATTCCTGCAAAGCTTCACGACTCATGGCGGTTCCTCTCTTGGCTGTCGCCGCTGTCTCAGGTTTCCTGCAACAAAGGTTGCAGGGCTTTGTCTATGGCCTCCCGAGCGCGGAAGATTCGAGAGCGCACGGTACCCACCGGACATTGCATGACACTGGCAATGTCTTCGTAACTCAGTCCATCGAACTCGCGCAGCGTCAATGCTGTACGCAGGTCTTCCGGCAGTTGCTGGATGGTGCGATGGACAGTGCCTTCGATTTCATCCCGCAACAACGCGCGCTCTGGGGACTCGAGATCCTTGAGACCATGATCGCCGTCGTAAAACTCCGCATCCTCGGAGCTCACATCGCTGTCTGGTGGCCGTCTTCCACGGGATACCAGGTAGTTCTTCGCCGTGTTGATGGCGATGCGGTACAGCCAGGTATAGAACGCACTGTCACCGCGAAAATTCCCAAGCGCCCGGTATGCCTTGATGAAGGCTTCCTGCGCCACGTCCTGCGCTTCATGGGTGTCGTGAACAAAACGCACGATCAACCCGAGAATCTTGTGCTGATACTTCAGCACCAACAGATCGAACGCTCGCCTGTCGCCGCGCTGCACGCGCTCGACAAGCTGCTGATCCTCTTCCTGGGTTAGCATGAACACTCCTCGGTGGACTCGAAGGAGCGTTGCAACAGCCATCGTTCAGGCTTGCAACCATAGACTCGGGCTTTGCGCAAAAGTTCTCCCCTCCAAGCAAGTTTCCTGCGGCCCTTGGTCGGCTCGCACGGAAGACGCAGCGCGGTCACGGCCGGCTGCGTCGATAATCTGGTCTGATGTACGCAGGTGTCAGCCCAAGATAGAGCTGCCGCCCTGCATCGCCTCGGCAAACTGTGAGGTATGGGCAGCCTTCATAGGATTTCCCAGGGTATCGGAAAGTTCCACGAAGATCGTCCTAACCTGCGCAAGCGCCATTGGAAATCAGGCACCTGGGGCTGCTATAAAGGCATCCCGGTCTGCTTTCACGATAGTTTCACAGTGCCATCTGCGCTCGACTATTGTGCCGTGCCCCCTCCAAAGATTACTAGTGTCCCGACATGAGCCAACAATTCCAACATGATGTCCTGGTGATCGGCAGTGGTGCCGCCGGTCTCAGCCTGGCACTGAACCTTCCTGGCCACCTGCGCGTCGCCGTGCTGAGCAAGGGCGACCTGGCCAACGGTTCGACCTTCTGGGCCCAGGGCGGCGTCGCCGCGGTGCTCGACGACACCGATACCGTGCAATCCCATGTCGAGGACACCCTCAACGCCGGCGGCGGCCTGTGCCATGAAGACGCCGTGCGTTTCACCGTCGAGCACAGCCGCGAGGCCATCCAGTGGCTCATCGAGCAGGGCGTGCCGTTCACCCGCGACGAACACTACAGTGTCGACGACGGCGGCTTCGAGTTCCACCTGACCCGCGAGGGCGGGCATAGCCACCGGCGCATCATCCATGCCGCCGACGCCACTGGCGCGGCGATTTTTAAGACCCTGCTCGACCAGGCCCGCCAGCGCCCGAACATCGAGTTGCTGGAACAGCGCGTGGCGGTCGACCTGATCACCGAGCGGCGCCTGGGGCTTGCGGGCGAACGCTGCCTGGGCGCCTATGTGCTCAACCGCAACAGCGGCGAAGTCGACACCTTTGGCGCGCGCTTCACCGTGCTGGCCACCGGCGGCGCAGCCAAGGTCTACCTCTATACCAGCAACCCCGATGGCGCCTGCGGCGATGGCATCGCCATGGCCTGGCGCGCCGGCTGTCGGGTCGCCAACCTTGAGTTCAACCAGTTCCACCCCACCTGCCTGTACCACCCGCAAGCCAAGAGCTTTCTGGTAACCGAGGCCCTGCGCGGCGAGGGAGCGCTGCTGCGCCTGCCCAATGGCGAGCGCTTCATGCCCCGTTTCGACCCCCGCGAAGAGCTGGCGCCGCGGGATATCGTCGCCCGCGCCATCGACCACGAGATGAAGCGCCTGGGCGTGGACTGCGTATACCTGGACATCAGCCACAAACCGGCCGATTTCATCAAGAGCCACTTCCCCACGGTGCATGAACGCTGCCTGACCTTCGGCATCGACATCACCCGCCAGCCGATCCCGGTGGTGCCCGCGGCCCACTATACCTGCGGCGGGGTGATGGTCGACGCGCGCGGCCACACTGACGTGCCCGGCCTGTACGCCATTGGCGAAACCAGTTTTACCGGCCTGCATGGCGCCAACCGCATGGCCAGCAACTCGTTGCTCGAGTGTTTCGTCTATGGCCGCGCGGCGGCCGCCGACATCGAAGCGCACCTGGCAACAGTGGCGATGCCGCATGCCCTGCCCTGCTGGGACGCAAGCCAGGTCACCGATTCGGACGAGGACGTGATCATCGCGCACAACTGGGACGAATTGCGGCGGTTCATGTGGGACTACGTCGGCATCGTGCGCACCAGCAAGCGCCTGCAACGCGCCGAGCATCGGGTGCGACTGCTGCTGGACGAGATCGATGAGTTCTACAGCAACTACAAGGTCAGCCGCGACCTCATCGAGTTGCGCAACCTGGCCCAGGTGGCCGAGCTGATGATCCGTTCGGCGATGCAGCGCAAAGAGAGCCGAGGGTTGCACTACACCCTGGATTACCCAGGAATGCTGCCCGAGGCCATGGACACCATCCTCACGCCCACCCTCGTCTCGTAGAAGCCAGCCTTGCTGGCGAGGCAGACACCGCGGTGCATGGCACCGGCTGCGCCGGTGTTCGCCGGCAACGCCGGCTCCTACGCCCACCCCGGCCACGTAGGCGCCAGCCTTGCTGGCGAAGCAGACACTGCGGTGCATGGCACCGGCTGCGCCGGTGTTCGCCGGCAAGCCGGCTCCTACGCCCCACCTGGCCCCGTAGGCGCCAGCCTTGCTGGCGAAGCAGACACCGCGGTGCATGGCACCGGCTGCGCCGGTGTTCGCCGGCAAGCCGGCGCCTACGGGGGATCGCGCCAGGGGCTTAGGATCACGCTCGCACCTCATCCCGATACCTCGGCCCAGCGCCGCCGGCTGAACTTCAGCCGCACCCGCAAGCGCCGATGCGCCTCCTGCCCCAACGCATCCCCCGGGATGCACTGCCCCTCGCTCCACCACCGGCCCTTGCGCACGAAGCGCAACACCACCAGCCCCGGCAACGCGATACTGTCACGGCACAGGCGCACCGCCTGCCAGCCGCGCGCGCGGCTGTACAGGCGCCAACCACGCGCATCACGGCGCAAACCGGTGATGGCCTGGGGATGGGTCAGCAGAATACGACGGGGGATGGCCCAGCAGGCGTGGGCAAGGCAGGCGAGCGCCAGCAGGCAGCGCAGCCAGGCCGGCAAGGTGATTACCGCGAGGGTCGCCAGCGCCAGCGCCAAGCTGGCCAGGTAGGCCGTCAGCAGCCGGCGCGAGCCCTGCCAACGGCACTCGAATACTTCACTTGGGCTGGACACGGTCCAGGATGATGCGGACCATGCGTTGCAGCTCCGGATCTTCCGACTCGGTGCGCTCCATGAACCAGCCGAACATGTCCTGGTCTTCGCAGGTCAGCAGGCGACGGTAGAGCTCGCGGTCGGTTTCGCTCAGGCTCGGGTAGACTTCCTGGGTGAAGGGGACCAGCAGCACGTCAAGTTCCAGCATGCCACGGCGGCTATGCCAGAAAAGCCGGTTGAGTTCAGTTTGTTCGACCATGGGGCCCTCCTCGAGTGGGCGCGCAGTATACCGCGCGGCGAACGAAGCGGCACAAGGCGTTGGTCTAGTCACCTACCTATTTTGTTACTGGCGTTCTATGATGGCCGCCAGTCTCTAGCTACCGCGATGACCCATGGCCGATTCCGCTTTCTTCTGTTCCCTCACCCATGAGGGCATCCTCGCCGTCCGCGGCTCCGACGCCGGCAAGTTCCTGCAAGGCCAGCTGACCTGCAACATCAATTACCTCAGCGACGATCATGCCGGCCTTGGTGCCCGCTGCATGGTCAAGGGCCGCATGCAGTCGAGCTTCCGTATCCTGCCCGAGGGCAACGGCTACCTGCTGGCCATGGCCGGCGAGCTGCTCGAGGCGCAACTGGCCGACCTGAAGAAGTACGCGGTGTTCTCCAAGGCCACCCTGGCCGACGAAAGCGCGGCCTGGGCGCGCTTCGGCCTGCAGCAGGGCGACAGTGCGCTTCAGGCACTGGGCCTGGCAGTGCCAGGCGAAGCCGGCGCGACCGTTCGCCATGAAGGCTTGATCGCCGTGACCGCCTCCACCGACCGCGTCGAACTTTGGGTACCCGCCGACCAGGCCGCCAGCGTTGCCGAGCGACTCGCCGCGCTGCTGCCCGCGGCTACGCTCAACGACTGGCTGCTGGGCCAGGTCCGCGCCGGCATCGGCCAGGTGATGGGCCCGACCCGCGAGCTGTTCATCCCACAGATGATCAACCTGCAAGCGGTCGATGGGGTCAGTTTCAAGAAAGGTTGCTATACCGGCCAGGAAATCGTCGCCCGCATGCAGTACCTGGGCAAGCTCAAACGCCGCCAATACCGCCTGGCGCTGGCCGAGACAGCGGTACCCGAGCCGGGCGCCGAGATTTTCTCGCCCACCCATGGCTCGTCGGTCGGCGAGGTGGTGATCGCTGCCAGCAGCGGCAATGCCGTCGAACTGCTGGCCGTGCTCAGCGCCGACGCGGTCGCCGATGACAACCTGCACCTGGGCAGCCTGGAAGGCCCGCGCCTGACGTTGCTCGACCTGCCTTACGAACTGGACCGCGACCGGGAAATCCAGCGCTGACCAGCCCGCCCCGTGGTAACAGCGGGGCTGCACCACCATTGCCGTAGAGACGTTCATGAACAAGCTGGCCGAAATGGTCCAGGCGCAATTGCTCGCCGCCATCGACAAGGACGACCTGGTCCTGCCGACCCTGCCGGAAGTCGCCCTGAGCATCCGCGAAGCCGCCGAGGACAGCGATATCAGCGTGTCCGCCCTGAGCAAGGTGATCGGCCGGGATGCCGCGCTGTCGGCGCGCCTGATCAAGGTAGTCAACAGCCCGCTGATGCGCGCGGCGGTAGAAGTCACCGACCTGCACACCGCCATCACCCGCCTGGGCATCAACTACAGCTGCAACCTGGCCATCGGCCTGGTGATCGAGCAGATCTTCCATGCCCGGGCCCCGGCGGTGGAGCAAAAGCTGCGTGATATATGGGCCAACAGCCTGGAAGTCGCAGGCATCAGCTATGAACTGTGCCGCCGCTATACCCAACTCAAGCCCGACCAGGCCACCCTCGGCGGCCTGGTCCACCAGATCGGCGCCCTGCCGGTGCTGATCTACGCCGAGGAGCACAACGAGCTGCTCTCCGACCCGGTCTGCCTGCACTTCGTGATCGAGCAGATCCAGCCGGTGCTGGGCGACAAGATCCTCAGTGCCTGGGAGTTCCCCGAACAGTTGATCACCCTGCCCGGCCAGGTGCAGGACCTGGACCGGCGCACCGAGCAGATCGACTACATCGACATCGTGCAGATCGCCCGCTGCATCAGCCAGCGCGGGCGCAGCCGGCCATTGGCGGCGTTGCCGGCCTATCGGCACCTGGGGCTGCCGTTCGGTACCGAACTGGATATGCAGGAATTGCTCGATGCGCGCAGCCTGTTGCGTTGAAGCGTCCGCTAGCGAGGCGGCCCTGTAGGCGCGGCTTCAGTCGGCGATGAAGCTCACCCGCACCTTCAACCCGCCCCGCTCGCCATCATGCAAGCTGATCTGCGCCAGGTGCGCCCGGCAGATCTCGCCGACGATCGCCAGGCCCAAGCCGCTGCCCTGCGCGCTGCGCCGGTAGAAGCGCTCGAACACCCGCTCGCGCTCGGCCTCGGGAATCCCCGGCCCGTCGTCCTCGACCTCGAGCACCGCCGGCGCCAGCACCCGCAAGATCACATCGCCGCCCGGCGGGGTATGCGCCAGGGCGTTGTCCACCAAGTTGCTGAGCAGCTCGTTGAGCAGGGTCGGCTCGCCCTTGAGCCACACCGGCGCCTCGGCCTCCAACGCCAGGGCCACGCCGCGGGCGTGGGCCAACGGCGCCATGGCCATGCCCAGCTCGCGGGCCAGCTGGCTCAGGTCCAGGCGTTGGGCGCCGCCTTCGGCGATGGCGCGGGCGCCGTTCTCCACGCGCGCCATCGACAGCAACTGGTTGGCCAGGTGGGTCAGGCGGTCGGTGCCCTGGGCGGCGGCTTCCAGGGTGCTGCGCCATTCGTCTGGCTCGCGCGAACGCAAGCCCAGCTCGACACGCGCCTTGAGCGCCGCCAGCGGCGTGCGCAGCTCATGGGCGGCGTCGGCAATGAACTGCGCCTGGCGCTCGAACTGGCCGCGCAAGCGCTCGGTGAAATGGTTCAAGGCCCGTACCAGTGGCCCCAGTTCTCGCTGCACCTGCACCACCGGCAAGGCACGCAGGTCGTCCGGCTGACGCTCTTCCACCGCCGTGCGCAGGCGCTCCAGCGGACGCAGCGCAGCGCTGACCGCGAACCACACCATCACCAGCGCGCCGAGGGCCAGCATGCCCAGGCGCAACAGGGTGTCGGCCATCAGGCCCCGGGCCATGCGCACCCGCGCCTCTTCGGTCTCGGCCACGCGAATTTCGGCCATGCCGTTCATGTTCGGCTCGCTGACCGCCTTGAGCAGGCTGACCACGCGCACGTCCTGGCCGAGGTAGGTGGCGTTGTAGAAGCGTGCCAGGGCCGGGTAGTCGTCGGTGCGCGGCGTGCCCGGCGGTGGCGGCGGCAGGTGCTCGTAGCCGGAGATCAGCTTCTGCTGGATGTCCAGCACCTGGTAATAGATGCGCCCGGCGCTGTCGTAGGCAAAGGTATCCAGGGCCACGTAGGGCACATCCGCGCTGAGGGTGCCGTCGCGCTGCGACAAGCCGGCGGCGATGGTCCGGGCCGAGGCCAGCAGGGTGCGGTCGTAGGCGGTGTCGGCGGCTTCGCGGCCGTTCCAGTAGGCACTCAGGCCGCTGGCCAGCATCAGCACCACCAACAGCAGCGCCAGGTTGCCCAGCAAGCGCCCGCGCAGGCTGCCGTTGTCACGCATCGCGGTGCTCGAGCAGGTAGCCCAGGCCGCGGAAGGTGACGATGTGCACCGGCTGGCCGTCGAGCTTCTTGCGCAGGCGATGGATGTAGATTTCGATGGCGTCGGGGCTGGCCTCCTCGTCCAGGCCGAACACCTGGGCGGCCAGTTGCTCCTTGCTCATCACCCGTCCTGGCCGGGCGATCAGCGCCTCGAGCACGCTCTGTTCGCGCTGGGTCAGGGTCAACGGCGCGTCCTCGAGGGTAAAACGCCGGGTATCCAGGTCGTAGACCAGCGGCCCGCAGCGCTGCTGGCGCTCGCCACCCAGCACGCTGCGACGCAACAGCGCCTTGACCCGCGCCTCCAGCTCGGTGAGCTCGAAGGGCTTGGCCAGGTAGTCGTCGGCCCCCAGGTTCAGGCCATGCACGCGGTCCTTCACATCGCTGCGCGCGGTCAACATCAGTACCGGCAAGGTCTTGCCGCGCCCGCGCAGGCGCGCCAGCACCTCGAAGCCGTCCAGCCGCGGCAGGCCCACATCAAGCACCGCCACGGCGTAGTCCTCGCTGGCCAGGGCCAGGTCGGCGGCCACGCCATCGTGCAGCACATCCACGGTCAAGCCCTGGCTCTTGAGGGCCTGGGCCACGCTTTCGGCCAGTTGCAGGTGGTCTTCGACCAGCAACACTCGCATCGGATTCTCCCTGCCCGGCATGGGCCTTTTGCGCGGAGTGTACCGCCGTGGCGTGGCCTGTGAAGCCCTCGCGAGAAACCTTTCACACTGAAAGGTTAGCGAAAGGTTGGTTACCTAGCATCGCACCACGGTCGCCCCGCGCGCCGGCAAAAAGCACCAGCAAGGTGCAACACATAAGAACAATAAATGGAGTCACCGACGATGCTGTCCATGCAGCCGCAGGCGTTCGCGCCTACCCGTTCGTTCGCCGCCCGACCTTCCGCCCTCGCCAGCGCCTTCGCCCTTGCCGGTATCGCGCCCATGAGCCAGGCCGCCTTCTTCGAAGACAGCACGGCCACCTTCGAAACCCGCAACATGTACTTCAACCGCGACTTTCGCGACGGCACCAGCGCGCAGCAATCCAAGCGCGACGAATGGGCCCAGGGTTTCATGCTCAACTTCGAGTCCGGCTACACCGAGGGCACCGTGGGCTTCGGCCTGGACGCGCTGGGCATGCTCGGGGTCAAGCTCGACTCCAGCAAGGACCGCACCGACACCGGCCTGCTGCCGACCCACGACAACGGCAAGGCCGCCGACGAGTACGCCAAGCTCGGCCTGACCGGCAAGGTCAAGGTCTCGCAGACCGAACTGAAAATCGGCACGCTGATTCCCGAGCTGCCCACCTTGCAGCCCAACGACGGGCGCATCCTGCCGCAGACCTTCGAAGGCGGCTTGATGACCTCGAAGGAAATCAAGGGCCTGACCTTCACCGGTGCGCGCCTGGAAAAAGCCAAGGACCGCAACGACACCAACTGGGAAGACCTGGCGCTGAACAACAAGAACAGCCGCTTTGGCGGTACCTTCAGCGCCGACCACTTCGACACCGGCGGCCTCGACTACCAGTTCACCGACCGCATCACTGCCAGCTACCACTTCGCCCAGTTCGACGATATCTACCGCCAGCACTTCATCGGCATGCTCGCCACCCAGCCCTGGGGCCCGGGCACCTTCGGCGCCGACCTGCGCCTGGCGATCAGCGACGATGCCGGCGCGGCCAAGGCTGGGCGCATCGACAATACCACCTTCAACGGCATGCTCAGCTACAGCCTGGGCGGGCACAAGGTCAGCGGCGCCTGGCAGCAGTTGTCCGGCGACAGCGCCTTCCCCTACGTCGATGGTGCCGACCCCTACCTGGTCAACTTCGTCCAGATCAACGACTTCGCAGGCGCCGACGAGCGCTCCTGGCAAGCGCGCTACGACTACAACTTCGCCGCCCTGGGCATCCCCGGCCTGACCTTCATGACCCGCTACCTCAGTGGCGACAACGTCAGCCGCGCCGCCGGGGGCGAGGGCAAGGAATGGGAACGCAACACCGAACTGAAGTACGTGGTACAAAGCGGCCCGTTGAAAAACGTCGCCGTGCGCCTGCGCAACGCCACCTTCCGCTCCAACTTCGCCCGCGACGCGGACGAGGTGCGGCTGCTGGTGAGCTACAGCGTGGCCCTGTGGTAAGCCATTTGCGGTAATCCATAACAACAACGCTCACGGAGTTAGACGATGACCTTTTCACTGCGCCGCCTCGTCCTCGCCACCGGTTGCCTGCTGTTGGCAGGCAACGCCCTGGCCGCGGAACCGAAACGCCCCGAATGCATCGCCCCGGCCTCGCCCGGCGGCGGTTTCGACCTGACCTGCAAGCTGGTGCAAAGCGCCCTGGTCAACGAGAAGATCCTCAGCAAGCCGATGCGGGTCACCTACATGCCCGGTGGCGTCGGCGCGGTGGCCTACAACGCCGTGGTCGCCCAGCGCCCGGCCGATGCCGGTACCCTGGTGGCCTGGTCCAGCGGTTCGCTGCTGAACCTGGCCCAGGGCAAGTTCGGCCGTTTCGACGAGAACGCGGTGAAGTGGCTGGCGGCGGTCGGCACCAGCTATGGCGCCATCGCGGTGAAAAGCGACTCGCCCTACAAGACCCTCGACGACCTGGTGGCGGCGCTGAAGAAGGACCCGAGCAAGGTGGTGATCGGCTCGGGCGGTACCGTCGGCAGCCAGGACTGGATGCAGACCGCGCTGATCGCCAAGGCCGCCGGGATCAACCCGCGCGACCTGCGCTACGTGGCCCTTGAAGGCGGCGGCGAGATCGCCACGGCGTTGCTGGGCGGGCATATCCAGGTAGGTTCCACCGACATCTCCGACTCCATGCCGCATATCCAGAGCGGCAGCATGCGCATCCTCGCGGTGTTCGCCGAGAACCGCCTGGACGAGCCAGAGATGAAAGACATCCCCACCGCCAAGGAGCAGGGCTACGACATCGTCTGGCCGGTGGTGCGCGGTTTCTACCTGGGGCCGAAGGTCAGCGACGAGGACTACGCCTGGTGGAAGGCCTCGTTCGACAAGCTGCTGGCCTCGGAAGACTTCGCCAAGCTGCGTGACCAGCGCGAGCTGTTCCCGTTCGCCATGACCGGCGAAGAACTGGACGGCTATGTGAAGAAGCAGGTGGCGGACTACAAGGCGCTGGCCCGGGAATTCGGGCTGATCCAGTAAACCACCCACGATCCCTGTAGGAGCGGCCTTGTGTCGCGAAAGGGCTGCGCAGCGGCCCCAGGATTTCAGCTTCGCAGCATGAAGTGCCGGGGCTGCTTTGCAGCCCTTTCGCGACACAAGGCCGCTCCTACAGGGGCGCGTGTCATGCCGAACCATGAGGATTCCCCCATGATCCTGCAACGTATGTTTGCCCTGGCCCTGCTGGCGCTGTGCGCCGTGCTGGCCGTGATGGCCTGGCCCTACCAGGCCGCGTTTTCCTATGAACCGGTGGGCCCGCGCGCCTACCCGCTGCTGATGCTCGGCCTGATGGGCGTGGGCCTGCTGTATCTGGCGATTCGCCCCACGCCCATCGTGCGCAAGGACGACGAGCCGGAGCTGGACCGCGAGACCCTGGTCAAGATCGCTGCCTGCGTCGGCCTGCTGGTCGTCTTCGCCGCCACCTTCGAGGCCCTGGGCTTCATCCTCAGCGCGGTGCTGGTCGGCATCCCCATGGCCCGCCTGTATGGCGGACGCTGGTTGCACAGCGCCATTGTGGTGATCGGCATGAGCGTCTTTCTCTACTGGCTGTTCGACCGCGTGATGGACGTGCCCCTGCCCCTCGGCCTGCTCGACGTACTGGAGAACTGACACATGGATACCTTGAGCTACCTCGGCCAGGGCTTCGGCGTCGCCTTGAGCCCATACAACCTGGTCACCGCCCTCACCGGCACCCTGATCGGCACCGTGGTCGGCCTGCTGCCGGGCCTGGGCCCGATCAACGGCGTGGCCCTGCTGATCCCCATTGCCTTCGCCCTGGGCCTGCCGCCGGAGTCGGCGCTGATCCTGCTGGCCGCGGTGTACCTGGGCTGCGAATACGGCGGGCGCATCAGCTCGATCCTGCTGAACATCCCCGGCGAAGCCTCCACCGTGATGACCACCCTCGACGGCTACCCCATGGCCCGCCAGGGCCTGGCCGGCGTGGCCCTGTCGCTGTCGGCCTGGAGCTCGTTCATCGGCGCGCTGATCGCCACCTGCGGCATGGTGCTGTTCGCCCCGCTGCTGGCGAAATGGGCGATTGCCTTCGGCCCGGCGGAGTACTTCGTGCTGATGGTGTTCGCCATCGTCGCCCTGGGCGGCATGGCCGGCGACAAGCCGCTGAAGACCTTCATCGCCGCGTTGATCGGGCTGTTCCTGTCGGCGGTGGGCATCGACGCCAACAGCGGCGTGTACCGCTTCACCGGCGACAGCGTGCACCTGGCCGACGGCATCCAGTTCGTGGTGCTGGTGCTGGGGCTGTTCTCCATCAGCGAGATCCTGTTGCTGCTGGAAAAGACCCACCATGGCCATATCGCGGTCAAGGCCACCGGGCGCATGCTGTTCAACTTCAAGGAAGCGGCCTCGGTGTTCTTCGTCAACATCCGCTGCGGCCTGCTCGGCTTCTTCATGGGCGTGCTGCCCGGCGCCGGCGCGACCCTGGCCAGTGCCGTGGCCTACATGACCGAAAAACGCATGGCCGGCGACAAGGGCACGTTCGGCAAGGGCGACG
Source organism: Pseudomonas muyukensis (assembly GCF_019139535.1). Taxonomy (NCBI): domain Bacteria; kingdom Pseudomonadati; phylum Pseudomonadota; class Gammaproteobacteria; order Pseudomonadales; family Pseudomonadaceae; genus Pseudomonas; species Pseudomonas muyukensis. Next base: position 1,868,157 of record NZ_CP077073.1, on the reverse strand, counting down.
CCCGTGGCCTGGCCGCCCCGGAAACCGCCATCGGCGCCTCCTGCTGCGGCGCCCTGGTGCCGATGCTGACCTTGGGCGTGCCAGGTTCGGGCACCACCGCGGTGATGATCGGCGCGCTGACCCTGTACAACATCACCCCCGGCCCGCTGCTGTTCGAACAGCAACCGGACATCGTCTGGGGCCTGATCGCCTCGCTGTTCATCGCCAACATCATGCTGGTGATCCTGAACATCCCGATGATCCGCATCTTCACCCGCATCCTCGCCGTGCCGAACTGGGCGCTGGTGCCGGTGATCGCGATCATCACCGCGATCGGCGTGTACGCCGTGCATGCCACCACGTTCGACCTGTTCCTGATGGTCGGCATCGGCATCATGGGCTACATCCTGCGCAAGCTGGACTTCCCGCTGTCGCCGATCCTGCTCGGGTTCATCCTCGGCGGGCTGATGGAGCAGAACCTGCGCCGCGCGCTGTCGATCTCCAACGGCGAGCTGGGCATTCTCTGGTCGAGCCCGATCAGCATGGGCGTGTGGGTGCTGGTGGTGTGCATGCTGAGCCTGCCGCTGCTGCGCATCTGGCGCAAACGGGCCCAGCAACGCCGGGCCGTGGCCGATGCCTGACCGGTCGTTGCCGCTGTTCTGGGCCACCGGGCTGGTCGGCCTGGCGGGTGGCTTTGCCGCCAGCCAGGTCGGCTGGCCCTTGCCGTGGATGGTCGGTGCGCTGCTGGCAATCATCCTGGTGCGCTGCCTGACACCCTGGCAGCTGAGCGAAATTCCCAATGGCCGCAAGTGCGGCCAGTGGATCATCGGCATCGGCATCGGCCTGCACTTCACCCCGGCGGTGATCGAGCAGGTCGCCGAGCACTTCGCGCTGATCGTCTTCGGCGCGCTGTTCACCACGTTGTCCAGCGTGATCAGCGTGTGGCTGCTGCGGCGCACCGGCGAGGACCGCGCCACGGCGTTCTTCGCCAGCATGCCCGGTGGTTCGGGCGAGATGGTCAACCTCGGTGCGCGCAACGGCGCGGTGCTCAGCCAGGTGGCCGCGGCGCAGAGCCTGCGGGTGCTGGCGGTGGTGCTGTGCGTGCCGGCGCTGTTCAAGGTGTTGCTGGGCGATGGCGTGCCGCTGAATCATGCCGGTAGTGTCAGTTGGGGATGGCTGGCCCTGATCGCGCCGTTGGGCGTTGCCGTGGCGCTGCTCTGGCAACGCCTGCGCCAGCCCAACCCCTGGCTGTTCGGGCCGTTGCTGGTGGCGGCCACGGTGAGCCTTGCCGGCAATCTGCAGATTGGCTTGCCCAATGGTGCCAGCCAGATCGGCCAGTGGCTGATCGGCAGCGGCCTGGCCTGCCACTTCAACCGCGCGTTCTTCCGCCGCGCACCGTCGTTCCTTGGCCGTACCTTGCTGGCCACCGCGCTGTGCATGCTGATTGCCGCGGCGGCGGCGTGGGGGTTGAGCCGGCTGACGCAGCTGGATCTGCGTTCGCTGACCCTGGGCATGATGCCGGGAGGGATTGCCGAAATGAGCCTGACGGCCGAAACCTTGCAACTGTCGGTGCCGTTGGTGACCGCGTTGCAGGTGATGCGCTTGTTGTTCGTGCTGTTTCTGGCCGAGCCGTTGTTTCGGCGCTGGAATGCGAGCAAGGCATGAACCGACAAGCTTTCCACAGGTTGAGCAACTGGCATTTCTGCCAGTTTCACCTGGGCTCACAGTGGCGTTGAATGACACAGTCATTTGCCTGCCGGAGTTTGCAAGATGCCCATGAAAAACCTGCCTGACCTCCAGTCCTTGAAGGCCCTGGTGCAGGGTAAAAATCATAGCCATCCAACATTGGTACTGATCCGCTCCAACGGTTGCCCTCCTTGCCAGGCGATATATCCAAAGATCAACGAACTGGCCGACACCGAGGACTTCAAAAGCTTCGAGTTCTACGAATTCAACGTCGATCCTTACCTGGATGATCCACAGCTGGACGCTGACATGACACGCTTCGCTCAAGACCTGGGCTTGCAGTTCCTGCCCTCACAGATACTACTGGCCCCAGAAAAAGAGCCGAAGATCATCGCGACCAGCCAATTAGACGTGATCGAGGATGAACTCGGCTCATTAAGAGGTGATCAGCAGGTATCCAATCAGAAATCGTAACGCACGCCCACATTCACGCCATAGGGCTGCTCGATATGCTTGCCGTAGCTGGACTCGATTTCGAAATGCGCACGAAACTGCTTGGACAGCGCCAGTGATACCCCGGCACCCAACTCGGCCCGCGAACCGGACAGGTCATTGTTGAACACGTTGTTGTTGACCTGTACCTGGTTGCGCTGGGCAAACTCGTGGGCGAAGGCGCCCTTCACGTAGGGCTGCACCATGGCCCCGCCATCGAGCGGGATGGTCTTGCCGACGGTGGTACCCACTTTGCCCAGCAACGACTTGGCCATGTCGCCCTCGGCGCGCAGGCCGTTGTCGAAGGTGTAGTCCTTGCCCGCGACGGCGGCGGTGGCCACCTGGACGAAGGGCTCGATGAAGTAACCGTCGTTGAGCTTGATGTGCTTGCCCGCCTCCACCGAGGCGCTCACACCGTGGGTGTCGTAGTCGCCCTTGCTGCGGGTGTGGTCGCTCATGCCTACCTTGGCATTGTTCTGGTAGCGGTTGTACTTGAGCACGGTATCGACGTAGAAGCCGGTCTCACGATCCAGCCAGGTGGCGTAGCCACCCACGTAGTAGCTGTCGACGGTGCCGGAGCTGCCGTAGTCGAGGTTCAGGTCCGAACGGCTGCTACCGGCCAACACACCCACCAGCCAATCGCTGTCGGCCAGTTGCATGTCGGCGCCCAGGCTCATGCCGCGCTGGTTCTGCTGGTAACCCGCGCCCTGTGAGGCGCCGCTGACGTTGTACTGGTTGCCGTAGGCACGCATCCACAGCCCGGCATTGCGGCCTTCGCTATAACGCAACTCGCCCATGCGGCTGCGCAGCGAGCTCAGCTCACCATAGGCCACGGTGATCGGGGTGTTGAACAGGGCCATGGCGGTCATGGTGATCGGCGCCACGGTGCGAGTCTCGCGGTTCAGCACCCAGCCGTTTTCATCCTCTGCCAGTTCATAGGAGTAGGCGCCCACATCCACTCGCTCACGATCATTGAGCAGATAAAAATGCGCGCTGGGCTCGCCGGGCTGGGGCTGAGTCTGGATCTGAACCAGGCGCAGCGAATCAACACTGGCCTCCTGGCCGCTGCTGCCCACCAGCAAGCCGTGATTGCCCTCGGCCTTGCCGGTGACGATCAACTGGTCACCAGCACCGGTAACGAAATCATTGGCCATCACGAAAGTGCCGTCACCGGAGAGGTTAGTCACCGTCAGGTTATGGAAGCGGCCTGGGTCGCCAAAGGTGACCTGCCCACCCTGCATGACCAGATCACCGACATTGCTGTCGTCATTCAGCGTCCAGTGGCTACCGCCACCGAGCGTGGCACTGTTCACATTGCGCAAGGCCCCCAGCAACTGCGCGCCGTTCTGCAGATCGAGGCTGGCACTTCCCCCCTGCGTCACAGTCACGTCGCCGGTCATCTGCCCTTGCGCCAGCAACAGATCGAAGGCGCCGGTAGAACCGACATCGACGTTGCCGGTCAGCGAGGAACGGGTGAAGTTTGCGTGGGTGGTACCGGCGGACTGGATATTACCCGTCATGGCCGAATCGGTGAGCGTAAGGTCGAGCGTGCCGCTCTGCGCAGTCGTGGCATTGCCGTTGAAGGTCGAGTCAGCGAAGGTCACCGTCGAGGTACCCGAGCTGTCGATATCACCCTTCAACGAAGAACGGGTGAAGTTGGCCTGGGTCGCGCCTGCGGATTGGATATTGCCGGTCATTTCCGAGCCGACAAGCGCAAGGTCAAGCGTGCCATTCTCCGCAGTCGTGACATTACCGTTCAAGGTCGAGGCATTGAGAGTGACCGTCGAAGTACCTGTGCTTTCGATATCGCCATTCAACGAAGAACGGACCAGGTTTGCCTGGGTGATGCCCGCAGACTTGATGCTGCCGGTCATCGTCGAATCTTGGAACGCCAAGTCGAGTTTGCCGGTAGCGCTGGTAACAGCATCACCGTTCAGGGCCGAACCACTGAAACCGATGGTCGAAGTACCGGCGTTGTCGATCCCACCATTGAACGTGGAGGCGTCGACGCGTACGTTGGCCGTACCCTGCTGACGCACCTGCAAGGCAGTGCCGTTGCCGCCCGTCAGGCTGGAGCCATTGAGCACGTCCAGCGTCGCGACCGTCCCTTGGCCGATCACGATGGCCGGGCCGGCGACTCCGGACACGTGGCTGTTGTCCAAGGTCAACTGGGGCGCATTGTTGGTCGTGCTTTCGGCGAACATCTGCACACCGGCAGTCTGCCCGGTGATGTGGCTGCCACCCTCGACCCGCGTCGCGCCGCCCAGCAACCGCAAGCCTGGGCCGACCCTGCCGGTCACCTGGGTGTTGCGCAACAAAAGTTGACTGCCAGCCGTGACCTGGGCACCGATGCCTGCGCTGATCTGGCTGTCACTCACGCTGGCGGTCGATTGGCCGAAGCCGCGCGCCAGCAACAGGCCCATGCCGTTACCGGTGTTGACGATGTTCGCGTTGGCAATGGTGGCAGTGCCGTCGAGCAGGCCGATGGCATTGCCGGAAGTCACCGAAACGACGCCGCTGGTCATGTTCAGCGTCGACTGGTTCATCTGCAGGGCCTGGGTCTGCGCACCGTTGACATTCAAGGTGGAGTTGGCGGTGGCATTGTAGAACGTGATAGGGGTGGAAGCATCGATGGTCAATGTTTCACCCACCAGGTCGCGGGCGGTGGCATGACCGGAGTAAACCGCAAGTGTCAACAGGGCAATGACGCCCGTGAGAGAAAAGGTAAGACGATTACAGGTACTGATAATAGGCATTCTGGGCCTCTCGCTTCAATCGCAATGGATGCGCAGAAAGCTGGGTACTGCCCGCCAGCCTCACTGCAGGGTAGAGAAGGCTAGTGGAAAGAAAATTTTTGCAATGTAGGAAAATTCAACAACGCAATATGGACTTTTCAACAACCAGGGCGGTCAGCGTCCGCCCTGGTTGCCTTGTCTCATCACCTCCGAGGGCCGCCCCACAGAGCGCAGTAGCCTTGATTACTGCCATTGACCGTGTAACGCACCATGACCTCGTTCGACATGTCGACCACACCGTCCTCACGCTCGACCGTGAAGCTACTGAGGAACGAACCTGCCAGCGGCCCACGAGGCACAGGGCTGCCTGCAGGGAAGTGAATATCACTGAAAGGCACCACCAGCGTGATCGTGCCCAAGCTTGTGACACGGCCGCTGACTTCGGCAGGCGCCTGGTACGGAGCCCTGCCCCTGGCACTGGCGGAGTACCGCAACTGGACGGTGACAAGCGCGTCAATGTTCAGTGTCGGCTCGTTGATTATCAGTTCAATGCCAAGCCAGGGTTTGGCGTTGCAGTTGAGGATGTTGGTGGTGTTGGTGGGCGAATCTGCTGGCCGGTTTTCCAATCTACCATGGCCGGTGCCTGGATCGACCGGGTCTGGGATGTCGGCGTACCTGTAACGCACGAAGGACGTCAGCGTGGTGATTGCAGCGACGGTGACTGGCGTTTCCAGGGAAAGCATGGGGTTGTCTTCGAACTCGGAGCCAGCGGGCGGATAGACCTTGAAGAAGACATGCTTCAATCCATTCCCGTGGCGCGCGATCGTTTCCCAGGGCAACACGAGATTGACTACCGCCCCATCAGTGGGTGGATTCGGAATCTCGATCGGAGGCACCATGATGATTTCCTCGGTAGTCTCTCCGGATCGATAGAAGAATTGGATCCTGCTACCCGCCACCGCACCCGCGAAGTGGGTAAAGGCAATGATCCCTGGCAGATTGAAATCTTGTATTCGAATCCTGCCCTCCTCTGGGTCGGCACCACCGCCCCGCACCACGAGCGTGCCCAGCAGGGGGTTCGGGCTGCCATCGTCCGGATCCGGAATCGGCTCCTCGGTCCGCAGTTCCACCGCCACGCTGGCAGGGGGCGATGGTGGCACGGTCACGTCATCCCGGGACCATTCATAGGTCGCCGTCAAGGTATAGCTGGCCTGCCCATCTGGCTGGGCCAGGTTGTCCCACGTCGCGACCACCGTCCGAGGCGCCGTGCCATAGGTGATGGGCGACAGCCGTTGCGGGCCAGAAGGCGTTTGCAGGATCACGACGAGACGATCATTGGGCTGCGCCGAGACGATGTCCGGAATTTGGATGGTCAGCCCTGCCCTCGCCACGTCGCGATTGACCCGCGCGGCATGCAGGATCGGGGCTGGCAAGGTCGCGGGCACATCCTCCAGCTGAATCCCCACCACAAAGGCGGCAGACTCCGCCGACTCCCACCCCACACGATCGCGTAGCTTGAACTTGACCTGCTTGGTGCCCGCTCCCCAACTTTCGACCACGGTGTTGCTCAGGTCGATCGTCGGCACCCGTTCGTCGCCGACCGGATAGATGTCGAGGGGGGCATGCTCAACACCATTGACGTTGAGCACAAGCTGGTCAGCAGGCCATTCACCCGCGTACCACGGCAAGGGGAAGGAAATGGTCGTGTTTCTTCGCAGGTAGTCCCGGTCGATCAACGCGCCTGCGGGAAGATCACCCGGCCGCTCCAGTGCTTTGGGCTGAGTGCCGCGGGAGGGTGGGAACTGGTCGACATAGACACGTACAGTGTTGGTGGACGGATCTTCGTTACCAATTTGATCGTTGCCCACCGTAATGAATAAATCAACGAAACCCTCTGGAAGCTGAGACCAGAAAGAAGGGTCGATTGCCACATTGACAGGGCCTCCTCCACCTCCCGCAGGGTCGAAAGGCAACCTTGCCAGCGCCTCCAAATTAACCTTTGTAGGGGTTGGAATCGGCGTGCCGAATTGATCATATTGGTAATCCATTCGCCACAGGTAGATCAGGTCGAATGAACCATCGTAATCAGCAGGGTCATTGGGGGGATACACCGTGGACGACCAAGGGTCAATCGTCAACGTGACGTAGTTATTGCGATGATCTGTAACCTCAAAGGCTTCACGCTTGATGGTGATACCCCGCCCGTCACCGTTGTCTGGCAGGACTCTATCGGCATCAAGGGTGAACGAAGTACTTGCTGTACCGCCTCCAGACATTAGCCCAACCGCCTTCGAGCGGGTGTAAGCAGCCAGTGCCTTGTCCATCTTCCTGGAAAGTTCCAGGTACTCCTCTTTGGTCTTTGCTGGGTCCGGCTTTTTAGCACCCGGCGCGAAAGTTTCTCCCACCACCGTGCTGTTTCTCTCAAAACTGGTCATCGCATTCTCCTGGGAATTGAACAATCAACTACAAACGGGCTCAAAGCAGCTGAAGCTCCTGATGCATCAATTAACACTAACTAAACTTGCAACCCATGATGCTGGCGAATACAAAGTCGACGCGCACGCTAAGCCTGTGCGAAAACTCCACGCCTCCACCGTTCTTTTCCACGTCGTACCAAACCTCCACCTGGCCTTTTTTCTCGAAGTCCCCAAACTGCTCTTGAAGTGCCTGCAGCACGGGCCCCAGGAACACGCGTAGGGTTTCATTCGCCGCGCTCACCGGCACCCGCTCGGAAAACTGCTCTTCACCAACCGCAATAAACTTCGTGAGTTCTTTTCGATACAGCTGCCAACGCAAGCGAACGTGCTCCCCTACTTGTAAGCCAGCCGCTGCAGGCACATCGAACGGAATATTTGCGGCCTGAGGAATAGGGTCGGCGATGGCTTTGTACAGCGATTCGCAACTGAGGAGCCCAAAAGGATTGATATAGGGCTTGACATAATCTGGATGCGGATACGTTGCCTCCCACGTTACCGTGACCAAGGTCACCGGAGAACGCTGCCGGTTAACGCCATTGCTGGTCCAGTAGTACACCGGGATACGCCCATTGCTGCCCTTGACCTGATCGTAGGGAATGAGCGGAAAAGTGATCGTCCGGTTTCCTTGGTCGCCCGCCTGTACCACATAGGTCGAAACGGGAAACACCGAGTCATTCCAATGCAATTCCAGCGTTTGTCCCTGCTCAGGCTGCGCGTAGAGCAGCACTTCCACCCTCACGCCCTGATTGATATCCGGAATGCCCAGGTGATTGTCTCCCGTGCGCCCCTTGACCACGACGGGCACCAGCAGCGGGTTCTCAGGCGCTGGGCCTATCGGGTCGGGGCCTGCGACACGCAAGTTGACCCAGACCTGGATCCCCGTCGTTTCCTGTGAGCCACCATGGCGGCTGCTGGTGTAGTACACACTTGCCTGCACAGGTCCGACGAAACCCTGGGCCGTGATATCCGCCCAAGGTACCTCCACACGCACAGGCCATTGCTGGTCGACGCCCACCCTGACGGGCGGCAATGGCCGGGAGTTCCAGTACACCTGCAGCACATCGTTGGGCTGTGCCGCTTCGATCCAGGGGATATCAACCCACACAGGCGTGCGGGCATCCTCCAGGTGCAGCAGGCCATCGTTGGCCAGCGGAACCAGGGGAAGCGGAAGAACGACGGGGACGGACAACTGCACTTCTATATCGAGAGCCGGTGAGGGAAGCCCCACGTTGCCACTGCGATCCACCAAGCGGCAGATCACACGAAACTTGCCATTGGTCAGTAGCGCGGCGGGCACCTTGACCACGAACGGGTCGTCCGTTTTTTCTTTCTCGGTTGTTACGAAAACTTCGAGCGAGGGGTTGAAAGGCAGGCCCATGTCCGGCAGGCGCGAATCAATAAGAAACAGTTGCACCTTGTCTTCAAATCGAATGTCAGGCCAACGGTCAACCTTGAACAGCGCTTTATTGCCGTTCTGTTCTAGATAGCGTTGATCGATGAACCTGTTATTGTCCTCCCGCAATGGGCACGGGCGGCCAAAATTGGGGGGCGTCTGGTCTATCCGGATCCTGGTCTCAGGAGAAGGTTCTCGGTTAAAAATCTCCTCGACCCAGACTTCGAACTTGAACGTGCCCTCGCCCGGGGCAAATTTTGACGCAGGCACACTCAGATCGACCGGGAAATACCGTTCACCGTTTTCATCTTCTTCAATACTGGGCTGCATGTCCCAATGAACGACTTCACCTACCGCTTTGTCGTTCCAGAACGGCTGGAACCCCAGCCGAGGTCTCTCATAACCGTCCGCAATCAGTTGCCGGTAGTCGCTTTCGTAGTCAGCCCAAGCCTTTACCCGAAATGGCAACGCAATGCTCTGCCTTTCAAGGGGCAGTGTGAGGGCATCCTCCTCGTCATCGAGCGACGGCAGCACACCCACCGGCACAGGGGCAACGAGAAAGATTTCGCTGGGCTCTGGGGAGAGGATGGAGCCCTTGCTTTTAGCCTTCACCAGTCTCGACATTTTCCAACCCCTGAAATTTGCAGCCCCTGCACTGCAAGGGCTGTATGGCTTCTATGGGGCTGAATCTAGCGCTGACGGAAATTCCGCGAAACTGGCAAAAATACTAGGTGCGGCGGTACTACAACGGTGGCAGCGACCAATCGATCGGCGCCATCCCGTGCTGCTGGAGGAAGCCATTGGCACGGCTGAAATGCCCACAGCCGAAGAACCCGCGATACGCCGACAACGGCGACGGATGCACCGATTTGAGCACCAGGTGGCGGGTGCCGTCGATCAATTTCTGCTTGCTCTGGGCATGGGCGCCCCACAGCAGGAACACCACGTTCGGGCACTGCTCGCTGACCACCTGGATGATGCGGTCGGTGAAGAACTCCCAGCCCTTTTTCGCGTGGGACGCGGCGTTGGCGCGTTGCACGGTCATCGTGGTGTTGAGCAGCAGCACGCCCTGCTCGGCCCAGCTTTGCAGGTAGCCGTGGTTGGGGATGGCCAGGTTGAGGTCGCGCTGCAGCTCCTTGTAGATATTCACCAGCGAGGGCGGCGTCGGGATGCCGGGCTGCACCGAGAAGCATAGGCCGTGGGCCTGGCCCGGCCCGTGGTACGGGTCCTGGCCAAGGATGACCACCTTGACCTTCTCCAGCGGCGTGGAGTTCAGGGCATTGAAGATCAGCGGCCCGGGCGGGTAGATCTCCTTGCCGGCGGCGTACTCGGCCCGCAGGAACTCACGCAGCTGGTGCATGTAGGGCTGGTCGAACTCGGCGCGCAACGCGGCTTTCCAGCTGGGTTCGAGTTTGATGCGATCGTCGTCGGTCATGGGGGTATCCAATAGCAAAGTGGCGCGACACTAGGAAAGCCGCGCCGGCTTGTCAATCGATCCGACCGGCGACCGGCAGCTTCGTGCCAGGCAGCCATACTGGTGGGATGACCTGCGCGAGGTAGCCCATGTCCATTCACTGCGAGGTACTCACGGGGGCCGACGGCGCCCGTCTTGGCATCGCCACCCTGGATGCGCCGAAGACGCTCAACGCCCTGACCCTGCCGATGATCGAGATGCTCGACGAGCAATTGCATGCCTGGGCCGACGACCCCGGCATCGTCTGCGTGCTGCTGCGCGGCAACGGGCCCTGGGCGTTTTGCGCCGGGGGCGATGTGCGGGCGCTGGTGCAGGCCTGCCGTGAGCACCCCGGCAGCGTGCCGCCGCTGGCGGCCGCGTTTTTCGCCAGCGAGTACCGCCTGGACCATCGCCTGCATAGCTTCCCCAAGCCGTTGCTGTGCTGGGGCCACGGCCATGTGCTGGGCGGCGGCATGGGCCTGTTGCAGGGCGCCGCGGTACGCATCGTCACGCCCAGCAGCCGCCTGGCCATGCCCGAGATCAGCATCGGCCTGTACCCGGATGTCGGTGCCGGTTGGTTCCTCGCCCGCCTGCCCGGCAAGCTTGGCCTGTTCCTGGGGCTGACCGGCGCCCCGCTCAATGCCCGCGACGCCCTGGACCTGGGCCTGGCCGACCGTTTTCTTGGCGAACACCAGCAGGACGCCTTGATCGAGGAACTGCGGCAGTTGAACTGGCAGGAGCAAACCGCCCTGCAGCTCAACAGCCTGCTCAAGGCCGAGCAGCACCGCGCCTGGGCCGAGCTGCCCGAAGGCCAGTGGCTGGCCCGCCGCGTCCAGATCGATGCCTTGCTCGATGTCGCCGACCCGGTGGCGGCCTGGCGTGCCCTGGCCGGTTTGACGCGGCATGCCGACCCGCTATTGGCGGCTGCCGGGCAGCGCTTGCACGCAGGTTGCCCGCTGACCGCGCACCTGGTGTGGGAGCAGATTCGCCGGGCTCGGCAGCTGTCGCTGGCGCAGGTGTTGCAGATGGAATATGGCATGAGCCTGAACTGCTGCCGTTATCCGGAGTTCAGCGAGGGCGTGCGGGCGCGCTTGCTGGACAAGGACGACACCCCGCACTGGCATTGGCCGGATGTGGCACAAGTGCCAGCGGCGGTGGTGGAGGCGCATTTTGCCAATGTGTGGGAAGGCCGGCATCCACTGGCGGAGCTGGGCTGAGCGCCAGCAAGGCTGGCTCCTGCGGGACCCGGCCGGTCGCACACCCCGTAGGAGCCGGCTTGCCGGCGAACACCGGCGCAGCCGGTGCCATCCATCGCGGCGCCTGCTTCGCCAGCAAGGCTGGCCTACGGGCCAGGCCGGTCGCACACCCCGTAGGAGCCGGCTTGCCGGCGAACACCGGCGCAGCCGGTGCCATCCACCGCGGCGCCTGCTTCGCCAGCAAGGCTGGCTCCTACGGGCCAGCCCGGTCGCACACCCCGTAGGAGCCGGCTTGCCGGCGAACACCGGCGCAGCCGGTGCCATCCATCGCGGCGCCTGCTTCGCCAGCAAGGCTGGCGCCTACGGGCCAGCCCGGTCGCACACCCCGTAGGAGCCGGCTTGCCGGCGAACACCGGCGCAGCCGGTGCCATCCACCGCGGCGCCTGCTTCGCCAGCAAGGCTGGCGCCTACGGGCCAGGCCGGTCGCACACCCCGTAGGAGCCGGCTTGCCGGCGAACACCGGCACAGCCGGTGCCATCCATCGCGGCGCCTGCTTCGCCAACTGCCCTCAACGCTGCCAGTTGTGGTTGCCTCGCGGGTTACCCTGGCGGTTCGAATGCCATCGATCCCCGCGACCATCACGCCGGTCATGGCGGTAATCGTTGCGGTTGCGATCCCCCCCGTAGTCATAGCGTTGACGGTTGCCGTAGTCGTACCGTGGGTTGCCGTGCCAGCGCGGCTGCAGGCCGGGCGCAGGGTACGGCCGGTAGTAACGCGGTGCAGGCTGGTAGTAGTAACGCGGCTGCGGCGCCACGTAGTAGCGGTCCTGGCGATAGTAACCGGGGTACACGTAGCGATCGCTGGTGTAGTAGTCGCTGCGATAATAGCCACCGCTCTGGTAATAAGGGGCGCAGGCGGATGTCAGCAGCCCCAACAGGACAATGAGCAGAATTCGTCGGTACATGGCGGCCTCCTGGACCGCGAGGGTGCCCAGCACAGCGGCGCTGGCGGGCGTCGACGGCAATGCGTTCATCGACACAGGATCAGACAACACCACCGGGGTTCGGTGCGTTTTCTGCAACAAATTGAAACAGCTCGCCCTACCCAGGCGCGCCCCTGCTTCCCGCTCCGATATACTGGCCAGCCTGACACCCGGAACCGATCATGCCCGACCCTCGCCTTTGCCCCGCCTGCGGCGCCCCCAACCAGTGCGGCCTGGCCGACCCTCGCAGCGCCGCCCAGGGTTGCTGGTGCTTCAGCGTGAGCATCGACCCGGCAATCATCCAGGCCCTGCCTGCCCATTTGCGCGACCAAGCCTGCCTGTGCCCGCGCTGCGCGCAGGTGGACGCGCAGCTCAAGGCGGACTCGCCACCGCCGATCCGCTAGAGCCAAGACCCGCCACCATGCGCCTCGACCGATTCCTCGGCAACCTGCCCTGCTACAACCGCCAGCAAGTACGCCTGCTGCTGATCCAGCGCCGTGCGCGCGTGGACGGCGAGGTGGTGACCGACCCGCTGCACCCGGTGCGTGAATTCAGCCGTGTCGAGGTGGACGAACAGGTGCACCAGGCAGGCCGCCCGGCGCGCTACCTGATGCTGCACAAGCCCGCCGGTTGTGTCAGCGCCACCCAGGATCCGCAACACCGCACGGTGCTCGACCTGCTGCCCGAAGAGCTGCGCGCAGACCTGCACATCGCCGGACGCCTGGACTACAACACCACCGGGCTGATGATCCTGACCAACGACGGCCAGTGGTCACGACGCCTGACCCAGCCCCGCACGAAGTTGCCGAAGGTCTATCGAGTGCGCACCGAGGACGAGATTGGCGCGCATTACATCGCCAAGTTCCGCGAAGGCTTCTACTTCGCCTTCGAGGACCTCACCACCCAGCCTGCCCAGCTGGACATCCTCGCCCCGCGCGAGGGCAGGCTGGCGATCGTCGAAGGGCGTTATCACCAGGTGAAGCGGATGTTCGGGTATTTCCAGAACAAGGTGGTGGGCTTGCACCGCGAGCGCATGGGGCCGATCGAGCTGGACCCGACCTTGGCCCCAGGTGAGTTCAGGGCCTTGAATGCAGCAGAAATCGCCGCTGTTTGATCCACATCGCCCTGTAGGAGCCAGCCTTGCTGGCGAACCAGGCACCGCGGTGGATGGCACCGGCACGCCGGCTCCTGGGTAGGCAAGACCGCTCAGCGCTCCCTGGCAAAAGATCCTCTGAACGGCACTTGCGCGATCGCGCCGCCGCTGCTTGACTGCTAACTCGTCGGTCTGCATGTGACCAGCAAGTCACACCCGTAGTCCAAGACGCCCTTGCCGGCCACCCGGGGTCTCGATGCCCTGGGGCACGGCAATCGCCCGCCACAACAATTACCGTCGACAAACGCGTCAAGGATCGACACCAGGGCCCACCGGTTTCTCTTCCAGGCAAATGCCTACCTGTCATAAAGAACGTGCACCCTAGGTGACGCGAATACCCTTTTTGCGCCAGGAGTCGATGACATGAGGCCAGAAATCGCTGTACTTGATATCCAAGGGCAGTACCGGGTTTACACGGAGTTGCATCGCGCCCATGGCGCCGAGAAGACCATCATCCTGATCAATGGCTCGCTGGCCACCACGGCGTCGTTCGCACAGACCGTGCGCAACCTGCACCCGCAGTTCAACGTGGTGCTGTACGACCAGCCGTACGCCGGCAAGTCCAAGCCGCACAACCGCCAGGAGCGCCTGCTCAGCAAGGAGACCGAGGCGCACATCCTGCTCGAGTTGATCGAGCACTTCCGTGCCGACCACGTGATGTCGTTCTCCTGGGGCGGCGCCTGCACCCTGCTGGCACTGGCGCACCAACCGCGCCTGGTGCAGAAGGCCATCGTCAGCTCGTTCTCGCCGGTAATCAACGAACCGATGCGCGACTACCTGGAGCGTGGCTGCCAGTACCTGGCCGCCTGCGATCGCTACCAAGTCGGCAACCTGGTCAACGACACCATCGGCAAGCACCTGCCATCGCTGTTCAAGCGCTTCAACTACCGGCATGTCAGCAGCCTGGACAGCCATGAGTACGCGCAGATGCACTTCCACATCAACCAGGTGCTCGACCACGACCTGGCGCGGGCATTGAAGGCGGCGCGCAACATCGACATCCCGGTGCTGTTCATCAACGGCGAGCGTGACGAGTACACCACGGTCGAGGATGCCCGCCAGTTCAGCCAGCATGTCGGGCGCAGCCAGTTCAGCGTGATCCGCGATGCCGGGCACTTCCTCGACATGGAGCACAAGGCCGCCTGCGAGGCCACCCGCAGCGCCATGCTCGGCTTCCTCAAGCCGGTCGTGCGCGAACCCCGCCAACGCTACACACCGGTACAGGGGCAGCATGCACTGGCAATCTGAGCGCATCGGCGACCTGTAGCCCTCCCTTACCCGCAGGCTACGGGCCGCCGACAGGCTTTTTTATAACCTTGGGCTTCTAATTGGAGGGGGGTTATGGTAAAAAGTCGAGCGCCGAAGCGGGTATAGTTTAGTGGCAAAACGAAAGCTTCCCAAGCTTTAGTTGAGGGTTCGATTCCCTCTACCCGCTCCACTTTCGCCCTGGATACCCGCTGTATCCATCGCGCCTCTGGCAACACCCCGAATCCACGCACAAGGCCCGACTGGCGACACGCCAGCCGGGCCTTGTGCATTGTGCGATCAGAACGGCTTGGTCGGCAGGTACTTGCCATCCAGGGTGATCACCGCCCGCGAACCGCCTTCCGGGTCCTCGACCTTCTTCACCTCCAGCTTGAAGTTGATGGCGCTGATGATGCCGTCGCCGAACTTCTCATGCACCAGCACCTTCAGGGTGGTGCCGTACACCTGCAGCATCTCGTAGAAGCGGTAGATGGTCGGATCGGTGGGCACCCGGTTGTCGATGCTGCCGCGCAGCGGGATGGCCTGCAGCAAGGCCACCGCGTCGGCATCGAGGCCCAGCATGTCGGCGACCGCCTGGGCCGCCTCACGCGGCAGGGCGTGCTGGCCGAGCAGCGCGGCGGTGACGAAGGCTTCGGACAGGCCGGTCCCCTCGCTGATCTGGGCGAACGACAGGTCCTTGCGGGCCTTGGCCAAGAGGATGACGTCGGTCAGGGCAAGACGGGCGTTCTGGCTGACTTGGGACTGGATCATGGCATTGCTCCTAGGGTGGGATGAATCGGTTTCAAACCGCACGTGGCAGTTGCGGGGCAAGGGCGCGCACCTCGGGGTGATGCGCCAGGGACACAAAGCGCCCGCTGGCGCCATCGAAAGTGTCGATACGGCCACTGGCGATGTCGTAGACCCAGCCATGCAGCGCCAGCCGCCCCTGCTCCAGGGCCAGGCGTACCGAGGGGTGGGTCTGCAGGTTGGTCAATTGGGCGATCACGTTCTCGCGCACCATCGATTCGACCTTGGCCGCCGCGCTGGCATGGCGCCGGGCATCGTTGACCACCCGGGCCGACTCGGCGTAACGCAGCCAGCCGGCCACGGCGGGCATGTGCTCGAGGCAAGCGCAGTTGGCGATGGCGCTCATGGCGCCGCAGTCCGAATGGCCGCAAATGACGATGTCGCTGACCTGCAGCGCGGCGACTGCGTATTCCACCGAGGCCGACACGCCGCCCGGCTCCGGCCCGTACGAGGGCACGATGTTGCCGGCGTTGCGGATGACGAACAGCTCGCCCGGTTCGCGCTGGGTGACCAGTTCCGGCACTAGCCGGCTGTCCGAGCAGGAGATGAACAGGGCCCGCGGCTGTTGCCCGCTGGCCAGGTCGCGGAACAGCCCGGCGCGTTCGGGGAACGCGTCGCGCTGGAACTTCAGAAAGCCGTCGATGATGTCCTGCATGGTGCAAACCTCTAGCTCGCGTGGCGATGGAGCAGAGGTTAGACAGCGGCTCGCATAAGGTAAAAGTCTCATTTATGATGAGGTACATCGGATTATCTTATGCAGGCAAACCATGCTCGCCCGTCACGTCCATTACTTCCTGGCCGTTGCCGAACACCACAGCTTCACCCGCGCCGCTGCCGCGCTGCATGTCTCGCAACCGGCGTTGTCGCAGCAGGTTCGGCAGCTGGAAGACAGCCTCGGCGCGCAGCTGTTCGACCGCTCCGGGCGCAGCACCCGCCTGACCGATGCCGGCGAGGTCTACCTGCGCCACGCCCGCGCCGCGCTGCAGGCGCTGCAACAGGGGCAGCGTGCCCTGCACGATGTGGCCGACCTGAGCGAAGGCCTGTTGCGCCTGGCAGTGACGCCGACCTTCACCGCCTACCTGGTCGGGCCGCTGGTCGAAGCCTTCCACTGCCGCTACCCGAATATCCGCCTGCGCGTGCGCGAACTGCCTCAGGAACAGATGGAAGCCCTGCTGCTGGCCGATGAACTGGACGTCGGCATCGCCTTCGAACCGGTACATGCCCAGGACATCGAGGCCCGCCCACTGCTGGTGGAGACCTTGGCGTTGGTGGTCGGTGACGGGCACCCGTTGGCCGGGCAGGCGGCGATCGATGCGCCGGCACTCGGGGAGCAATCGCTGATTCTGCTCGGCAGCGAATTCGCCACCCGCGAGCAGATCGACCGCTACTGCCGCCAGCACGCCATCACCCCGCACATCCTGATGGAGGCCAACGCCATCAGTGCCGTGCTCGAGGTGGTGCGTCGCACATCGCTGTCGACCCTGCTCCCGGCCGCCATCGCCGCCGACACTGATGACCTCAGCGCCCTGGCCCTGCAGCCCTGGCCTCTTGAACGCACCGCCGCGCTGCTGCAACGCCGGGGTGGCTACCAGAGCGCCGCCGCGCGTGCGTTCATCGAGGTGGCGCACGAGCTGGCCGGCAAACCGTAGGCGCCCGCCTTGCTGGAAAAGCATGGCGTCTACAGCGCAGCATCGCCGAACGCGGTTCATTGACCTGGCCCATGGCCATCTTCCATGGCCTGCGCCAGAATCGACTTGCACGCGCAGCGGCTGGCGGCGCATATACATTTCGTACAGACACTAAGCTTCCCGAAACATTTCCAAAGGACGGCGCATGTTTCTTTCCCGCTGGCTACCGGGCCTTGCCAACCTGTTGCACTACCGTCGCGAGTGGTTGCATGCCGACCTGCAGGCCGGGCTGTCGGTGGCCGCGATCCAGATCCCCATCGCCATCGCCTATGCGCAGATCGTCGGCCTGCCGCCACAATACGGCCTGTACGCCTGCGTGCTGCCGATGATGGTCTACGCCCTGATCGGCAGTTCGCGCCAGTTGATGGTCGGCCCCGATGCCGCCACCTGCGCCATGATCGGCGGCGCCGTGGCGCCCCTGGCCCTGGGCGACCCGCAGCGCATCGCCGAGCTGTCGGTGATCGTCACCGTGCTGGTGGGGGCGATGCTGATCGGCGCCGGGGTGGCGCGGGCCGGGTTCATCGCCAGCTTCTTCTCACGCCCGATCCTGATCGGTTACCTCAATGGCATCGGCCTGAGCCTGATCGCCGGGCAGTTGTCGAAGGTGGTGGGGTTCAAGATCGAAGGCGATGGTTTCATCCTCAGCCTGATCAACTTCTTCCAGCGCCTGGGCGAGATCCACTGGCTGAGCCTGGCCATCGGCCTGGCCGGGCTGGGCCTGCTGATCTGGCTGCCACGGCGCTACCCGCGCTTGCCGGCGGCACTGGTGACCGTGGTGGTGTTCACTGCCCTGGCCGGGCTGTTCGGCCTGGATCGCTTCGGTGTGGCGATCCTCGGCCCGGTGCCGGCCGGCATCCCCGAGCTGGCCTGGCCGCAAAGCAACCTGGCGGAAACCAAGAGCCTGCTGCGCGACGCCCTGGGTATCGCCACCATCAGTTTCTGCAGCGCCATGCTCACCGCCCGCAGCTTCGCCGCCCGCCATGGCTATGCGATCAACGCCAACCATGAGTTCGTCGCCCTGGGCGTGAGCAACCTGGCCGCCGGTATCTCCCAGGGCTTCGCCATCAGCGGCGCCGACTCGCGCACCGCGGTCAACGACATGGTCGGTGGCAAGAGCCAGCTGGTGGGCATCATCGCCGCGCTGGTGATCGCCTTGATCCTGCTGTTCTTCACCGCGCCCATGGCCTGGATCCCCCAGGCCGCGCTGGGCGCCGTGCTGCTGATGGCCGGCTGGGGGCTGATCGACGTCAAGTCGCTCAGGAGCATCCGCAGCCTCAGCCGCTTCGAGTTCTGGCTGTGCCTGCTGACTACCGTCGGCGTGCTCGGCCTGGGCGTGCTGCCGGGCATCGTGTTCGCCGTGACCCTGGCCATCCTGCGCCTGCTGTACAGCATCTACCAGCCCACCGACGCGGTGCTCGGCTGGATGCCGGGCGTCGAGGGCCAGGTCGACGTGCGCCAGCACAAGGACGCGCGCACCGTGCCGGGGCTGCTGGTGTACCGCTTCGACGACGCGATCCTGTTCTTCAACGCCGACTACTTCAAGATGCGCCTGCTCGACGCCGTGCAGGGCAGCGCGCAGACCCAGGTGGTGCTGTTCGACGCCGAGGCGGTGACCAGCATCGATGTCAGTGGCATCGCCGCCCTGCGCGAGGTACGCGACACCCTCGCCGCCCAGGGCATCCATTTCGCCATCGCCCGTGCCCGCGGCACCTTCCTGCGCATGCTGGTGCGCTCGGGCATGGCCCGGGAGATGGAGGACAAGCTGCTGTTCGGCTCGGTACGCGCGGGCATTCGGGCGTATCGGGTATGGCGCAACAGGAGCCGCCAGGCGCTGAAAGAGCAGTAAAGGAAAGGGACTACGCCCATCGTGGAGGCGAATGACAGCTCCGGCAAAAGCCCGAGAGGTAGCCTGAGGCTCCATTTTCCTCCGTAGCGTCGTCCCGACGAAATGCTACGTCAATGGCGTATACAGTCCTATGCTCTTCACCGAAACGGCCATCTTCACCAAACGCGTCCAGGAACGGCTCGACGATGAGAGCTACCGGTTGCTGCAGGTCCGTCTGCTGATATGCCCTGATGCAGGCGATACGATCGAAGGAACGGGTGGCCTGCGCAAGATCCGGGTTGCAGCCAAAGGGCACGGTAAACGGGGCGGGGCCAGAGTGATCTACTACCACTTGGTAACCGCATCGCAGATTGCGATGCTCTACATCTACCCCAACAACGAACAACCCAACCTCAATGCCGAGCAACGCAAAGCACTGAAAGCCGTCATCGAACACTGGAGCCAACCATGAATCGCTTCTTCGACGAACTGATGCAAAGCGTCGAACAGATGGACGTCATCGTCCATGGCCGGCGCCAACCAGCCCGCCAGTTCGAGATCGATGCCCTGCAGGTCAAAAACATCCGCAAGGCGACCGGGTTGTCCCAGACGCGCTTTGCCGAAATGATCGATGTTCAGGTAGCGACCCTGCGCAATTGGGAACAGGGGCGCCGGGAGCCTACCGGGCCAGCCAAGGCGTTGCTGCGTGCCATCCACAACGACCCCGAACACGTCCTGAAAGCACTCGCCCACTGACCCACTCGTCACATTACCAGGCGCCTCAACCCTGCGGCACGCAGGCCTGCGCAACCGCCTGGGTGCCCCGGCCAAGCAAGCTGATCAGCCCACAGGGCAGGCTGCCGCGCCATTGCAGGTAATCATGCCCCGCCGGGAACTCCACCTGCTCCACGGGGTAGCCCTTGGCCAACAACACATCGCGCAGGTGGCGGTTGGTATCGACGATCTTCGGCCCTTCGAACAACCCCGATTGCAGATAGAACCGCAACGGCTGACGCGGGGCCTTGACGTATTCGCGGGTCAACCAGCCGGGTTCGCCACCGCTCAGCGGCCACCAATACGAACCCGACATGCTCAGCACATTGCCGAACAGTTCCGGGTGCCTGAGCCCCAGGTAGGCCGATGCCAGGCCGCCGTAGCTGGAGCCGGCCACCACCGTGCGCGCAGCCGGCGCCGACAGGCCCTGGCCAGCGGCCCAGGGCATCAGTTCCTCGGCCATGAAGCGGGCGAACAGCGGGTTGGGCGGCAGCTCCCGCTCGCGGCTGGCACCGCTGGGGTTGGCAATGATGATCGCCGCCGTGGGCGGTACCAGGCCATCGGCGATCAGGTTGTCGAGCATGGTTGGCGTCGGCACCTGGCGGGTGTAGGCATGGGCATCGAACAGCACCAGCAGTGCCTGGTCGGCCTTGCCCGCGCGCCAGCCGGCCGGGCGGTAGAGGTAGATATCCCGCTCATTGCCCAACAGCGTGCTGGCCAGGCGCTTGCGCTCGACGCTGCCCCGCGGCACGTCGGCGCGGCGCTGTACCCACGGCTGCGGCGCGGCATCCGGCAGCTCCAGGCGCGAGCGCGACAACCATGGATCGCCGCTGGCGTCGGCGAAGCGGTGCGGGTTGAGCGGGTCGCGGCGGGTGGTGGCGAGAATCATCCGGCGGTCGTCGGAGGCCGGTACATCGGGTGCCATCTGGTAGCTCAGGCGGCTGGCCGCCGGTACCTCGAAGCTGCGATACCAGACATCGCTGCGGCCCAGGCGCAGCAGCGCTTCATGGTTGCCGGTGGGGGCGCCGAACACCCGCACGTTGTCCCGCGCACCACGCCAGAGGAAGGTCACCAGGCGCTGCCCAGGTTGCCCAGGCAGCGCCTCGACCATGGGCGTGCCGGCCTCGGCCCGTGCCTTCCAGAACGCCTCGGTGCTTGCGCCTGCCGCCAGTTGTTGCGCCAGCGCCCGCATGGCCGGGCTGCGCAACGGCTCGGCAGGCCGGCGCTGTTCGGCCTGCGCCAGCACTTGCTCCAGGCGCAAGGCGAAGCGCGTATTCGGGCGGGTTGGCAGCGGCTCGGCACGCACGGCGAAATCGCCTGTCTGCTCGGCGACGAACAGGAAATCCCGAGGCTGGTCCAGGCCATCGATCAACAGGCGCAGGGGACGCCCCTGGGCATCGAGCAGGCGCAGGCTGATATCGCCGTCCACCTTGCCGCGCACCAGATCACCGGCCTGCAGAGGCAATTGCCAGACCGGCCGACTGGCGCCACCGACCTGGCCGTGGACCGCTTGCCCGACCACCAGGGCCGGCCCTTCGACGGCCAGGGCCGACGCCGACACCCAGGTCGCCAGGGCCAACAGGCCGGTCCATTGCTTGATGCGTCGCATGTTCACCTCAGAAGTCGATGCTGGCGGAAAGTTTTAGGGTGCGTGGCTCGCTGACGGTGGCATAACCGTCGTTGAACACCCCAGCCCAATAGGCGCGGTTCTCGACGTTCTCCAGGCTGGCGCGCAGGGTCACGTCCTTGCTCAGCACGCGGGTGGCATAGCGCGCGCCAAGGTCGTAACGGGTCCATTGCGGGATCTTCAGCTCGTTGGCGGAGTCGAGGTACTGGGAACTGCTGTGAATGCCCAGCGCGGTCAGGGTCAGGCCCTGGACCCAGGGCAGGTCCCACTCGGCCCCCAGGTTGGCCGACCAGGCCGGCACGCCACGGGCAGTGTTGCCGTCCATCGCACCACCGGCGGTCTTGCTCAATTGCGCCCGGGTGTAGGTCACGCCGCCGAGCAGGCGCACGCTGGGGGCCAGTTCGCCGAACATCGTCCACTCCACGCCCCGGTTACGCTGCTCGCCGTCGTCGGTGTAACGGTTGCTGGGCTTGTCGTAGATCATGCTCGGCTTGTCGATCTGGAACAGCGCCAGGGTGTGGGTGAAATCGCCCAGGTCCCACTTCACCCCGGCCTCCATCTGCTTGGCGACATAGGGCGCGAACTGCTCGTTGTAGTTGGCCGCCTTCACATCGGTGACCATGCCGCCCTGGGTCAGGCCCTCGATGTAGTTGGCATACAGCGACACGGGCGCATCCCAGGGCTTGAGCACGATGCCCAGGGCCGGGGTCAGCTTGCGCTCGTCATAGGATGGGTTGCTCATCTTCTGCCGCACCCGCTGCGCGCGCACGCCCAAGGTCAGCAGCACGCGCTCGTCGAGAAAGCCCAGGGTGTCGGCCACGGCAACGCTCGACAGGGTGTTGTCGCCGGTCTTTTGGCTGCTGCCAGGGTCGGCGGCGATGATCGCCTTGCCGGGGTGATAGATGTTGGTGGTGTAGCCCTTGCCGGTGACAGTGGGCGCGCGGCCGATGTCCTGGTGCAGCAAGGTGGTGCTGAGCACCAGCTGGTGGCTGACCGGGCCGGTCATGAAGTTGCCGCGCAGGCCGGCCTCGGTGGACAGGCTGTGGGTGTAGCCGGCCTGGTTGTAGGTTTCGCCGCTGGCGCTGCCATCGGCCTTGGTCACCACCACCCGGGTACCGTTGAGGAAACCGGCATAGCGGGTACGCGCGCCACCGACGCTGGCATAGGCGCTCCAGCTGTCGTCCAGCTGATACTCGCCACGCACCACCACGGCCTTGCTGATCTGCTTGGCATGGATGCCTTCGAGGATGTTGGTGTCTGGCTTCGGTGCCCGGGTGACCTGCTTGAGCTTGGAAAACCCAGCCATCATCGGGCTGCCGTTGTCGAGTTTCTCGTGGCTTTCGTAGGCGTCCAGCTCGAGCTTGAAGTCATCGCCGCGGTAGTCCAGCCCCAAGGAGGCCAGGGTACGGTCCTTGGACTGTTCGTTCACGCCGGTGTCACCACTGCCGTACACGCCGTTGAAGCGCACACCGAAACGGCCATCGGCGAAACGCCGGCCAATATCGACATGCTCGGCCACATAGCCGTCCGACACATAGCTGCTGGTCAGCCGGGTCAGCGGCGCTTCGCCGGCGCGCTTGGGCACCAGGTTGACCACCCCGCCCACGCCACCGTTGGGCGCCATGCCGTTGAGCAGGGCGCCAGGGCCCTTGAGCACTTCGACCCGCTCGAGGAACTCGGTCGGCACATGGCCATCGGGGGCCAGGCCGTACAGGCCACCCAGCGCCAGCTCGGTGGAATCGAGGGCATAGCCGCGGATCATGAAGTTCTCGTAGGCGTGCCCTTCACCAGTGCTGAAACGGATCGACGGATCGTTGCGCAATACCGCGCCGACCGTGCCGCTTTGCTGGTTCTCGATGGTCTTGGCGGTGTAGGCGGTGACGCTGAAGGGGGTGTCCATCAGGTCGCGGTTGCCCAGCATGCCGATCCGCGCGCCGCGGGCCACCTGGCCGCCGCTGTAGCTCTCGGGCAGGTCGCTGTTGAAGCCCGAGGCATTGACCGTGGTCGCGCCCAGGGTCAGCGCGCCGTCATCGCCGGGGCCGCGCAGGATGATCACGCCGTTCTCTTCCAGCGCCACCAGGTCGGTACCGGCCAACAGTTGGCGCAGGGCCTGCAACACCGTGTAGCGGCCGTGCAGGGCCGGCGCGCTGCGCCCGGCCAGCAAGCGGCTGTCGGCGGCGATCGCCACCCCCGATTCATGGGCCAGGGCATGCACCGTGGCCTCCAGCGACTGGCCCGGCAGGTCGAGGCTCAGCGCCTGGCTGTCGGCCAGCGCCAGGCTGCTGCCACCCAGGGCGCAGGCCAGGGCCAGGCGCCGCAGGGTGCCGGGGAAACGGGGGGTGAACGACGACATGATCAGTCCTTGCGAGAGGTGGGTTCACAGCTGAAGACGCGGCAGCGGCGGTTTACCCCTCAAAAGAAACTTAACGCTACCGCTTCGATTCGAGATTGCCGGGGCTGCGTTGCAGCCCTTTCGCGACAGCAGGGCGCTGCTACAGGCGAGCGCGGCATCCTGTAGCAGCGGCCTTGCCGAGGGGCCGGCATGTCCAAGCCGAGCGGCCGACTCACTGGCGCACCAGCCGCTGCTGCCCTTGCCGCGCCACCAGCCGCACCGGCAGGATGGCCGGCAACGCCTCGAGCAGCACCTGCGGCCGGTCACTGGGGAAACTCCCTGTCAGGCGCAAACCGGCCACGTCGGGGTCGACCTGAACCCTGGGTGTGACATAGGCGTTGAGCTCGCCGATCACCTCGATCAGCGGCTGGTCGGTGAACGACCACCAGCCACGTTGCCAGTGCGCCAGGTCCGGGCCGTACGCCCCGCCGGCGCGCAGGCTGCCCAGGCGCCCCTCGCCGTCCAGGCAGATCCGCTCGCCGGCCTGCAGCTGCTGTTCGCCGCCTTGCAGGTCACGCACCCGTACCCGCCCCCGGGCCACAGCCACCTGCACCCGGCCGCCGCGGTCGCTGACCGTGAACGCGGTGCCGAGCACTTCCACCCAACCAAGGCGGGTGCTGACCAGGAACGAGCGCCAACGCTCGTGGGCAACATCGAAGTAGACATTGCCGTGCAGCAACAGCACCTGGCGCTGGCCAGTGTCGAAACGCACCCGCAGGTTGCTTTCAGCCGCCACCCGCAACTGGCTGCCATCGGGCAATGCCAAGGTTTGCGGCGTTTGCCCGTGGGCGGTCTGCAGGTCTTGCTGGTAGGCGGCACCGCGCTGGACCCTCCAACCCAGCCAACCACCGGCGGCCAGCAGCAAAGCCAGGGCGCCGCCCTGGCGCAGCACGCGCCGACGCGCCGGATCGAACCCTTGCGGCTGCAGCGCACCGCGCAATTGCGGGGCCAGACGGTGAACCAGCTGCCAGCGCTGCTCGGCTTCCTGCCAGGCCCGTTCATGCTCGGGGCTTTTACCGCGCCAGCGCTGGGCCAGCCCCTGGGTCTTGCGCACACGCTCGGGATCATCGCCATGCAGCGCCGCCAGGTAGGCCAGCGCCTGCTGCACCCTGCGCGGCGCTACCGGTTCAGTCATGACGCGCCGCCAAACGCAGTTCGGACAAGTCGAACACCGCCCGGGCGATATGCAGCTCCACCGACTTGGCCGACAACCCCAGCGCCGCGCACACCTCACGATGGCTATGGCCATGCAGGCGCACACGCACGAACACCTCGCGGCGCAGGCGCGGCATGCGCTCGATGCGCGCAATCAGGTGCTGCAACTGCTCGCGGGCGATCATGATCGCTTCCACGCTCGGGCTGAACGGCTCGGCGCGCACCAGCCAGTCCTCCAGTGCCGCCAGCTCGCTGCTGCGCCGCCGATACTGGTCGATGCACAGGTTGCGTGCCGCCTGGAACAACAAGGCACGGGCGTTGATCACCGGGGCGTTGAGCGCGTGGGCATAAGCCTGGGCGAAGCTCGACTGGGCGATGTCGGCGGCGTCGTCAGGGTTGCGCAGACGGCCGCCGAGGTAGCGCCGCAGGTCGCTGTAGTGAGCCAGGAGATCATCGACGATAGCCTGGAACGCCGGGTGGGCGTTCCAGGGGGTGGAAAGGCTGGTCATTGCGGTGACTGTGCGAGGCCGTTAATAGGAATTCCTATCATTCTCACACATGTCGCCGAACCATCGCCAGCGGCTCAGTAGCCCAGCTTGCGCAGCAACTGCCCTTCGTTCTGTGGTACGGGCCGGCCATAGAAGCGCATCAGTTCGCCGGCGCGGTTGGTGAAGATGCCGTCCACACCGGCCTTCATCGCCTTGTCGTAATCCACGGCAGCGTCGAGGGTGTACACATGCACCAGCAGCCCTTTGGCGTGGCTGGCCTGGTTCATCCAGGGCTGGATCAGGTCGGAATAACTCTGCTCGCCCAGGTGGGTACGCACCGCCGAAGGGCCGGTGCCGATGGCGCCGTCGGCCTTGGCGTAGTCCAGCCAGCGCTCGAACTCGGCACGGTCCTTGGGTTGCTGACGGGCGTAGAAGGCCGACTTGTCCTGCTCGCCAGACTCGCTGAAGTCCTGCCCGGAAGCCGGTTCGATACTGCCCTTGGCCACCCACAGCAGGAGAATCTTCGGTACCTGCGGCATGGCTTCGTGCAGCAGCTTGAGGCTGTTGCGGTCGAAGGTCTGCAGTATCACCCGGCCCGGCTTGTCCAGCCAGCCGCGGGCTTCGAGGCGTTTTTTCAGGTCTTGTTCGATGCCAGGGAACTGCGCCGGTTCCTTGGTTTCGATGTACAACCCAGGGTGTCGCGCGGGGTTGCCTTCGGCGATATCGATCACCTCGTCCAGGGTGAGGATGCGTTGCTGCTTGAAGGCTGCCCGGGCGCGCTCGGGATAGGCCTTGTTGAACCAGCTGCCGGCGTCCAGCGCCTTGAGCTCGGCCAGGGTGAAGGCGCTGACCGGGCTGGCCTTGCGCTCGGGGTAACGTTCGGCGACGTCGCTGGTACGCGCCAGTACGTCGTCGTGAACCACCACCAGCACGCCGTCGCGGGTGCGCTGCAAGTCCATTTCCAGGTAGTCGGCGCCCAGTTCGCGGGCCAGCAGGTAGGCCGGGGTGGTGGATTCTGGCGCATCGAAGGAAGCGCCCCGGTGGGCGATCACCGCCGGGTGGGCAATACCCTGGGCGGTGGCGAGTGCCTGGCCGTCGGCGGCCTGGGCAGTGGAGGTCGCCAACAACGTGGCCAGCAGGAGGGTTTTGTACATTCAGGTAGTCCTTTGCAAATCGGGACCGCCCCTTGCGAGGGGGCGGCAGGGTCAACGGTGCAGTCCTTGAGCGCGCAAGCCTCGCACACTCTGCATGACATGCTAAAGTCCCCGGCGTTTTCCGCCCCACCCAACGGACCACCCATGCCCGCACTCGACGCCCACCTGCCCACCTGGGCCGACCTCAACCAGCGCCACCCCAGCACTGCCCTGCTCCTGGGCAACGGTGCCAGCCGCGCGCTGTGGAAGCCATTCGGCTACTTCTCGCTGTACGAGCAGGCCCAGCAGGTCCGGCACAAGGGCCTGGGGGTGAGTGACCAGGCGCTGTTCAAGGCCGTGGGCAGCGAGTTGTTCGAACCGTTGCTCAGCCACCTGAACATCACGGCACGGACCAACGCGGCGCTGGCGATCAACTCCACCGCACCGCTCAACCGCTACTACTCGATCAAGGAAGCGCTGATCCACGCGGTGCGCGCCGTGCACCTGCCCTGGCCGCTGTTCGATGCCACGGCCCGCACGACGATCAACCAGGCCCTGCGTCAGTTTCGCAACGTCTACACCAGCAACTACGACCTGATCCTGCCCTGGGCCGTGGCAGAGCACCCGCACGGTTTCGCCAACCTGTTCGATGAACAGGGCTTCTTCGACGTGCGCCGTACCGCGAGCGAAGGCACGCGCATCCTCCACCTGCATGGCGGCATGCACCTGTTGAAATTGCCCGATGGCAGTACCCGCCAGCGCAGCGCCGAACAAGCCGAGCTGCTCGAAGGCTTCGCCGTGAACATTCCCGGCGAAGTCCCGTTGTTCATCAACGAAGGCCCCAGCGACGACAAGCTGCGTGCGATCCGCGGCTCCGACTACCTGGCCTGGAGCCTGGGCGAACTGGCCCGCGAGGCGGGCGGGCTGTGCCTGTTCGGCCAGCACCTGGACGCCAGCGACCAGCACCTGCTCGACGCCATCCGCCAGGCACGGCCGCGGCACCTGGCGATCGCCATACGGCCGCTGAGCGAGGCGTCGGTGGTCAACCAGAAGCAGCACTTCATCGAGCGTTTCGGCGATCTTCAGTCTCTGCCGCTGCATTTCTTCGACGCCTCCAGCCATCCCCTGGGCCTGCCGCAACTGGCGATCCCGGTGCCAGCCGATTTCAACCGGCGGCGCTGAACCAGGCACTTTGCAAATGTAAATAATTCTCGATAAGATCCGCACCCTTTCCCCACGGTCTGCCCCG
Source organism: Pseudomonas muyukensis (assembly GCF_019139535.1). Classification (NCBI taxonomy): domain Bacteria; kingdom Pseudomonadati; phylum Pseudomonadota; class Gammaproteobacteria; order Pseudomonadales; family Pseudomonadaceae; genus Pseudomonas; species Pseudomonas muyukensis. The sequence continues at coordinate 1,840,228 of NZ_CP077073.1, read as the reverse complement.
GAAAGCGTGCATGCAGCGCCCAAAACCCGACCCTGTCGCCCACGGTTTCTACGCCGACATCCTGCATTTCCTGCGCAAGCGCATGGACAATGCCAGCGATGCCGCGGACATGACCCAGGATGTGTTCGCCCAATGGCTGGGCTACCGTGACCGCGCCAAGGTCGAGCAACCTCGGGCATTCCTGTTCCAGGTGGCGCGCAACCTGCTCAGCGACCACTGGCGCCGGCAAAAGGTGCGCCATGCGGCACTGGCCGACGAGCCCCTGGCCGATGCACAGGCACCGGCCGCCAACGACCCGCTGGACCATGCCCAGCAACAGCAGCGGCTGAATCAATTGCGCCAAGTGCTCGACGAGCTCTCGCCGCGGCGGCGCGAAGCCCTTATGCTGCACCGTTTCGAGGGCCTGACCCAGGCCCAGATCGCCGCGCGCATGAACATATCCGTCAGCATGGTCGAAAAGCACATCGCCGCCGCCCTGCTGCAATGCAAGCAACGCCTGGACAGTGACACCGGCACGGAGCAGTCCCCATGACCCCCACCGACGCGCTCGACCCGCAGCCGATCGACGCCCAGGCGGCGAGCTGGTTCAGCCGCAACCGCAACAACCCGACGCGGGACGAGCGCAAGGCGTTCAGCCAGTGGATGCAGACGGCAGAACACGCCCGTGCCTACCGCCAGTTCGAGCAACTGTGGGACGACCTGGCCGCGCTCAAGCAGGCCAGTCGACCGGTCGCCCTGCCCGTGCGCCGGGCACCCCGCTGGCGGCCGGCCCTGGCAACCGCGGCGGCGCTGCTGTGCGCCCTGCTGGTTGGCAACCTGGGGGCCGGCAGCGCCACCTTCGACCAGCGCATCGCCGCAGGCCCGAGCCTGCGCACCTTGCAACTGCCAGATGGCAGCGTGCTGTACGTCAACGCCCAGACTCGCCTACGCCTGGCGTTCGATGCCGAGCGCCGGTTGATCCACCTCGACCATGGCCAGCTGTACATCGAAGTCGCCGCCGACAAGGAACGCCCGTTGTTCGTCGATGCCGGCAGTGGCCGCGTGCGCGTGGTCGGCACCGGCTTCGACCTGCGCCGTGGCGAGCGCGAGCTGGTGGTCGGTGTCGCCCATGGCCAGGTGGCCTTCGAAACCCCCGGTGAGCGTCACCCGCCGGTGCTGCTCGGCGCCCAGCAGGGCGCCACCTACGACCTCGCCCGCGGCAGCCTGACCCGCCACGACCTGGGCGAGCAGGCCGTGGCCGACTGGCGCGAAGGGCACGTGAGCTTTCGCAATCGCGAACTGGCCAGCCTGATCGACGAAGTCGGCCTGTACCGCCAGCACCCCGTACTGCTCGCCGACCCGGCGCTGGGTCGCTACAAGGTGTCCGGCAACCTCGACGTGCAGGACCCCGATGCCCTGCTCAATGCCCTGCCGGCCCTGCTGCCGGTCAAGACCACGCTACTGGCCGACGGACGCTTGCGCATCGAACGGCGCTGAGGCGCAAGCGCGATAATTTTGAGAATTTTTATCATTCGCAGGTGAGGTTTTATCGCAAGCACGCGTCTTCCTCCCCGCCTGCCCCGTGATGGCGGGCATTTTTCCGGCCTTTTGCCGTTTGGGGGAAACCATGTTGTCGCTGCACTGCCTGCCTGTCCGTCCCACCCTGCTCGCCCTGTGCCTGTCCGTGAGCCTGGCCGCCGAAGCCGCGCCGGTGCCACTCGACCTGCCGGCCCAATCGCTGGCCCGCTCGCTAAGCCAGCTGGCCCAGCAGGCCAAGGTGCAACTGCTGTTCGACGAGGCCCTGCTCGGCAGCGCCCAGGCGCCAGCGCTCAAGGGCGACTACGAGGCCGAGGCGGCCATCGGCCGCCTGCTGGTGGGCAGCCGCTTCAACGTGGTGCGCATGGGCAATACCTATGTGGTACGCCTGCGCGACGACGACCCGGTCGCCGACAACAGCCTGCAACTTGGCGCCGTGAGCATCGTCGGTGACGGCCAGCAGGTCGACCCCAGCAACGTCGGCCGCTCGACCCTCAACCAGGAGCAGATCGACCGTTACCAGCCAAGCAACATCCCCAGCGTGCTGGCCACCCTGCCCGGGGTGAACATGGGCGGCTCGGCCAAGCCTGGCGGGCAGACCATCAACATCTGGGGCATGGGCGATGCCGAAGACGTGCCGATGACCGTCGACGGCGCCCCCAAGAGCGGCTTCGAGCGCTACCAGCAAGGCACCATCTTCATCGAGCCGGAGCTGATCAAGTACATCGAGGTCGAGAAAGGCCCGCACTCGGTCAAGACCGGCAATGGCGGCCTCGGCGGCAGCGTGCACATGGAAACCAAGGACGCCACCGACCTGTTGCAAGAGGGCCGCAACAGTGGCGCCATGCTCAAGTACGGCTACGCCAGCAACGATCACCAGCAGGTCTACAGCTCGGCGGTGTTTGGCCGTAGCGACGACGGGCGCATCGATGGCCTGGCCTATTTCACCAAACGTGACGGCGGCGACCTGAAGATGGCCGACAAGCTGCCCGACCCCACCAACAGCTGGCCGATCAACCCGCAGCGCCTGCCCAACAGCGCCCTGGACCTGGAAGGCGCGCTGCTCAAGACCAACATCCACTTCACCGACGAGCACAGCCTGGGCTTTTCCTGGTCGCGCTCGCAAAGCGAACGCTGGGCCACGTTCGCCTCCACCGCCTACTCGGTGCCGCCGTCGGCGGCGAACATCCAGAAGTACGGCTACGCCGACGCCCTCAAGCGCTTCCTGGCCAACCGCACGACCGTCGATACCACCTGGTCGACCACCTACAAGTACCAGCCGATCGAAAACCCCTGGCTCGACCTGCAAGTGAAGTACTCCGAGTCCGATACCCGGCAAACCGACCAACGCAACGCCAACGCGGTGCTGCAGCCGTCCACCGGCGGGCGGCGCATGGATACCGAGTACCAGGACCGCATGCTCGAGGTGACCAACACCAGCACCTTCCTCACCGGGCCACTGGAGCATGCCCTGACCGCCGGCGTGCAAGTGCGTCGGCATGATCGCGACACGCAGATGTGGATGCCCGGCAAGTCCTACGAAATACCCCGCTACAACTACGGTCACTACCAGCCCTACTTCATGCCCGCCGGCAAGGTCGACAGCCAGGGCTACTACCTGCAGGACGCCATCACCCTGGGCGACCTGACCATCACCCCATCGTTGCGCTACGACCACGTCACCAACGAAGGCAAGCCCAACCAGGCGCCGTATTACAACAACCCGGCCGCCGGCCACGACTACAGCGCCAAGACCTACACCGGCTGGTCGCCGCGCCTGTCGCTGTTCTGGAAGATGAACGAACAGACCGTGCTGTTCGCCGACTACAGCAAGACCTGGCGCGCCCCGGTGCTGGACGAGCAGTTCGAAGTGCAAGGCATCGGCAGCCGCACCGCCACCAGCCGCAACCTCGACCCGGAACGCATCACCGGCCTGCGCGCCGGCAGCATCAGCACCTTTGCCGATGTGTTCACCCAGGGCGACAGCGCGCAGATTCGCACCACGCTGTTTCGCAACAAGGTCAGCGACGAGATCTTCAAGGCCACCGGTATCGGCTGCCAGCAACAGATGGTTACCGGTGGCAGCATCGACAAGACCTGTGGCAAGGGCCTGATGGGCAACTACCGCAACATCGGCGACGTGGTGTACAAGGGCTTCGAGATCGAGACCTTCTACGACTCCACCTACCTGTTCGGCGCCGTCTCCTACGCCTGGATGGAGGGCCGTCACCAAGGCGCCTATACCAACCCCTGGGGGCCGGACGTCTGGGCCAAGGATGTGCCGGCACCGAAATGGATCACCACGCTGGGCGTCAAGATCCCTGCCTGGGATGCCCGCGTGGGTTGGACCGCACAGTTCGTCGGGGCCACCAAGCACCTGCCCAGCGACAAGTATTTCGAAGGGCCGGCCAGCGCCCTGGGCGATCGCTACTACGACAACTTCGGTAACGAGCGCTACGACATCCATGGCCTGTTCGCCAACTGGAAGCCACAGCAGCCCCACCTGAAGGGGACCGAAGTCAACCTGACGGTGGACAACCTGTTCAACAAGGCCGTGCGGCCGGAGCTGTCGGGGGAGAACGCCTTTACCGTCGGGCGTAACGCCAAGATCAGCGTCACCCGGTTCTTCTGAACCGCCCAGGCGACGATGCAAGGGAGTGCATCGCGCAGCGGGTCAATCGCGTTCGGCGCCAACCCGCTCCTGTGCCCTGGCGAGATTCACTTGCCGGGCGACCACCGCCAGCTCCAACACGGCCTGGGCCACCGCATGGCTACCGCGCGCCTGCATCCAGGCCAGGATATCGGCCAGGTGCCAGAGCGACAGGCTGCCGTCATGCACCGGTGCCGGGAAGCTACCCGGGTGGCTGAGCATGAGCTTGCGCATGTTCTGCCGCGACACGCCGACCATTTGCGCCACATCGGTAAGGCCGACCAGGTCGGGGCTGGCCTCGATCAGCCGGGCCTGGGGCATGGCCTGGCGGGCATCCGCCAGGGCACTGTGCAGCGCCTCCCGGGCCGTCGCGCCCTCACGGGCGAAGGCCAGGGCCACACGACCCGGCTGGCCGATGCCGACCACGGCGTCGTCACAACCGGCGTCGGCCAGGCGCTCGATCAGCGCGTCGAGGTCTTGCGGGCCGGCCAATTGATACTTGAGGGTGAATTCGTATTCCATCAGGTGCGCTCCGCTGGCTGGTTGACGACCCCGCGCGTCGACGTGCAATTGTCGATGATCCGGCGCAACTGCCGGGCGCAGATGCCTGGGTTTCGCGGCGTATTCCACACACTGGTGATGCAGAACTCGCCACAGCGGCATTCGCGGTCGTTATTGGGGCAGTAGATGCGCCCCCAGCAATGGCCCCCTCGTACCACGACCTTCCAACCCTGCGCTTCGGCGTGGCTCAGGGTTTGCTCGACGTCCTTGTTGGGATGGGTAGGACGGGCCATCGACTGCGCTGCAGTATGGGTGTCAGGATACGGTTGTCAAGTGACAACTTGCATGACGCCGACCGGCGTCACCCCGAACCCGCCTAGGCCCTGCTGCGCCGCCACCCAGCCCATAGAGGCTTCTTGGGAAAGGTCCTATAAAGAGAAAGGCAAAGCCGCGCAGCCAGATGCTTTACCCGGCAATCAACCCATCCGCGCGCAGCAGGCTTTCCAGGCAATGCTCCTGCACCCCATAGAACGCCTTGAGCTGCGTGATCTTCTCCAGCAACGCGGCGTTGTCCTGGGGCTGGCGACGCTTCACCGCAAGAATCATCTTGTTCTTGTTGGTGTGCTCCAGGGAAATGAACTCGAACACCTTGGTTTCGTAGCCACAGGCCTCCAGATACAGCGCACGCAGGCTGTCGGTGAGCATCTCGGCCTGTTGCCCCAGGTGCAGGCCGTATTGCAGCATCGGCTGCAGCAACCCCGGGCTGTGCAACTGCGGGCGGATCTGCTTGTGGCAACACGGCGAGCACATGATGATCGCGGCGTTGCAGCGAATACCGGTATGGATGGCGTAGTCGGTGGCGATGTCGCAGGCATGCAGGGCGATCATCACCTCGATGGCCTCCGGCACCACGCTGCGCACGTCGCCGCATTCGAACACCAGGCCAGGGTGTTCCAGGCGCGCGGCGGCAGCGTTGCACAACTCGACCATGTCCGGGCGCAGTTCGACACCGGTCACCTGTGCCGCGCGCCCCAGGCTGTTGCGCAGGTAATCGTGCATGGCGAAGGTCAGGTAGCCCTTGCCCGACCCGAAATCGGCCACCCGCAGCACCTGTTCGGGCGCCAGCGGCGCACCGGCCAGGGCATGGTCGAACACCTCGATGAACTTGTTGATCTGCTTCCACTTGCGCGACATCGACGGGATCAACGCGCCTTGCGCATCGGTCACCCCAAGGTCGCGCAGGAACGGCCGCGACAGTTCCAGGTAGCGCTTCTTCTCGCGGTCGTGCGCGGCGGGCGCCGCTTCACGCGGGGCCTGTTGGCCAAGGTGGCGGCGCAGCATCGGCTTGCCCTTCTTGCTGAACTCCAGCTGCACTTCCCCCGCGCCAATGAACAGATGGGCGTTGCGAAAGCTCGCAGGCAGCAACTCGGCGACCAAGGCTTGGGCCTGTTGCAGCGGCAGGTTGCGGGTGATGTCGCGGGTCTGGTGGCGATAGACCAGTTGCAGGCACGGCTCGCCCTTGATCTGCACCGGTTTGCCGATGATGCGTTGCAGGCTCTGGTCGGTGCCGACATGGCGGGCCAATACCAGCTTGGCCAGGCTGCCCTCGGCCAGGGCGTCGGCCAGCAGGCCCAGGAACTGGGCACGCGCGTCTGGCGCGGCGGGGGCGGTCGATGAGGAAGACATGTAAACGGGTGCCTCGGAAAGCGGGGGCGCGTTGCGCAGTGCCGCGCATTCTACGTCGATGACGGCCCATCGCGAAGGGTTTCGCGATGGGCGCCGGTCAATCGAGGATGACCAGTCGATTGGGCAACTCGTTGCGCGCGTGGGTCGGCGGCACATGCTCGCTGAGCAGTTCACCACAGGCTTCGATGCACTCGACGAAGCCCTGGAGGGTGTGCCCCTGGCGCACCTGCTCGGCAAACCGGGCGACGATCAACGCCCGCGCCTGCTCGGGCAGGTGCCGGGCAATGCCCTCGTCGACCAGGATCTCCACGTGCCGCTCGGCTTCACTGACGAAGATCAGCACCCCGGTGGCGCCGGCGGTACGCTGCAGGTTGAGTTCGAGAAACTGCTGGCGGGCCAGCCCGGAGGCGCGCCGTCGGCGCAATACCGGCGGCACCACCCAGGGTGCCAGGCGCGGATGACGCAACAGCAGGCACAGGCCGATGAACGTGAGCATCTGCGCCAGCAGCAGGCCGTTGACGCCCACCCCGCCCAGCCACAGGTGCAGCAGGCCCGGCACCAGCAAGGCCAGCAACGCGGCCCACAGCAAAGGCAGGTAGGGGAAGTCGTCGGCGCGGCGCGCCAGCACCGTGACCAGCTCGGCGTCGGTGCGCCGCTCGGCGCGGGCGATCGCCTCGGCGATCTGGCGCTGTTCGTATTCGGTCATGCCATCGTCTCTCGAGCGTTCTTATCGTTGTTATCCCGGCATTCGGGTGGGCGAGAGTGTATCTCAACAAGCGGCCTATATAAGGCATAATCCGCGACTGCGCCGGATCATGGACGAATGATCCGGCATATACCCGGCGGACTCTACAACAACGAACGTAGGAAACGTCTCGCAAACCGCTTTCACACGACAACGGAACTGATGATGAAACTGTCTTTGCTGGGCCTGGCCATGGGCCTTGCCAGTCAGGCGGCCCTGGCCGCCCCCACCGCCCCGCCCCTGCAAGACAAGCAGGCGTTCATCGATCACCTGGTCGGCCAGATGACCGAGGCCGAGAAAATCGGCCAGTTGCGCCTGATCAGCATCGGCCCCGAGATGCCCCGCGAGAAGATCCGCGAGGAGATCGCCGCCGGCCGCATCGGCGGCACCTTCAACTCGCGCACCGCCCCCGAGAACCGGCCGATGCAGGACGCTGCCATGCGCAGCCGCCTGAAGATCCCGATGTTCTTCGCCTACGACACCCTCCACGGCGAACGCACCATCTTCCCGATCGGCCTGGGCCTGGCCTCGTCCTGGGACATGGACGCCATCGCCAAGGTGGGCCGCACCTCGGCCATCGAAGCCGCGGCCGATTCCCTGGACATGACCTTCGCGCCGATGGTCGACATCGCCCGTGACCCGCGTTGGGGCCGCACCAGCGAGGGCTTCGGCGAAGATACCTACCTGACCTCGAGGATCGGCCAGGTAATGGTCAAGTCGTTCCAGGGCACAAGCCCAGCCAACGCCGACAGCATCATGGCCATCGTCAAGCACTTCGCCCTGTACGGCGCGGTGGAGGGCGGGCGCGACTACAACACGGTCGATATGAGCCTGGCGAAGATGTACAACGACTACCTGCCCCCTTATCGCGCCGCGCTCGACGCCGGTGCCGGCGGCGTGATGGTGGCGCTGAACTCGATCAACGGCGTGCCGGCCACCGCCAACACCTGGCTGATGAACGACCTGCTGCGCAAGGAGTGGGGCTTCAAGGGCGTGACCATCAGCGACCACGGCGCCATCCAGGAACTGATCCGCCATGGCGTCGCCCGCGACGGCCGCGAAGCTGCCAAGCTGGCGATCAAGGCCGGTATCGACATGAGCATGAACGACACCCTCTACGGCGAGGAGCTGCCAGGCTTGCTCAAGTCCGGCGAAGTCAGCCAGGGCGAGCTGGACCAGGCGGTGCGCGAAGTACTGGGCGCCAAGTACGACATGGGCCTGTTCAAGGACCCGTATGTGCGTATTCCCAAGGCCGAGACCGACCTCGACGACTACTACGCCGAGGACCGCCTGCACCGCGCCGCCGCGCGCGACGTGGCGCGCCGCGGCCTGGTACTGCTGGAGAACCGCGAGCAGACCCTGCCGCTGAAGAAAAGCGGCACCATCGCCCTGGTCGGCCCGTTGGCCGACGCCCCGATCGACATGATGGGCAGCTGGGCCGCCGACGGTAAACCGCAGCATTCGGTCACCGTGCGCGAGGGCTTGCGCCGCGCCGTCGAAGGCAAGGCCAAACTGCTGTACGCCAAGGGCTCGAACGTCACCGGCGACAAGGCGATGTTCGACTACCTGAACTTCCTCAACTTCGACGCCCCGGAAATCGTCAACGACCTGCGCCCGGCCGCAGTGCTGATCGACGAGGCGGTCAAGGCCGCGCAGCAGGCCGACGTGGTGGTGGCCGTGGTCGGCGAGTCCCGCGGCATGTCCCACGAGTCCTCCAGCCGCACCACCCTGGAAATCCCGGCGGTGCAGCGCGAGCTGATCAAGGCGCTGAAGGCCACCGGCAAGCCACTGGTACTGGTGCTGATGAACGGTCGTCCGCTGTCGATCGCCTGGGAGCGCGAGCAGGCCGACGCCCTCCTGGAAACCTGGTTCAGCGGCACCGAAGGCGGCAACGCCATCGCCGACGTGCTGTTCGGCGACTACAACCCGTCCGGGCGCCTGGCCATCACCTTCCCGCGTTCGGTCGGGCAGATCCCGATGTACTACAACCACCTGCGCATCGGCCGGCCGTTCACCCCGGGCAAACCCGGCAACTACACCTCGCAGTACTTCGAGGAGCCCAACGGCCCGCTGTATCCGTTCGGCTACGGCCTGAGCTACACCCAGTTCGAGCTGTCCGGGCTCAAGCTGTCGGCGACGAAGCTGGCGCGCGGCGCCAAGCTGCAGGCCAAGGTGACGGTGAACAACAGCGGCAAGCGTGACGGCGAAACCGTGGTGCAGCTGTACATCCAGGACCAGAGCGCGTCGATGAGCCGCCCGGTGAAGGAACTGAAGAACTTCCAGAAACTGATGCTCAAGGCCGGCGAGTCGCGAACCTTGACCTTCGACATCAGTGAAGAGGACCTGAAGTTCTACAATGGCCAGCTGCAGCACGTCGCCGAGCCGGGCCAGTTCAATGTCCAGGTCGGCCTCGACTCCGAGGCGGTTCAGCAGCAGAGCTTCGAACTGCTGTAAGCCACACCCGGCCTGCTCGCCGGGCAGGGCCGCTGCCACAAGTCTGTTGTAAAGCTTGTGGCAGCGGGCTTGCCAGGCGATAAGGCCGGCACAGACAATCGACACCCCGGATTCGCTCCATGCCCTCATCCTTCCGCGCCCTGCGCCTGGGCCTGATCATCCTGCTGATCCTGGTCGGCACCACCCTCAGTGCCGGCTGGGCCATGCACCAGGCCAAGCGCCAGGCCATGGAGACCGACGCCCGGCGGGCCAGCCAGCAATTGGGCCTGTACGCCAACGCCCTGCATACCTTGATCGAGCGCTACCGCGCCCTGCCCGCGGTGCTGGCGCTGGACCCCGAACTGATCGACGCCCTGCGCGGCCCCGTCACCGAGCAGGTGCAGGATGCCCTGAACCGCAAGCTCGAACGCATCAACGGCGCCGCCAACTCATCGACCCTCGAGCTGCTCGACCGCACCGGCCTGGCCATCGCCGCCAGCAACTGGCGCCTGCCGACCACCTACGTGGGCTCCAACTACGGCTTTCGCCCTTATTTCAAGCAGACCCGCAGCCAGGGTAGCGGCCGTTTCTATGCGGTCGGCGTGACCAGCGGCGTGCCGGGCTACTTCCTGGCCAGCGCGGTGAACGACGAACACGGCCGCTTCCTCGGCGCCATGGTGGTCAAGCTGGAGTTCCCCGAGCTTGAACGCGAATGGCGCCAGGGCAACGATATCCTGCTGGTGAGCGACGCCCGCGGCATCACCTTCATCGCCAACCAGGACGGCTGGCGTTATCGCGAACTGCAGCCGCTCAGCGGCGTCGACCGCGCCGAACTGGCCGAAACCCGCCAGTACGACAAGCAGCCGCTGGTGCCGCTGCAGCACCAGGCGTTGACCCGCTTCGCCGACAACAGCCACCTGACCCGCGTGCAAGGCCCCGATGGCAGCGCCGACTACCTCTGGGAAAGCCTGCCACTGGAAGCCGAGGGCTGGACCTTGCACCTGCTGCGCAAGCCCCAGGTGGCCGAGGACGGGCGCAACGCCGCGCTGGCCGCCGCCGCGGTCTGGCTGACCCTGGTGTTCGCCGCGCTGTTCGTCAGCCAGCGCTTGCGCCTGGCCCGCCTGCGCCAGCGCAGCCGCGAGCAGCTCAAGGGCCTGGTCGAGGAGCGCACCCGCGAGCTGCGCACCGCCCAGGAAGGCCTGGTGCAATCGGCCAAGTTGGCGGCGCTGGGGCAGATGTCGGCCGCCCTGGCCCACGAGATCAACCAGCCGCTGACCACCCAGCGCATGCAGCTGGAAACCCTGCGCCTGCTGCTCGACCATGGCCGCTACGAACAGGCCCGCCAGGCCCTGGAGCCACTGGAGCAAATGCTCACGCGCATGGCCGCGCTCACCGGCCACCTGAAGACCTTCGCGCGCAACAGCCCTGGCGGCCTGCGCGAACGCATGGACCTGGCCACGGTGGTTGACCAGGCCCTGCATCTGCTCGACGCGCGCATCCGCGCCGAGGGTGTCGAGGTAGCCCTGTACCTGGCGCGCCCGGCCTGGGTGCGCGGTGACGCGATCCGCCTGGAGCAAGTGCTGATCAACCTGCTGCGCAACGCCCTCGACGCCATGGCCGACAAGCGTTACAAACGTCTGGAAATCCGTATCGAGGCCGACGCCGAGCTGTGGCGCCTGAGCGTGCTCGACTCTGGCGGCGGCATTGCCGAGGCCGACCTGGCCAAGGTCTTCGACCCGTTCTTCACCACCAAGCCGGTCGGGGAAGGCCTGGGCCTGGGCCTGGCGATCTCCTATGGCATCGTGGTCGATGCCGGCGGCGCCCTGCAGGTCGACAACCTGCCGGGCGGCGCGCGCTTCAGCCTGACCCTGCCCCGCGACCTGGAGCCTGTATGTTGAATTCAGTGATCGTCGTCGACGACGAAGCCAGCATCCGCACCGCGGTGGAACAGTGGCTGAGCCTGTCGGGCTTCAGCGTGCAGCTGTTCGCCCGTGGCGAAGACTGCCTGGCCCAACTGCCGCGCGATTTTCCCGGGGTGGTGCTCAGCGATGTGCGCATGCCTGGCCTGTCGGGGATGCAACTGCTCGAACGCCTGCGCCAGCTGGACCCCGACCTGCCGGTGATCCTGCTCACCGGCCACGGCGACGTGCCGATGGCGGTGGAGGCCATGCGCAACGGCGCCTACGACTTCCTGGAAAAACCCTTCACCCCGCAGCACCTGATGGGCAGCCTGGGCCGCGCCCTGGAAAAACGCCAGTTGGTGCTGGAGAACCGCCGCCTGCACGAACAGGCCGATCTCAAGGCACAGCTGGAGAGCACCTTGCTGGGCATGTCCCAAGGCTTGCAGCAGTTGCGCCGCCAGGTGCTCGAGCTGGCCAGCCTGCCGGTCAACGTGCTGATCCGTGGTGAGACCGGCAGCGGCAAGGAACGGGTGGCCCGCTGCCTGCACGACTTCGGCCCGCGCGCCGACAAGCCGTTCGTCGCCCTCAACTGCGCGGCGATCCCCGAGAGCCTGTTCGAAGCCGAACTGTTCGGCCACGAAAGCGGTGCCTTCACCGGTGCCCAGGGCAAGCGCATTGGCAAACTGGAGTACGCCAACGGCGGCACGCTGTTCCTCGACGAGATCGAAAGCATGCCGCTGGCCCAGCAGGCCAAGTTGCTGCGGGTGATCCAGGAGCACAAGCTCGAGCGCCTGGGGGCCAACCAGAGCATCGAGGTGGACCTGCGAATCATCGCCGCGACCAAGCCCGACCTGCTGCAGGAGGCCCGTGCCGGACGCTTCCGCGAGGACCTGGCCTACCGCCTGAATGTCGCCGAGCTGCGCCTGGCGCCGCTGCGCGAACGGCGTGAGGATATCCCGCTGCTGTTCGAGCACTTCGCCCGTGCCAGCGCCGAACGCCTGGGGCGCAACGCCCCGTCGGTAAGCGGCGCGCAGTTGGCGCAACTGCTGGCCCATGACTGGCCCGGCAATGTGCGCGAACTGGCCAATGCCGCCGAACGCCATGCCCTGGGGCTGGATGCGCCAAGCTTGGCCGCCGCGCCCGAGACGCACTCGCTGGCCGGGCAGATGGAGGCCTTCGAGGCCCAGTGCCTGCGTGCCGCGCTGCGCCAGCACAAGGGGGAGATCAAGGCGGTGATGCTAGCGCTGCAACTGCCCCGGCGCACGCTGAACGAGAAAATGCAGCGACATGGGCTGGTGCGCGAGGATTTTCTCGGCGAATGATAAGCGGAATTCCGCCTACTCGAAGGGCTGAGTGAGCGGGATATCGCCTATTTTCCTGATAGTGCCAGGGCTGCGCTGCAGCCCTTCGCCGGCACGGCCGGCGCCTCCAGCAATCGCTGTCGTGCCAGGATTCGTGCAGCTTGCGTAGGTGCCGGCGTTGCCAGCAAAGGCCTTGAATGCCCCCGAACGGATCATCACGCACCCATTTGGCACAGCTTCTGCAAAACCCTTCTCAAGCTGCGCTCAGGCGCGCTCCACAAAAACAACGAGAAGGTATCCCCTGATGGATAACGCCAGCACTCTGCCCACCGGGGCGGCCGTTGCACCCGCCGCGGAAAAATCCACCGCCAGCCGCCTCAAATCGATCTTCAGTGGTTCCATCGGCAACATGGTCGAATGGTACGACTGGTACGTCTACGCCGCATTCTCGCTGTACTTCGCCAAGGCCTTCTTCCCGGCTGGCGACACCACCGCGCAACTGCTCAATACCGCCGCGATCTTCGCCGTGGGCTTCCTCATGCGCCCGATCGGTGGCTGGCTGATGGGCCTGTACGCCGACCGCAAGGGCCGCAAGGCGGCGCTGATGGCCTCGGTACTGCTGATGTGCGCCGGCTCCCTGGTCATCGCCCTGACCCCTGGCTACGAAACCATTGGCGTCGCCGCGCCGATCCTGTTGGTGGTCGCCCGACTGCTGCAGGGCCTGTCGGTGGGTGGTGAATATGGCACCTCGGCCACCTACCTCAGCGAGATGGCCAGCAAGGAGCGCCGTGGTTTCTTCTCCAGCTTCCAATACGTGACGCTGATCTCCGGCCAGCTCATCGCCCTGGCGGTGCTGATCATCCTGCAGAACGTGCTGACCACCGAAGAGCTCTACGCCTGGGGCTGGCGCGTACCGTTCGTGATCGGTGCGCTGTGCGCGGTGGTTGCCCTGTACCTGCGCCGCGGCATGGAAGAGACCGCCTCCTTCACCAAGAAGGAGAAGTCCAAGGAAAGCCTGATGCGCACCCTGATGCGCCACCCCAAGGAGCTGCTGACCGTGGTCGGCCTGACCATGGGCGGCACCCTGGCCTTCTACACCTACACCACCTACATGCAGAAGTACCTGGTGAACACCGTAGGCATGAGCATCAGCGACTCGACCACCATCTCGGCGGCCACGCTGTTCCTGTTCATGTGCCTGCAACCGGTGATCGGCGGCCTGTCCGACAAGATCGGTCGGCGCCCGATCCTGATCGCCTTCGGCGTGCTGGGCACCCTGTTCACCGTGCCGATCCTCAGCACCCTGCACACCATCCAGACCTGGTGGGGCGCGTTCTTCCTGATCATGGCGGCGCTGATCATCGTCAGCGGCTACACCTCGATCAACGCAGTGGTCAAAGCCGAGTTGTTCCCCACCGAGATCCGCGCCCTGGGCGTCGGCCTGCCTTATGCGCTGACCGTGTCGATCTTCGGCGGCACCGCCGAATACGTGGCCCTGTGGTTCAAGAGCAACGGCATGGAGACCGGTTTCTACTGGTACGTCACCGGCTGCATCGCCTGCTCGCTGCTGGTGTACGCGACCATGAAGGACACCAAGCAACACTCGCGGATCACCACTGACTGATCCTGGTTCGCGGCACATGAAAAGGGGCGCCCCGGATGACGGGGCGCCCCTTTTTGCTTCTCCTCAAGACCTCTCAGCCACGCGCTGCGGCTCACGTTGCTGGGTGGCCATCACCACCAGCACCAACAGCACCCCACCGAGCACCGCCGACGAACCGATGGTGCCGAAGTCCAGCCCGCCTTTTTCCTGCGACTTGGTCAGCACGTCACCCAGCGTGGCGCCGAACGGACGGGTCAGGACGAAGGCGATCCAGAACAGCACCACGCCGGAGATCCTAGTCCAGTAACGGGCGCCGGCCACCACGGCGATGGCCGCGCCGATCAGCAGCGCGCCGCCGGCAAAGCCCAGCCCCGAGTCATCCGCCAGGTAATCACCCAACGCGGTGCCCAGGGTGTTGGAGAACAGGATCGCCATCCAGTAGAACAACTCGCCGCCCCGGTTGCGGATCCGGTTGACGTCCAGCGGGTTGCCGCTCAGGCGCCACAGGGCGAAGGTCAGCAGCAGAATGCCGATCAGCAACGCCGAGCCCGTGGCGTAGCCCAGGCCCAAGGTGCGGTCCATGAAGTCGGACATCGTGGTGCCGGCGGTGCTGGTGGACAGGATCACCAACCAGTACAGCATCGGGTGATAGCGGCGCGAGTAGAGCTGGGTGACCAGCGTCAGCACAAACACGCTGATCAACAGCAGCGAACTCATGGCGTAGCCGATGTTCAGGGTCATCGACAGCAGGTCGCCGGCCGTCTCGCCGAGGGTGGTTGCGCAGATCTTCATGACCCAGAAGGCCAGGGTGATGTGCGGGAGTTTGTTCATTGTTGTGCCGCTCCAGGGTTTGGGTGCGGCGATGGTGAACAGCCAAGGCTGAAAAATCGGTTGGCCGTGCATGAAAAATGCGTTGATCGAGCGCGACGAGTGGTTGCGAGCGTTAATTGCCCATTAATGGCCGGCGCGGATGCTATGAACCTGTAGCCGATCTACTCCGCCAGTTCAGTTGCGCTGCCTGTCAGTCCTCACAAGGGAGGAAATAATCACGGGCACAACATCTAATAAACTGATTGTTATTCGCAAATTATTGCGCTTTTTAATCAATTTTATAGGAGTAGCATTGATTCCACAGCCACAACAACCCAACGCATCCACTGGAGCAACGACCATGAAAAACAAACTGATCCTCACCCTGGCCCTTTCGATCCTGGCTACCGGCGCCTTCGCCGAAGATGGCTTCGACCGTACCAACGCCCACAGTTTCGCCACCGCGCAAAGCCAAGCGGTGAACTACGCAGAAGATGGCTTCGACCGCACCAACGGCCAGCGCTTCGCCGAGGACGGCTTCGACCGCACCCATGCCCAGCGTTTCGCCGAGAACGGCTTCGAGCGCACCAACGCCCACCGCTTCAGCTGATAGCCCCAGGCGTGCACCCAGCCCGGCACCTGCCGGGCTTGAGCATTTCCAGCCGGGCCAAGGCTTGGCACACTAGGCGCCTCGTCCCCCACCAGGAAGGGCCTCTGGGCCTTGCACAGATGTACTACTACGAACCCGCCAAAGGCCACGGCCTGCCCCATGATCCGTTCAACGCCATCGTCGGTCCCCGCCCCATCGGCTGGATCTCCAGCCACGACCGCGAAGGCCGCCTGAACCTGGCGCCCTACAGCTTCTTCAATGCCTTCAACTACATTCCGCCGATCGTCGGTTTCTGCAGCGTCGGGCGCAAAGACAGCCTGAACAACATCGAGCAGACCGGTGAGTTCGTCTGGAACCTGGCCACCCGCCCACTGGCCGAACAGATGAACCAGAGCTGCGCGGCAGTGGCCGCGGATGTCGACGAGTTCGCCCTCAGCGGCCTGACCCCGAGCGCTTCGCGGGTGGTCGGCGTGCCGCGGGTGGGCGAAAGCCCGGTGAGCTTCGAATGCAAGGTGAGCCAGATCGTCCAGCTCAAGCGCGCCGACCAGGCCCTGGTGCCCAGCTGGCTGATCCTCGGCGAAGTGGTGGCCGTGCACATTGCCCAGCATCTGCTCAAGGACGGCATCTACGACACCGCCGCTGCCGAGCCGATCCTGCGTGGTGGTGGCCCGGCGGACTACTTCGCCCTGGGCGAGCTGTTCAAGATGGCCCGCCCGCAAGCCTGATCAGAAGATCAACTCACCGTCCTCGCCGACGCCCAGCAAGCGTTCGAGCTCGGCACAGGCGGCCTCGTCGGCCGCCAGTGCGCTGTTGAACACTTGCCCGTCGAGGACCTTGTGAAAGCGCGGCGCGCCGCCCAGGTGCAGGGCCTTGACGGCGATTGCGGCGTTGTAGCCGCCGCCTTGCACCGGGACCATCGCCGAAACCGCTTCGAAGTGGGGAAATTCCTTACGTGCCATGCTGCACTCCGCCTGATTGATCGAGGGGCGGCATTCTACACATTAAGCGAAGGTGTGAAGGTCGAGGCTGCTGACCACCTGCGCCTGCACCAGCTCGCCAAACACCTCCAGGGTCGGCGAGGCAAAATAACCACTCATCGCCTGCTGGTCGCGCCAGCTGCCACTGAGTAGCCACAAGTCGGCGTCGACTTGCGAGCGTTGCACGCTGAAACTCAGGCAGCCTGGCGCGCGCAGCGAGGGCTCGAGCAGGTCGCGCAGGCGCATGCCGAGTTCCGCCGAACGACCGTTGCTGGCACGGATCAAAGCCAGGTGTGTGACCGGTTGCTGCTGGGTCATGAACGATCTCCTTGACGCTAGGGGGGCGAAAACAGGCTGCCAAGGTTAGGCGCCGCCCCGCGCGCGACGTTAGGCCATTACTGCACGGCGATTGCCTGATTCTGCCGCACGGCAGGATCAGGCAATCGCCGTGCAGCTTTCGACTAGCGCCGGGCATTGCCCAAACCTATGCTGCGCAGGAATAGAGGAAGCCAACATGACCCTGTCCCTGCCCTTCGACTCGACCCTGGAACCCCAGCGCCAGGCGCTGGCCACGCTGATCCAGCGCCACGCTGGCGAACCCCATGGCCCGGCCTCGGCCATCGACGACCTGTACCTTACCTGTTACCAGGAAGACATTCGCGGCATGCCCGCCCTGGCCCAACCGGCGCTGTGCATCCTGGCCCAGGGCAGCAAGACACTGATCCTGGGCGATGAGCATTACGCCTACGATCCGTTGCACTACATGGTGGTGTCGGTGACCCTGCCGATCAGCGGGGCGCTGCTCAAGGCCAGCCGGGAGCAGCCGGCCCTGGCGCTGCGCCTGGATATCGACCCGGCGCAGCTGAGCCAGTTGATTGCCGAAAGCAGCCCGATGGTGGTGCCCAATCGCCCATCCGGGCGCGGCTTGTACGTGGAAAAGACCGACCCGCAGTTGCTCGATGCGCTGATCCGCCTGGTCCAGCTGCTGGACTCGCCGCGTGACATTGCGATCCTCGCCCCCTTGATCCGCCGCGAGATCTTCTACCGCCTGCTGCGCGGCCCCCAGGGCCACCGCCTGTACGAGATCGCCCTGGCCAACAGCCAGACCCACCGGGTGTCCCAGGCCATCGCCTGGCTCAACCAGCACTATCAACAGCCGCTGCGCATCGAGGATCTGGCCCGCGAGGTCAACCTCAGCACCTCGACCTTGCATCATCGCTTCAAGGCGGTGACCTCGATGAGCCCCTTGCAGTACCAGAAACAGTTGCGCCTGCAGGAGGCGCGGCGGCTGATGCTCAACGATGGCCTGGAGGCAGCGGTGGCGGGGTATCGGGTCGGCTATGAAAGCCCGTCGCAGTTCAGCCGCGAGTACAGCCGCCTCTATGGCGCCCCGCCAATCCGCGACGTGGCCAGGCTGCGCGCGCACGCCGGCTGATAACTACCCCTGCACCGCTGCCTGCCACTGGCGTTGATCCACCTGGATCAACGTCGGCCCCCGGCGCTCCACCGCCCGCCCCAGCGCCGCCTGCAACTGCGCCACATCCGCGACATCCTCGGCCGCGGCCCCCAAGGCCCGAGCCACGCCGATGAAGTCCGGGGTATGGATGTCCACCCCTACCGGCTCGATCGCCCGGTTGACCATGTATTTCTTGATTTCCTCATACCCCTGGTTGTTCCACAGCAGCACGATCAGCGGCACCTGTGCCTCCACGGCGCTGGCCAGCTCCGGCAGGGTGAACTGCAAGCCGCCGTCACCGATCAGGCACACCGCAGGCAGCCGCTCGGCCGCTACCTCGGCACTGCCCAGCCAGGCGCCCATGGCCGCCGGCAAGGCATAGCCGAGGGTGCCGTAGCCGGTCGAGGCGTTGAACCAGCGCCGTGGCCGAGCCATGTCGAGGGTCAGGTTGCCGGTGTACACCGGCTGGGTCGAATCCCCCACCAGGATGGCATCCGGCAATGCCGCCAGGATGCTGGTGAGCAGGCGCGTCTGGCTCAGGGTCGGTTGGTCCCAGGTCGCGGCGTTGTCGGCGCGCAGGCGGGCGGCCCGCGCAGCGCCCCAGTGGGCACCGCGAGGCGGCTGCCCTTGCAGCGGCAAGGCTACCAGCAACGCCTCGAGCGCCTGCTCGGCATCCGCCACCAGGGCCAGCTCGGGCAGGTAGTTGCGCACGGTCTGGTCGGGGTCGATGTCGATGCGCAGCAGGCTGCCGGGGATCTCGAAGCCCCCTTTGAAGGTCACATCATAGTCGGTCTCGGCCAGCTCAGTGCCGATCGCCAGCACCACATCGGCCTCGGCCACCAGCGCCCGCGTGGCCGGCAAGGTCTGGGTCGAACCGATCTGCAACGGATGATTCGCCGGCAGCAAGCCCTTGGCATTGATGGTCAGCGCCACGGGTGCCTGCAGGTACTCGGCCAGGCGGGCCAACGCCGGGCCGCCGGCCAAGGCCCCGCCACCGGCAAGCAGCAACGGCCGCTGGGCCTTGGCCAGGCGCGCGGCCATCTGCTGCACCGCCAGGGGCGCCGCTCCGGCGCGGGCTGTACGCACCGGGCGCGTGGCCAGCAGGTGGTCGGCCGGCTCGACCAGTACGTCCAGCGGGATCTCGATGTGCACCGGCCGTGGCCGGGCCCCTTCGAACACGGCAAAAGCGCGGGCCAGCACCTGGGGCAGGTCGTCGGCGCTCATCAAGGTCTGCGAGAAAGCCGCCACACCGGCCACCAGGGCGCACTGGTCAGGCAGCTCATGCAGCTTGCCGCGACCACCGCCGAGCTGGCTGCGGGACTGAACGCTGGAGATCACCAGCATCGGGATCGAGTCGGCATAGGCCTGGCCCATGGCCGTGGTGATATTGGTCATCCCCGGCCCGGTGATGATGAAGCACACCCCGGGCTTGCCACGGGTGCGCGCGTAGCCGTCGGCCATGAACCCGGCGCCCTGCTCGTGACGCGGCGTGACATGACGGACCGACGAGGCCGCCAGGCCACGGTACAGCTCGACGGTATGCACGCCAGGAATGCCGAAGACATGGTCGACACCATAGCCTTCGAGGAGTTTAACCAGCACTTCGCCACAGGTTGCCATTATCGAGTACCCGATTCTTGTTGAAATCGCTGCTCATGGAAGCAACTGCGCGCTATCGCCACAATGCAAAAAAACACATACTAGCCATGTCTTCCAGTCATGGCTTAGTTGAATGAAACGCCTGCCACCCCTGCCCGCCCTGCATACCTTCCTGATCACCGCCCAGCACTGCAACTTCACCCGTGCCGCGCAGCAGTTGCATATCACCCAGGGCGCGGTCAGCCGGCAGATCGCCGGGCTCGAGGAACACCTGGGCTATGCGCTGTTCCAGCGCCAGGCCCGCGGCCTGACGCTGACCCGCGAAGGCCAGGACTGGCTGCCGCGGGTGCAGCAGGTGTTTACCTTGATCGAACAGGGTGTACGTGAGGTGGGTGGGCGTAGCGCCACCTTGCAAGTGAAGGCCCCGACCTGCGTGATGCGCTGGCTGCTGCCACGGCTGATGGAGTGGCAGGCGCTGCGCCCGGACGTGCCGGTGGAGCTGACCACCACGGTGCAGCACGGCGTGGACTTTCGCCGTGAAGGCTTCGATGCCGCCGTGGTGTATGGCGCCGCGCCCAATCATGGGCTGCAGGTGCGCAAGCTGTTCGACGAGCAACTGACGCCGGTCTGCGCGCCAACGCTGTGCAACCGCCCGCTGCAATTGCCCGACCTGGCGCGGCAGATGCTGTTGCACCCGTCGCGTGACGAACATGACTGGCGGTTGTGGTTGCAGGCGGCCAAAGCCGGCTTCGAACCGCAAGGGCCGAAACAGCATTTCGAGACGCTGGACATGGCGATGGCCATGGCTGCGCAGGGGACGGGAATCGCCATTGGCGACTTTGCCCTGATCGGCGACGACCTGCGTGCTGGCCGGCTGATCATGCCGTTCGAGCTGAAAGTGGCGACGGGCAAGAGCTATTACCTGGTGAGCCCTTCGAAAACCCTGCCGAGCGGACTTGCCGAACTGATGGATTGGCTTGCCCGGCAAGCGCAGCCCTTGTAACGGACATGGCATCGCACCAGCGTCTGTTCGCCAGCTGACTCCTACGGGGGCAAACCTGTAGGAGCCGGCTTGCCGGCGAACACCGGCCTGGCCGGTGCCAGGCACCGCATAGCCAGGTTCGCCAGCAAGCTGCCACCTACGGGTCGCGGTCAGTAGCCGACGGTGAAGCGCGCTCGCGCGTGCGCCGGTTGCTCCAGCTCGTCGAGCATCGCGATGGCGTAGTCGGCAAAGCTGATCCAGCTACGACCATCGGCCCCGATCAGCAGGTGATCCTTGCCCAGGGTGTAATGCCCCGTGCGCCCACCGTCGACGAACTCCGCCGACGGTGACAGGAAGGTCCAGTCCAGCTCGGCCTCCTGGCGCAACGCCTCGAGAAAGCCCACACCGGCACTGGCCTCGGCCTTGTAGGCCTCGGGGAAGTCCGGGCTGTCGATCACCCGTTGCCCGGACGGCAGCAGCAGGCTGCCGGCGCCACCGACCACCAGCAGGCGCTTGACCCCAGCCGCCTTGACCGGCGCGATGATCGCCTGCGGCTCGATCGTGGCGAAATGCGCCGCGCTGAGCACCGCGTCGCAGCCACTGACCGCCGCCTGCAAGGCGGCGCTGTCCTTGGCATCCAGGGCCTTGGCCGTCACCCCGGCGCGGCCTTGCAACGAGGAAGGGTCACGGGCGATGGCGACCACACTGTGCCCGCGGCGCAGGGCCTCTTCCAGCAACTGGCTGCCGGCACGCCCGGTGGCGCCGATGATTGCGATCTTGCTCATGGAAAACACTCCAACAGGTTGAAAGGGGGTTACCACTTCATCTCGCCCTTGGCGACCTTGGCGCCCAGCTCCAGGGAGCTTTCGTCGGCCAGGCCCGGGTAACGCTTTTTCATCGCCGCGATCAGCGCGTCGGCATTGGCAGCCTTGGCGGCTTCGGCATCGAAATCACCAATGTAGCCTGCGGTGAAGCGCACGGCGGCCAGCGAACGGCTGCTGTCGCCCAGGTAATGGCCCGGTACCACGGTGCGCGGCTTAAGTTGCTCGATCTTGCCCAGGGTGCCCAGCCAGTCGGCATGGGATTGCGCGGTCTGGGTGTCGGCCATCCACACGTGGATGTGCTCGGCAACCACCACGCCACCGACCACGGCCTTGATCGAAGGAATCCAGACGAAGCTGCGGTCCGGCTGCGGGCCATCCAGGCCCACGACCTCCAGGGCCTGGCCTTCGAGCTCCAGGCGATTGCCGGCGAGCACCTGCGGAACCACCAGCTTGGCCGGCTTGTCGGCGCCCATCTGCGGGCCCCAGTAGGCCAGCTTGGCGTCCATGGTCTGGCGAATGTGCGCCACGGTGGCGGCCGAGGCGACCACCCGGGCCTTGGGGAAGGCCTGGGTGACGGTGTCCAGGCCAAAGTAGTAGTCCGGGTCGCCATGGCTGACATAGATGGTGGTCAGCTGCTTGCCACTGGCACGCAGGCGTTCGACCACCTGCTCGGCCTGGGCCTTGCCGAACTGGGCATCGACCAGGATGGCATCATGGGCGCCACTGACGATCACCGAGCTGACCGGGAAGATCGCCTCGTGGCCAGGGTTGTAGACTTCGAGCTTGAGCGGTTCGGCGGCCATGGCCTGGCCCGCCAGGGTAACGCAGGCCAGCAGCAGGCCACGCAGCGGAGTGAAGAGCGACATTGGGGCAATCCTGTGTGCGGGAAAGATGGAACACAGCTTAGTTGCCCGAACCAATACAAAAAATGCGATGCTGCAACATAGTTTGTTTCTGAAAGCGGGCAAATCATGGACCGTCTCAACGCCATGCGCGTCTTCGTCACCGTCGTCGACCTCGGCAGCCAGTCGGCCGCAGCCGATCACCTGGCACTTTCCAGGCCCGTGATCTCACGCTACCTGGCCGAGCTGGAGGACTGGGTTGGCGCGCGCCTGATGCAGCGCACCACGCGCAAGCTCAGCCTGACCGCCGCCGGCCAGGAAACCCTGCCGCGCTGCCGGCAGATGCTGGAGCTGGCCGGCGACCTGCAAAGCGCCGTGCGCCAACCCGATGCCGCGCCCCGCGGCGAGCTGCGCATCAGCGTCAGCACCTCGTTCGGCCAGGCGCAGTTGGTGGACGCCCTGGCCGCCTATGTAAAGTGCTATCCCGGGGTAAAAGTAGAGCTGCAGATGCTCGACCGCACCGTCAACCTGGTGGAAGAGCGCATCGACTTGGCCATCCGCACCAGCAACGACATCGACCCCAACCTGATCGCCCGGCGCCTGAGCGTGTGCCGTTCGGTGATTTGCGCCAGCCCCGCCTACCTGCGCGAGCACGGCACGCCGGAGCGGGTCGAGGCGTTGAGCCAGCACAACTGCCTGACCCATGCCTATTTCGGTCACGGCCTGTGGCACTTCGAGGTGAATGGGCAGACCATCGCCGTGCCGGTACAGGGCAATATCAGCGCCAACGAGGCCATGACCCTGCAAAAGGCCGCGCTGGCCAGCGCCGGCATCGCCATGCTGCCGACCTACCAGGCCGCGGCGGCGTTGCGCAGCGGCGAGCTGGTACGCCTGCTGCCCGAGGCCAAGCCGCGGGAGCTGACGCTCAACGCGGTGTACACCTCGCGCAAGCACATGCCGGCGACCTTGCGCAGCATGCTGGACTTTCTCGCCCAGCGGTTCACCGACGAACCCGCCTGGGACCAGGGACTCGGCCTGTAGCCAGCTTGCTGGCGAACCGGCAACGCGGTGGATGGCACCGGCAACGCCGGTGTTCGCCGGCAAGGCCGGCTCCTACGCTGTTTTCGGCCTGGGATTGCCCGGTAGGAGCCAGCTTGCTGGCGAAGCAAGCGACGCGGTGGATGGCACCGGCTGCGCCGGTGTTCGCCGGCAAGGCCGGCTCCTACGCCGTCTGCGACCTGCAATGCCCGTAGCCAGCTTGCTGGCGAAGCAAGCGACGCGGAGGATGGCACCGGCTGCGCCGGTGTTCGCCGGCAAGCCGGCGCCTACGCCGTCTGCGACCTGCAATGCCCGGAGGAGCCAGCTTGCTGGCGAAGCAAGCGACGTGCTGGATGGCACCGGCTGCGCCGGTGTTCGCCGGCAAGCCGGCTCCTACACCGTCTGCGACCTGCAATGGCCGTAGGAGCCAGCTTGCTGGCGAAGCAAGCGACGCGGAGGATGGCACCGGCTGCGCCGGTGTTCGCCGGCAAGCCGGCTCCTACGCTGTTTTCGGCCTGGCATTGCCCGGTAGGAGCCAGCTTGCTGGCGAACCAGGCGACGCAGTGGATGGCACCGGCTGCGCCGGTGTTCGCCGGCAAGCCGGCGCCTAGGCGGGATGGTCAGGTATCGTAGGAGACGCCGATCACTCCTCGACGCTCATGTACTCCTTGGCCCAGCGGATGTAATCCTCAGGTTGGGTGTAGGTGTGCGACAGCTCGGTGGCGTTGAGGTTTTCAGACTTGTTCTGCTGGCCGCGCTGCAAACGCAGGCAGTCGTAGGTGGCCTTGATCGCGGCGAAGTAGGCGGCATGGCCGTCGACCACGATGCGCACGCCCAGGCGCGCCAGGCGCTCGTCGTCGCGCAGGTTGGGATTGGCGTAGGTGACCAGCATCAGCGGCACGCTCAGGTGCTCGCTGATCTGCTCCAACTGCTCGAAATCCTTCACCCCTACCATGCAGATGCCATCGGCACCGGCCTTCTGGTAACTCTGGGTGCGGACGATGATCTCCTCGGTGGTCAGTACGCCGGCGTTGGTTCGGGCGATGATCGCCAGCGCCGAGTCGACCCGCGCCTCCAGCGCCGCGCGAATCTTGCCGACGCCCTCCTCGACCGAGATCAGGTCGGTGGACTTGCGCCCGAACTGCGCTGGCAGCAGGGTGTCCTCGATGGTCAGCGCAGCAACGCCGGCGCGCTCCAGCTCGATCACCGTGCGCATCACATTGAGCGCATTGCCGTAGCCGTGGTCGGCGTCGGCCAGCACCGGCAACTGGGCGACACGGCCGATGCGGGTGGCCTGCTCGACGAACTCGCTCAGGGTGATCAAGGCGAAGTCCGGCGCGGCCAGCACCTGCAACGAAGCAACCGAGCCGCCGAGGATGCCGACTTCAAAGCCCAGGTCGGCAGCGATACGCGCGGACATCGGGTCGAAGACCGACGCGGTGTGATAGCACGAACCGGACGCGAGCAGTTCGCGGAAGGCAAAACGCAGATCGTGGTGGGAAGCCTTGGGCATGATCACTCCGCTGGTAATAAGAAATGTTGAACGGCTGACAACCGACCCCTGGTTCGGGTCTACCTGACTGTTCCAACCGTCGCCATCAGGGCGGTCATGCTCGACATGCAGGCAGAGGAATAGAAGGTGTGGACATACAGCGACGCGAAACCCTGTGGCAAATAGTTGCACCAAGCTGGTGCAGCCCCCGGATTTCAGCCTCTGCGGCCCCGGCACGATAGCACGGGGCCAAGCAGCGCTGGATGAATGCGCCAATGCCGATCTTGCATAGGGGATGCATTTAGTACATAGGAAGCTATCTAACTCAGGGTACAATCCTCGACGCTGAAGCCCGCCTCCACGTCACCCGCGATGACAACAAGGACCCCCAGTGACCGCCGCCCTGCCCCCCACCGTCCTGCGCCGTGTCCTGACCGCCCTGATGCTGGCGATCTTCCTCGGCGCCCTCGACCAGACCATCGTCGCCGTGTCCATGCCGGCGATTTCCGCGCAGTTCGACGACGTCGGCCTGCTGGCCTGGGTGATTTCCGGCTACCTGGTGGCCATGACCATCGCCGTACCGATCTACGGCAAGCTTGGCGACCTGTATGGACGGCGGCGCATGATCCTCACCGGTACCGCGCTGTTCACCCTGGCCTCGATCGCCTGCGCCCTGGCCCAGGACATGCCGCAACTGGTGCTGGCCCGGGTGCTCCAGGGCATCGGTGCCGGCGGCATGGTCTCGGTGAGCCAGGCGATCATCGGCGACTACGTTCCCCCCCGCGAGCGCGGCCGCTACCAGGGCTATTTCAGCAGCATGTACGCCCTGGCCAGCGTCGCCGGGCCGGTGCTGGGCGGCTGGCTGACCGAATACCTGTCCTGGCGCTGGGTGTTCTGGGTCAACCTGCCCCTGGGCCTGGTCGCCCTGTGGGTGATCCACCAGGCGCTGGACGGGCTGGCGGTGCAACGGCGCAAGGCGCAGGTGGACTACCTGGGCGCGCTACTGATGATCATCGGCCTGGGCAGCCTGCTGCTGGGCATCACCCTGGTCGGCCAGGGCCAGGCCTGGCTGTCATCCCAGGTGCTGGTGCTGCTGGGCTGCGCCGCGCTCGGCCTGCTGCTGTTGGTGGCCCATGAGCGGCGCTGCCGCGAGCCCCTGCTGCCCCTGGCACTGTTCGGCAACCGAGTCGCGGTGCTGTGCTGGTGCGTGATCTTTTTCGCCAGTTTCCAGTCGATCTCGCTGAGCATGCTGATGCCGCTGCGCTATCAGAGCATCACCGGCGCCGGTGCCGACATCGCGGCGTTGCACCTGTTGCCCCTGGCCATGGGTTTGCCGATTGGCGCCTTCACCGGCGGGCGCATGACCAGCCGTACCGGGCGCTACAAACCGCAGATCCTGGCCGGCGCCCTCCTGATGCCAGTGACCATCGCCGCCATGGCCCTGACGCCACCGCAATCCGCCCTGTTAAGCGCGCTGTTCATGTTGCTGACCGGAATTGCCTGCGGGTTGCAGTTCCCCACTTCGCTGGTGGGCACGCAGAACGCGGTGGACATGAAGGATATCGGCGTGGCCACCAGCACCACCAACCTGTTCCGCTCGCTGGGTGGGGCGATGGGCGTGGCGTGCATGTCCAGCCTGTTGTTGGCGCTGCTTCATCAAGGTGGATTCGAGATGCTGGGCAGCCTCAAGGCTGGTGAGGCGGATCCAGCGACCCAGGCCCGGCTGCTGGAAACGTTCAGGTATCTGTTGCTGGCGAGCGCGGGGGCCTCGCTGATTGGCCTGCTCGCGGCCCTGGCATTGCCAGACCGGCAACTGCGTGGCCATTAGGCCCCCATAAAACCCTGTAGGCGCCAGCCTTGCTGGCGAAGCGCCCTTGAGATCGCTTCGCCAGCAAGGCTGGCGCCTACAGGGTCAAGCGTAATCTTCACTTAATGAATGGAGGAAACACTCCCTCACAATCCTTCACAAACTGTCATTTGCGCAAGCTGGGGCTCAAGCGCAGCATATCCAGCCCGGTGTCGACCCATTTCTCGACATCGCCCAGCAGGTCGAAGCTTTCCGGCAGCAGCAACCAGCGCCCGATCAGGCCATCGACATAGGCGAAGATCGCCACGGCCGCCCGGTCGGTGTCCAGGTCGGCCGGCAACTGGCCACGGCGTACGGCATTGCCCATGGTCAGGGCGATGCCTTCGTGGCAATCGAGCACCGCGCCCTGGCGCTGCTGGCGAATCTCGCACATGTCATCGGTAAATTCGCACTTGTGGTGCAGGATTTCATTGATACGCCGGGTCCGGGCATCGAGCACCAGCTCGTTGAACACTTGCAGCAGGAGCTTGCGCATGCAACCAAGCGGGTCGAGTTCATCCTCGCTTTCACTGGCTCGGGCCAGGTGGTCATGGGTCTCGTGCAGGCTGTCGAGCAGCGCCTGCACCAGGTCGGCCTTGTTGCTGAAGTGCCAGTAGATCGCCCCGCGGGTCACCCCGGCGAGCTCGGCGATATCGGCCAGGGTGGTACGCGCGACACCGCGCTTGTAGAAGGCCCTTTCCGCCGCCTCGATGATCTGGGCGCGGGTTTCCTGGGCTTCCTCTTTGGTTCGACGGACCATGGCAGTACAACCTCATCAGGCCCCGCGCGCCCACGTGGCGGGCGGGAATCAGGCCGGGGGTCGCCTCTTTCAGGGCCTCACCCGGGTAAATGTGAGCGATCCGCGGTGGTCACTCACGACACACCTGCGGTATTTACAAACAACCATGAATGTAAGTATATTCCTTAGCAAGCTATTTATCCACCCGATAGCGTTTTTCTGACAAGACTCTTCCTTTATATTCTTGAGCTCCCCTGCTCCTGCGACCCGAGGATCCTCATGCAATTCAAGCCAGCCTTATCCGCCCTGGTTTCCGCCGTGGCTTTGGCAACCCTGCTCAGTGGCTGCAAGAAAGAAGAAGCAGCGCCCGCGCCACAGGCTCCTCAGGTCGGCGTCGTCACCGTGCAGCCGCAAGCCTTCACCCTCACCTCGGAACTGCCGGGGCGCACCAGCGCCTACCGTGTGGCCGAGGTACGGCCACAGGTCAACGGCATCATTCTCAAGCGCCTGTTCAAGGAAGGCAGTGACGTCAAGGAAGGGCAGCAGCTCTACCAGATCGACCCTGCCGTCTACGAGGCCAACCTGGCCAACGCCCAGGCCAACCTGCAGGCAACCCGCTCGCTGGCCGAACGCTACAAGCAGCTGATCGACGAACAAGCGGTGTCCAAGCAGGAATACGACGACGCCAATGCCAAACGATTGCAGGCCGAGGCCGCCCTCAAGAGCGCCCAGATCGACCTGCGCTACACCAAGGTGCTGGCGCCGATCAGTGGCCGCATCGGGCGCTCCGCATTCACCGAGGGCGCCCTGGTGAGCAATGGCCAGGCCAACGCCATGTCGACCATCCAGCAGCTCGACCCGATCTACGTCGACGTCACCCAGTCCACCGCCGAGCTGCTCAAGCTGCGCCGTGACCTGGAAAGCGGCCAGTTGCAGAAGGCCGGCGACAACGCCGCCCAGGTGCAGCTGGTGCTGGAGGATGGCAGCCTGTTCAAGCAGCAGGGCCGCCTGGAGTTCTCCGAGGTCGCAGTCGACGAGACCACCGGCTCGGTGACCCTGCGCGCAATCTTCCCCAACCCCGACCACACCCTGCTGCCCGGCATGTTCGTGCATGCGCGGCTCAAGGCCGGGGTCAATGCCAACGCCATCCTGGCCCCGCAACAGGGCGTGACCCGCGACCTCAAGGGCGCGCCGACCGCACTGGTGGTCAACCAGGAAAACAAGGTCGAACTGCGCCAGCTCAAGGCCAACCGTACCCTGGGCAGCGACTGGCTGATCGAGGAAGGCCTGAACCCGGGCGACCGTCTGATCACCGAAGGGCTGCAGTTCGTGCGCCCTGGTGTCGAAGTCAAGGTCAGCGAAGCCACCAACGTCAAGAAACCGGGCAGCCCCGATCAGGCCAGCGCGGCGAAAGCCGACGCCAAAGCGGAGTAAACCATGTCGAAGTTCTTTATCGATCGCCCGATCTTCGCCTGGGTGATCGCCCTGGTGATCATGCTGGTCGGCGCCTTGTCGATCCTGAAGCTGCCGATCAACCAGTACCCGAGCATCGCCCCGCCGGCCATCGCCATCGCCGTGACCTATCCGGGCGCCTCGGCGCAGACGGTGCAGGACACCGTGGTGCAGGTGATCGAGCAGCAGCTCAACGGTATCGACAACCTGCGCTATGTTTCCTCGGAAAGTAACTCCGACGGCAGCATGACCATCACCGCCACCTTCGAGCAGGGCACCAACGCCGACACGGCGCAGGTCCAGGTCCAGAACAAGCTGAACCTGGCCACCCCGTTGCTGCCGCAGGAAGTGCAACAGCAAGGTATCCGCGTCACCAAGGCAGTGAAGAACTTCCTGCTGGTGATCGGCCTGGTGTCCGAAGACGGCACCATGACCAAGGACGACCTGGCCAACTACATCGTCTCCAACATGCAGGACCCGATCTCGCGGACCGCCGGCGTGGGTGACTTCCAGGTGTTCGGTGCGCAGTACGCCATGCGTATCTGGCTCGATCCGGCCAAGCTGAACAAGTTCCAGCTGACCCCGGTCGACGTGCGCACCGCGGTGGCCGCGCAGAACGTGCAGGTGTCCTCCGGCCAGCTCGGCGGCCTGCCTGCCCTGCCGGGCACCCAGCTGAACGCCACGATCATCGGCAAGACCCGCCTGCAGACCGCCGAGCAGTTCGAGAAGATCCTGCTCAAGGTCAACGCCGACGGCTCCCAGGTGCGCCTGGGCGATGTCGCGCAGGTCGGCCTGGGCGGCGAGAACTACGCCATCAGCGCGCAGTACAACGGCTTCCCGGCCTCGGGCCTGGCGGTCAAGCTGGCCACCGGTGCCAACGCCCTGGATACCGCCAAGGCCCTGCGCCAGACCATCGCCGACCTCGAGCCGTTCTTCCCGCCAGGGGTCAAGGCGGTGTTCCCGTACGACACCACCCCGGTGGTCACCGAATCGATCAGTGGCGTGATCCATACCCTGATCGAGGCCGTGGTCCTGGTGTTCCTGGTGATGTACCTGTTCCTGCAGAACTTCCGCGCCACCATCATCACCACCATGACCGTCCCGGTGGTGTTGCTGGGGACCTTCGGCATCCTCGCCGCCGCCGGCTTCAGCATCAACACCCTGACCATGTTCGCCATGGTCCTGGCCATCGGCTTGCTGGTGGACGACGCCATCGTCGTGGTGGAGAACGTCGAGCGGGTGATGTCCGAGGAAGGGCTACCGCCCAAGGAAGCGACCAAGCGCTCCATGGAACAGATCCAGGGCGCCCTGGTGGGTATCGCCCTGGTGCTCTCGGCGGTACTGCTGCCGATGGCCTTCTTCGGCGGCTCGACCGGCGTGATCTACCGGCAGTTCTCGATCACCATCGTCTCGGCCATGGGCCTGTCGGTGCTGGTCGCGCTGATCTTCACCCCGGCCCTGTGCGCCACCATGCTCAAGCCGCTGAAGAAGGGCGAGCACCATGTGGCCAAGCGCGGCTTCTTCGGCTGGTTCAACCGCAACTTCGACCGCACCGTGGTGGGTTACGAGCGTAGCGTGGGCACCATCCTGCGCAACAAGATCCCGTTCCTGCTGGCCTATGCGCTGATCGTGGTCGGCATGATCTGGCTGTTCGCCCGCATTCCCACCGCGTTCCTTCCGGAAGAAGACCAGGGCGTGCTGTTCGCCCAGGTGCAGACCCCGGCCGGCTCCAGTGCCGAGCGCACCCAGGTGGTGGTCGACCAGATGCGCGAGTACCTGCTCAAGGACGAGGCCGACACCGTGTCTTCGGTGTTCACCGTCAACGGCTTCAACTTCGCCGGTCGCGGCCAGAGCTCGGGCATGGCGTTCATCATGCTCAAGCCATGGGGTGAGCGCTCGAAGGAGAACAGCGTGTTCGCCCTCGCCCAGCGTGCGCAGATGCACTTCTTCGGCTTCCGCGACGCGATGGTGTTCGCCTTCGCTCCGCCGGCGGTACTCGAGCTGGGTAACGCCACCGGCTTCGACGTGTTCCTCCAGGACCGCGCCGGTGTCGGCCACGAGAAGCTGATGGAAGCGCGCAACCAGTTCCTGGCCAAGGCCGCGCAGAGCAAGATCCTCAGCGCCGTGCGCCCGAACGGCCTGAACGACGAGCCGCAGTACCAGCTGACCATCGATGACGAACGTGCCAGCGCCCTGGGCGTGACCATCGCCGACATCAACAACACCCTGTCGATCGCCCTGGGCGGTAGCTACGTCAACGACTTCATCGACCGTGGCCGGGTCAAGAAGGTGTACATCCAGGGTGCGCCCAACGCCCGGATGAGCCCGGAAGACCTGCAGAAGTGGTACGTGCGCAACGGCGCCGGCGAAATGGTGCCGTTCTCCTCCTTCGCCAAGGGCCAATGGAGCTACGGCTCGCCGAAACTGTCGCGCTACAACGGTGTGGAAGCGGTCGAGATCCTCGGCACCCCGGCGCCTGGCTACAGTACCGGTGAAGCCATGGCCGAGGTCGAGCGCATCGCCGGCGAACTGCCAAGCGGCATCGGCTACTCCTGGACCGGCATGTCCTACGAGGAAAAACTCTCCGGCTCGCAGATGCCGGCGCTGTTCGCCCTCTCGGTACTGTTCGTGTTCCTCTGCCTGGCAGCGCTGTACGAAAGCTGGTCGATTCCGATCGCGGTGGTGCTGGTCGTGCCGCTGGGTATCATCGGTGCCTTGCTCGCCACCAGCCTGCGCGGGCTGTCCAACGACGTCTACTTCCTGGTCGGCCTGCTGACCACCATTGGCCTGGCGGCGAAGAACGCGATCCTGATCGTCGAATTCGCCAAGGAACTGCACGAGCAGGGCCGCAGCCTGTACGACGCGGCCATCGAGGCCTGCCGCATGCGTCTGCGCCCGATCATCATGACCTCGCTGGCGTTCATCCTCGGCGTGGTACCGTTGACCATCGCCAGCGGCGCCGGCGCCGGCAGCCAGCACGCCATCGGCACCGGGGTCATCGGCGGCATGATCAGTGCAACCGTACTGGCCATCTTCTGGGTACCGCTATTCTTCGTCGCAGTGTCGTCGCTGTTCGGCAGCAAAGAGCCGAAACAAGACGCCACCCCTGAAACTCCACGTTATGAGGCTGGGCAATGACCAAGTCTTTGTTGTCCCTTGCGGTAACCGCGTTCATTCTCGGCGGCTGCTCGCTGATCCCCGACTACCAGGCGCCGGAGGCGCCGGTAGCCGCGCAGTGGCCGCAAGGCCCTGCCTACTCGCCGACCGAGTCGGCCAACGTTGCCGCCGCCGAACAGGGCTGGCGCCAGTTCTTCCACGACCCGGCGCTGCAGCAACTGATCCAGACGTCGCTGGAAAACAACCGCGACCTGCGGGTGGCAGCGTTGAACATCGACGCCTACCGCGCTCAGTACCGCATCCAGCGCGCCGACCTGTTCCCGGCCGTGTCGGCCAATGGCAGCGGCAGCCGTCAACGGATGCCGGCGAACATGTCGCAGACCGGCCAGTCGAGCATTGCCAGCCAGTACTCGGCCACCTTGGGTGTCAGCGCCTATGAGCTGGACTTGTTCGGCCGCGTGCGCAGCTTGACCGAGCAGGCCCTGGAAACCTACCTGTCCAGCGAGCAGGCGCGCCGCTCCACGCAGATCAGCCTGGTGGCCAGCGTGGCCAACGCCTACTACACCTGGCAGGCCGACCAGGCGCTGTTCAAGCTGACCGAAGAGACGCTCAAGACCTACGAGGAAAGCTACAACCTGACCCGCCGCAGCAACGAGGTCGGCGTGGCCTCGGCGCTCGACGTCAGCCAGGCGCGCACCGCCGTGGAAGGTGCCCGGGTCAAGTACTCGCAGTACCAGCGCCTGGTGGCCCAGGACCTCAACAGCCTGACCGTGCTGGTCGGCACCGGCGTGCCGAGCAGCCTGCCCAAGCCGCTGGAGCTCGACGCCGACCAGTTGGCCGAAGTGCCGGCGGGGCTGCCGTCCGACATCCTGCAGCGCCGTCCCGACATCCAGGAGGCCGAGCACCTGCTCAAGGCCGCCAACGCCAACATCGGCGCGGCCCGCGCCGCGTTCTTCCCGAGCATCAGCCTGACCGCCAATGCCGGTACCCTGAGCCCGGACATGGGCGGCCTGTTCAAGGGTGGTTCGGGCACCTGGCTGTTCCAGCCGCAGATCAACCTGCCGATCTTCAACGCCGGCAGCCTGAGGGCGAGCCTGGACTACTCGAAGATCCAGAAGGACATCAACGTCGCCAAGTACGAAAAGACCATCCAGACCGCCTTCCAGGAAGTCGCCGATGGCCTGGCCGCACGCAAGACGTTCGAAGAGCAGTTGCAGGCGCAGCGTGACCTGGTGGCTGCCAACCAGGACTACTACCGCCTGGCCGAGCGCCGCTACCGCATCGGTATCGACAGCAACCTGACCTTCCTCGATGCCCAGCGCAACCTGTTCAGCGCCCAGCAGTCGCTGATCGGCGACCGCCTGTCGCAGCTGGTCAGCGAGGTAAACCTGTACAAGGCCCTCGGCGGCGGCTGGTACGAGCAGACCCAGCAGCAGGCCTCGATCCAGACGCCGAAAGGCTGATTGGTCTAGTAACAGCATCAAGCCCACCCTTGCGGTGGGTTTTTTATTTGCAGCCCTGTAGGAGCGGCCTTGTGTCGCGATAGGGGCGCGAAGCGGCCCCAGGATCAGCCTTCCTGCAGCATTGCCGGGGCTGCTTTGCAGCCCATTCGCGACACAAGGCCGCTCCTACACCCTCAGCACGCCCCTACATAGCGTTCGATAATCGCCCCGTTCCGCGTTCCACGAATTGCCTCGCCCCCACCCCGCCGCGCACCATCGCCCACGCAACGTTGCACAAGTTCTCTCTAAAGATGCCGACCCTGCGGCCCGTACCCGCAGCGCACAGGCTCGCCCAATAAAAACAAGAGATGCAACCGATGAGCACTTTGCACCCCGCACGCCAACTGCTGCCTGGCCTGTTGTCGCTGTCCTGCGCCCTGCCCGCCCTCGCCGCCGAAGGCGGTTTCGTGGAAGACGCCAAGGCCAGCCTCAACCTGCGCAACTTCTACATCAACCGCAACTTCGTCGACCCGACCAACCCCCAGGGCAAAGCCGAGGAATGGACCCAGAGCTTCATCCTCGATGCCCGCTCCGGTTTCACCCAGGGCACGGTCGGCTTCGGCGTGGACATTCTGGGGCTGTACTCGCTCAAGCTCGACGGCGGCAAGGGGACCGCCGGCACCCACCTGCTGCCGGTGCACGACGATGGCCGCCCCGCCGATGACTTCGGGCGCCTGGGCGTGGCGTTGAAGGCGCGCCTGTCGCAGACCGAGCTGAAAATCGGCGAATGGATGCCAGTGCTGCCGATCCTGCGCTCGGACGATGGCCGCTCGTTGCCGCAGACCTTTCGCGGTGGCCAGCTCACCTCAAAGGAGATCGACGGCCTGACCGTCTATGCCGGCCAGTTCCGTGGCAACAGCCCGCGCAATGACGCGAGCATGGAGGACCTGTTCATGCAGGGCCGCGCCGGTATCAGCGCCGACCGCTTCAACTTTGCCGGCGGCGAATACAGCTTCAACGACAAGCGCACGATGGTCGGCCTGTGGGATGCCCGGCTCAAGGACATCTACCGCCAGCAATACCTCAACCTGGTGCACAGCCAGCCGCTGGGCGACTGGACCCTGGGCGCCAACCTCGGGTACTTCACTGGCAAGGAAGACGGCAGCGAACGTGCCGGCAAGTTGGACAACCGCACCGCCTCGGCGATGCTCTCGGCGCGCTACCAGGGCCACACGTTCTATATCGGCCTGCAGAAGGTCAGTGGCGACGATGCCTGGATGCGGGTCAATGGCACCAGCGGCGGTACCCTGGCCAACGACAGCTACAACGCCAGTTTCGACAATGCCAAGGAGCGCTCCTGGCAACTGCGGCATGACTTCAACTTCGTCACCCTGGGCATTCCCGGGCTGACCTTGATGAACCGCTATATCAAGGGCGACAACGTGCACACCAGCGCCGTGGACGATGGCAAGGAATGGGCACGGGAAAGCGAGCTGGCCTATGTGATCCAGGCCGGGACGTTCAAGGACCTGTCGGTGAAATGGCGCAACTCGACCATGCGCCGGGATTTCAGCAGCAATGCGTTCGATGAGAACCGCTTGATCGTGAGTTACCCTTTGAACCTGCTGTAAACCGCTGGAAATACCCACGCAATCGTCGTAGGCGCCGGCGTAGCCGGTGCCATTCACCGCAGCGTCTGGTTCGCCAGCAAGGCTGGCTCCTACAGGTGTTGCAGGCCGTACGCGTTGTAGGAGCCGGCCTTGCCGGCGAACACCGGCGCAGCCGGTGCCATCCTCCGTGGCGCCTGGTTCGCCAGCAAGCTGGCTCCTACAGGTGTTGCAGGCCGTACGCGTTGTAGGAGCCGGCCTTGCCGGCGAACACCGGCGCAGCCGGTGCCATCCTCCGTGGCGCCTGGTTCGCCAGCAAGCTGGCTCCTACAGGTGTTGCAGGCCGTACGCGTTGTAGGAGCCGGCCTTGCCGGCGAACACCGGCACAGCCGGTGCCATCCACCGTGTTGCCTGGTTCGCCAGCAAGCGCCTACGAGCCCCATTAAATAACTAAAAGTATTAAAAACATGCAAAAACAAACATTGACGCTATATCAGGTAAACGCTAAAACCGAGCCTTGATCCCGCCCCAGAGCCCGAACATGGACCTGCGCCAACTGCGCTACTTCATCGCCCTCACCGAATACCGCAGTTTCGTTCGCGCCGCCGAGGCCATGGGCATCACCCAGCCCGCCTTCAGCCGGGCCATCCAGAACCTCGAGCAGACCTTCGGCTGCGCCCTGGTCGACCGCGCCAACAAGGCCCTGCCCCCCACCCCCGAAGGCCAAGTGGTGGTGCAACACGCCCGGCGCCTGGTCCAGGGCGCTGCCCAGTTGAACAACGAGGTGCTGCAAATGACCAAGCTCGATGCTGGCGAGCTGCATTTCGGCAGCGGCCCGGCCCTGGCGGTGCGCCTGGTGCCTGCAGCCCTGCGGCAATTCATCGAGCAGCGCCCGGGCATCCGCACCGCGCTGCTGGTGGACAATGCCGAACGCCTGGGCCAGGCCCTGCGCCGCGAGCAGATCGAATTCTTCGTCGACGACATCCGCCCGTTCGAGGCCGACCCCAACTTCCATACCGAAGCGCTCACCCCCCGCCCCGGCCTGTTCTTCTGCCGCCCCGGCCACCCGCTGCTGGCCAAGGACAGCCTGTCGACCAACGACCTGTTCGCCTACCCGCTGGCCAGCGCCCTGCTTGCCCCCGGGGTGCGCAAGCGCCTGGCCAACCTCAGCGGGCGCAGCGACTTCACCCCGCACCTGCAGACCGAGCACCTGGCGGTGCTGCGCAGCGTGGTCCTGGCCAGCGACGCCATCGGTGCCGCCAGCGAAGAGGCGGTGGCCGACGACCTGGCCAACGGCACCCTGGTGCGCCTGCACTGGCGCAACCTGCCGCCGGGGCTGGAAGTACTGAGCGTGCGCTGCGGGGTGATCAGCCGCAGCGGCTACCGCCTGAGCCCGGCGGCGCGAGCGATGATCGACACCCTGGTCAGCCTGGATGCCGCGCCAGCGCCCGCAAGCGAGGCGCATCGACGATCTCCACCTCGCCATAGCCCAGGCGCACCACACCGGACTGCTCGAGGTTCCTGAGGATCTGGTTGATGGTCTGGCGCGACAGCGACAGCATCAGCGCCAGTTGCTCCTGGGATACCTGCAAGCGCCATTGCGCGACATCGCGTTCGCCGTAGCCCTCGGCCATCTGCAGCAAGCGGTGGGCCAAGCGCGGCCCGGCGGCCAGCAGGCTCTGCTGCTCCAGGGCGACGAAAACCCAGCGCAGCTTGTGGCTCATCAGCAAAGCCAGCTCGCGCCAGTGCTGCGGCTCACGCGCCAGCCAGTCGAGCAGCGCGGCCTGGGGCAGCCACAACAGCCGGGTAGGGCCTTCGGCAAAGGCGTCATGGGTCCGCGGCTGGCCATCGAACAGGCTGATCTCGCCAAACCATTGCGCGGCTTCCACCAGGGTCAGCAGCGCCTCCTTGCCAGCGCTGCTGACCGCGCCGACACGCATCGCGCCTTCCAGCACCGCATACAGCCCGCAGGGCGCATCGCCGCGCTGGAACAGGCACTGCCCCGACCCCAGCACGCGGGGCCGGCCCAGGGCCAGCAGGCTATCCTGAACAGTAACCGGCAACTGGCGAAACCACTGGCCATGCAGCAATTGGGTACGCGGATCGTGCATGGCGCCTCGCAATGCGAACTCTGTCGGCCAGCCGACAGACGACGATGGATGAACCGGGGCAAGCTGCGCTCACCCCTGATGGAGGAACAACAATGAAAAACCTCGTCGAGCATTTGAGTCAATACGCGGCCTATCACCGCGACCCACGCAATATCGCCACGCATTTCATCGGCATTCCGCTGATCGTGCTGGCGGTGACCATCCTGCTGTCGCGCCCCGGCTGGGACCTGGCCGGGCTCTGGCTGTCACCGGCGTTGCTGCTGGCGGGCTGGTCGGTGTGGTTCTACCTGCGCCTGGACCTGCGCTTGGGCCTGGTGATGGGGCTGTTGCTGGGCCTGTGCCTGTGGGCCGGGCAAGCGCTGGCGGTGCAAGGCACCGGGCTGTGGCTGGCGGCCGGGCTGGGCGCATTCGTGGTGGGCTGGATCATCCAGTTCGTCGGCCACTGGTACGAAGGGCGCAAGCCGGCGTTCGTCGATGACCTCAGCGGGCTGATCATCGGGCCACTGTTCGTGGTGGCGGAGCTGGCGTTCATGCTCGGGCTGTGCCCTGAATTGAAAAAAGCCGTTGAGGCCAATGCCGGGCCGGTGGCCATCCGCCAGAAGAAAGCGGCGATCTGACCAGGGAAATGCTGGGGCGCCATCGCGACACAAGGCCGCTCCCACAGGCCTGTGCAAACCCTGTGGGAGCGGCCTTGTGTCGCGATGGGCTGCGCAGCAGCCCCGGCGATATCTCAAGTCACCTGGTGCGCGACTCCACCCCCAGCTCATCCCACACCGACTCGGCCAGGTGGAACGTGGCATTGGCCGCCGGTATCCCGCAATAGATCGCGCTGTGCATGATCACTTCCTTGATCTGCTCGCGGGTCACGCCGTTGTTGGCCGCGGCGCGCAGGTGCAGCTTGAGCTCGTCGTTGCGGTTCATGCCGATCAGCATGGCGATGGTGATCAGGCTGCGGGTATGCCTGGGCAAGCCGGGGCGGGTCCAGATATCGCCCCAGGCATGCCGGGTGATCATCTCCTGGAACTCGCCATTGAAGTCATTGAGCTTCTCCAGGCTGCGGTCCACATGGGCATCGCCCAGCACCGCGCGGCGCACTTGCATGCCGGCTTCGTAGCGTTGTTTCTCGTCCATGGTGTACTCCTCAACGGCTGCGCAGGAAATCGAGCACACGCCGGCTGAACGGCGCGCCGACCTCGACGTTGGACAGGTGCGCGGCGGTGAATTCGACGTACTCGGCCCCCAGGATACCGGCCTGCAAGAAACGACCATGCGCCGGGGTGGTCACCGCATCGGCACTGCCGGCGACGATCAGGGTCGGCAGCTGGATCTGCTTGAGCTGGTCACGCATATCGGCGTCGCGCACCGCAGCGCAGTTGGCCGCGTAGCCCTCGGGCGCGGTTTGCGCCAGCATCTGGCAGATGCGCTGGGCTGCGGCCGGCTGCGCCTGGGCGAATGCCGGGGTGAACCAGCGGGCGATGGAGGCATCACGTAGCGCGTGCATGGCCTGACAGCCGCCCTTGAGCACGGTATCGATGCGGCTGTTCCACACCTGGTCACTGCCGATCTTCGCCGCCGTGTTGCACAAGGTCAGGCTGAGCAGGCGATTGCCCGCGTGGATACCCAGCCACTGGCCAATCAGGCCGCCCATGGACAGGCCGATGAAGTGGGCCTTGTCGATATCCAGGGCATCGAGCAGGGCCAGCACATCACCGCCCAATTGCTCGATGCTGTAGGGGCCCGCGCTGACCAGCGAGCCGCCATGGCCGCGGGTGTCATAGCGCAGCAACCGAAAGTGCTCGGCCCACTCCGGCACTTGCGCATCCCACATGTGCAGATCGGTCCCCAGCGAGTTGGACAACACCAGCACTGGGGCAGCGGCCGGTCCATCGAGTTGGTAATGCAGTACGCCATCGGCCAGTTGCACGTGCGCCACAGCGGTCTCCTTCAGGCAGTGAAACGTTGATGCTCGGCCACCGCGCGCGCCACCCAGACGCGGGCCTGGCCGAGGTAATGGGCAGGGTCGAGCAGGCGGTCGAGCTCTTCAGCGGACAGCTCGGCGCTGACCTGTGGCTCGTCGCCGAGCAC
Source organism: Pseudomonas muyukensis (assembly GCF_019139535.1). NCBI lineage: Bacteria > Pseudomonadati > Pseudomonadota > Gammaproteobacteria > Pseudomonadales > Pseudomonadaceae > Pseudomonas > Pseudomonas muyukensis. Next base: position 1,800,864 of record NZ_CP077073.1, on the reverse strand, counting down.
CGCGCGCAAGTGCCGCTGCTCGGCCACCGCACGCTGGCAGCAATGTTCCAGCAGATGATGGGCGCGATCGCGGCCCAGGCGCTGGGCCAGGACGATGCTCACCGCTTCGGCGAGCACCAGCCCCTGGGTCAGGTCGAGGTTGTGGCGCATGCGCGCGGCATCCACCTGCATGCCTTCGGCGATCACCTGGGCCTGGTGCAGCGCACCGGAAACCAGGCAGCAGATCGCCGGCAAGGTTTCCCACTCGGCGTGCCACAGGCCGAGGCTGCGCTCATGCTCCTGGGGCATGGCGCTGTACAGCGTCGACAGCAGCCCCGGCACCCGGGTAGCGGCGGCGATCAGTACCGCCGCACCCACCGGGTTGCGCTTGTGCGGCATGGTCGAGGAGCCGCCCTTGCCCGGCGCGCCGGGCTCGTACAGCTCGCCGGCCTCGGTCTGCATCAGCAGGCTGACATCCCGGCCGAACTTGCCCAGGCTGCCGGCGATCAGGCCCAGCACCGCAGCGAACTCCACCAGCCGGTCACGCTGGGTGTGCCAGGGTTGCTCGGGCAGTGCCAGGCGCAACTGCCCGGCCAGCGCCTCGGCCACCGGCAATGCCTTGCTGCCCAGGGCCGCCAGGCTGCCGGAAGCGCCGCCGAACTGCAGCACCAGCAAGCGCGGACGCAAGGCCTTGAGCCGCTCGCGATGGCGGGTCAGCGCCCCCAGCACACTGGCCAGCTTCATGCCCAGCGTCACCGGCGTGGCGTGCTGCAACCAGGTACGCCCGACCAAGGGCGTATCGGCATGCTGCAAGGCCTGGCGGGCCAGGGTGTCGGCCAGCCTGGCCAGGTCGTTCTCGATCAGCGCCAGGGCCTCGCGCAACTG
>NZ_CP077073.1:1375000-1497500 GCF_019139535.1 Pseudomonas muyukensis | reverse complement strand
ACAACCTCCACCCCCCATCACCCCGATCCACTCCTCCCCCGCCGCCCAACCCAACGCACCACCACCGGCACCCGCAACACCATCAACACCCCACCCACCGCCGCATAAATCGCCCATTCACGCAAATCCGAACGCACAATCCACAAAAAATGCAGCAACCCCAACCCCAAAATCACATACACCAGCCGATGCAGCCTCTTCCACCGCGCGCCCAACCGCTTCTGGCTATAACGGTTGGAGGTAACCGCCAACGCCAGCAACCCAACAAACCCCAGCGCACCAACAATAATGTACGGCCGCTTGCGCAACTCCACGCCGAACTGCCCCCAGTCCAGCCCCAGGATGAACACCAGGTACGCCATCAAGTGCAGCACTATATAAGCAAAGCACCACAACCCCAGTTGCCGGCGCACCACGATCCACCCCGACCAACCACTGAACCGCTGCAATGGCGTCATACCCAGGGTAATCAACAAGAACACCAGCGCCCCCAGCCCGAGCCGGTCCATGAGGATCTTGCCCGGGTCCGGATCGAGCTGCCCCGTCAGTGCCTCATACAGCCACCACAGCGGAAACAGGCAACCGGCAATGAAGATAGCCAAGCGAAACCCGGGATAGCGCATCAATAGTTCTTCCGCAGATCGAGCCCGCCGTACAACGACGCCACTTCATCGGCGTAACCGTTGAACATCAAGGTATCGCGCACGTTGGGACTGAACAGCCCGCTGGGCAGACGTCGCTCCCGCGCCTGGGTCCAGCGCGGGTGGTCGACCGTCGGGTTGACGTTGGCATAAAAGCCATACTCCTCGGGCGCCAGCCCTTGCCAGGTGGTCTGCGGCTGCTGCGCTACCAAACTGATGCGCACGATCGACTTGATACTCTTGAAGCCATACTTCCACGGCACCACAAGCCGCAGCGGCGCGCCGTTCTGGTTGGCCAGCTCGCGGCCATACATACCCACCGCCAGGATCGCCAGCGGGTTCATCGCTTCATCCAGGCGCAATCCCTCTACATAAGGCCAGTCGATCAGGGCGAAGCCGGAGCGCTGGCCGGGCATGCTTTGGGGGTCCTGCAGGGTTTCGAAACGAACATAACGCGCCTTGGAGGTCGGCTCGACCTGCTTGAGCACCTCGGCCAGCGGAAAACCCAGCCAGGGAATGACCATCGACCAGGCCTCGACACAGCGCAACCGATAGATACGCTCCTCGAGCTGGTAGGGTTTGACGAAGTCCTCCAGCGCATAGCGACCAGGCTTGGCCACCTCACCATCGACGACCAGGCTCCACGGCTCGGTCCGCAGGCTGCCGGCATTGGCTGCCGGGTCACCCTTGTCGGGGCCGAACTCATAGAAGTTGTTGTAGTGGGTGGCGTCCTTGAACGGCGTGATCGCCTCCCCCGGCACTGTCATCGCCTGCCAGCGGGTGGCGGCCAGCTTGTCGCCGAACCAGGCGGGCGGGCTGCCGGCCACGGCATCGGCATAGCGCGACGGCTCGGCGGCCATACCCAGGCGCGGCAAGGCGCCCACGGCCAGGCCTGCCAGGCTTGCGCCCAACACACGACGACGGGAAAGGTAGATATCTTCGGGGGTGACCTGCGACGCGTTGCAGTCGGAAGATCGGGGAAGCTTGATGAGCATGGCGGCTCCATAGCACGGGCAACTGATGTACACGTAAGACTATGGAGCCGGCAGGTTATTCCGCGATTAAATCCTTGTCAGGATTTGCGACGGCGTGCCCGCAACAGGAACTGGATCGGCCCCGACGCAGCATAGGCCAGGAAGATCAGCAGCAGGATGCGCGGTGGATCGCTGAACACCACGGCGAACACCAGCACCACCGCGAGGATCGCGACGAAAGGCACGCGGCCCTTGAGGTCGAGCTCCTTGAAGCTGTTGTACTTGATGTTGCTGACCATCAGCATGCCCGCGGCAGCGACCAGCAGCGCCACCAGGAACGACAGCTTCGAACCCTGGATGCCGTAGTCGCTGAACGCCCACACGGTACCGGCCACCACACCTGCCGCGGCCGGGCTGGCCAGGCCGATGAAGTAGCGCTTGTCGGCGGTGCCGACCTGGGTGTTGAAGCGCGCCAGGCGCAGTGCCGCACCGGCTACATAGATGAAGGCGACCATCCAGCCGACCTTGCCCATGTCGCCCAGCGCCCAACCGAATGCCAGCAGGGCCGGAGCCACACCGAAGGCGACCATGTCCGACAGCGAGTCGTACTCGGCACCGAAGGCGCTCTGGGTGTTGGTCATGCGCGCGACACGACCGTCGAGGCCGTCGAGGACCATGGCCACGAAAATGGCGATGGCGGCGAAGGCGAAATACTTGCTCGCCTCGCGCGGGTCACCGGCGCTCAGGGCGCTCTGCGCGCTCATCGAGCTGATGATGGAATAGAAGCCGGCGAACAGGTTCGCGGTAGTGAACAGGTTGGGCAGCAGGTAGATGCCGCGGTGACGGACCTTGCGCCCTTCGGCGTCATGACCTTCTTCAACGTGCTCATCGACAGGTAGCAGGCTTTCGGCGTCGGAGGGCTTGTTCGGCTCTTCGGGACGTTCGCTCATGAAAAGTACCTTGCAACAGTGTGGAATATGTTCGACATGGGCCCGCGAAACAGGTTCTGACGGCGAGCCACTGGTCGCTTTATACCAGAAGCTGGCCGCGCAAACGAAAAAACGCGGCCGAAGCCGCGTTTTTCATTTATCGAACCAGACCTTAGTTCTTGGTCTTGTCGACGATCTTGTTGGCCGAAATCCACGGCATCATCGAACGCAGTTGCTCGCCGATGATCTCGATGCCGTGGGCGGCGTTGTTGCGACGCTTGGCGGTCATCGAAGGATAGTTGGTGGCACCTTCGCTGATGAACATCTTCGCGTATTCGCCGTCCTGGATGCGCTTCAGCGCATTGCGCATGGCCTTGCGCGATTCTTCGTTGATGACTTCAGGGCCGGTGACGTACTCACCGTACTCGGCGTTGTTGGAGATCGAGTAGTTCATGTTGGCGATGCCGCCTTCGTACATGAGGTCGACGATCAGCTTCAGCTCGTGCAAGCACTCGAAGTAGGCCATCTCTGGGGCGTAGCCCGCTTCGACCAGAGTCTCGAAACCAGCCTTGACCAGCTCGACGGTACCGCCGCAGAGCACGGCCTGCTCACCGAACAGGTCGGTTTCGGTCTCGTCCTTGAAGGTGGTTTCGATGATGCCGGTACGGCCACCACCGACGCCAGCGGCGTACGACAGGGCGACGTTCTTGGCGTTGCCCGAGGCGTCCTGGTAGATGGCGATCAGGTCAGGGATGCCGCCGCCCTTGACGAACTCGGAGCGCACGGTGTGGCCCGGGGCCTTCGGCGCGATCATGATCACGTCGAGGTCGGCGCGCGGCACCACCTGGTTGTAGTGGATCGAGAAGCCGTGGGAGAAGGCCAGGGTGGCGCCTTTCTTGATGTTCGGCTCGATTTCGTTCTTGTACAGCTGGCCCTGGAATTCGTCCGGGGTCAGGATCATGACCAGGTCGGCGGCGGCAACGGCGCTGGCGACGTCGGCGACTTTCAGGCCATGGGCTTCTGCCTTGGCAACGGTGGCCGAACCTTTACGCAGACCGACGGTAACGTCTACACCGGAGTCCTTGAGGTTGCACGCCTGGGCGTGGCCTTGGGAGCCGTAGCCGATGATGGCGACTTTCTTGCCCTGGATGATGGAAAGGTCGCAGTCTTTATCGTAGAAAACTTTCATGAAACACCCCTGTTATATCTCGGCCCCAGTGGAGCCATCGCTAATTTTTGAAGTTAGATGCTGAGCACTTTGTCGCCACGGGCAATGCCGGTGACTCCACTGCGCACGGTTTCGAGAATCGATGCGGTACCGATGGCCTGGATGAAGCTGTCCAGTTTGTCGCTGGTGCCGCTCAGCTGCACGGTGTACACGCTGGCGGTCACATCGACGATCTGGCCACGGAAAATATCCGTAGTGCGCTTGATCTCGGCCCGCTGGGCGCCGGTGGCCTTGACCTTGACCAACATCAGTTCACGCTCGATGTGAGCGCTTTCCGAGAGGTCGACAAGCTTGACCACTTCGACCAGCTTGTTCAGGTTCTTGGTGATCTGCTCGATCACCTCGTCATGGCCAACGGTGGTCAGCGTCAGACGCGACAGGGTCGGGTCTTCGGTCGGTGCCACGGTCAGGCTTTCAATGTTGTAGTTGCGCTGGGAGAACAGGCCGACCACGCGAGACAAGGCACCGGGTTCGTTTTCCAGCAGCAGGGAAATGATATGCCGCATATCAGGTACGCTCCGTCTTGCTCAGCCACATGTCACGCATCGAGCCATCCTTGATCTGCATCGGATAGACGTGCTCGGTGCGGTCGACCGCGATATCGATGAACACCAGGCGATCCTTCATCGCGAAGGCTTCCTCGAGCTTGGGCTTGAGGTCCTTCAGGCTGGTGATGCGGATACCCACATGGCCATAGGCCTCGGCCAGCTTGACGAAGTCCGGCAGCGACTCGACATAGGAGTGCGAGTGGCGGCCGTTGTAGGCCATGTCCTGCCATTGGCGGACCATGCCCAACACACCGTTGTTCAGGTTGACGATCTTCACCGGCAGGCCGTACTGCATGCAGGTGGACAGCTCCTGGATGTTCATCTGGATGCTGCCTTCACCGGTCACGCAGGCCACATCCTGGTCGGGGAAGTTGAGCTTGATGCCCATCGCCGCCGGGAAGCCAAAGCCCATGGTGCCCAGGCCACCGGAGTTGATCCAGCGGTTGGGCTTGTTGAAGCGGTAGTACTGCGCCGCGAACATCTGGTGCTGGCCGACGTCGGAGGTGACGAAGGCATCGCCCTTGGTCACTTCGCACAGGGTCTCGATGACCTGTTGCGGCTTGATGATGTTGCCGTCGCCCTTGTCGTAGGGGAACAGCTCGCCGTCGCCGCGCCATTCGTCGATCTGCTTCCACCAGGCATCCAGCGCTGCCTTGTCGGGCTGCTCGCCGATTTCCTTGAGGATCGCGAGCATCTCGCTGAGCACGCTTTCGACCGGGCCGACGATCGGCACGTCGGCCTTGATCATCTTCGAGATCGACGCCGGGTCGATGTCGATGTGGATGATCTTGGCGTTCGGGCAGAACTTGGCCGGGCCGTTGACCACGCGGTCGTCGAAGCGCGCACCGACGGCGAAGATCACGTCGGCGTTGTGCATGGCCATGTTGGCGGTGTAGCTGCCGTGCATGCCGAGCATACCGAGGAACTGGCGGTCGGTACCTGGGAAGCCACCGAGGCCCATGAGGGTGTTGGTGACTGGCAGGTTCAGCGACTTGGCGATTTCGGTGAGGGCTTCGGAGCCGCCGCCGAGAATCACGCCGCCGCCGGCATAAACGATTGGCCGCTTGGCCGCCAGGAGCATTTCGGCTGCCTTGCGGATCTGCCCGGAGTGGCCGCGCAGGGCCGGGCTATACGAACGCAGCTTGACCTTTTTCGGGTAGATGTACTCGAACTTCTCGGCCGGGTTGGTCATATCTTTTGGAATGTCGACCACGACCGGACCGGGACGGCCGGATTGCGCCAGATAGAAGGCTTTTTTCAGGACTTCAGGAATTTCCGAGGCATGCTTGACCATGAAGCTGTGCTTCACGATCGGCCGCGAGATACCGATCATGTCGGTTTCCTGGAAGGCATCGGTGCCGACCATGGTGCTGGGCACCTGGCCAGACAGGATGACCATCGGGATGGAGTCCATGTAAGCGGTGGCAATGCCGGTGATGGCATTGGTCGCGCCTGGACCGGAAGTCACCAGTACCACGCCGGCCTTGCCGGTGGCACGGGCGTATCCGTCCGCCATATGGGTGGCAGCCTGTTCGTGGCGAACCAGGATGTGCTGGACTTCCGGTTCCTTGAACAAGGCATCGTAAACATGCAGGAGAGCACCGCCTGGGTACCCGTAGATGTGCTTAACGCCTTCGTCGCGCAAGAAGCGGACGACCATTTCAGCGCCGGATAAGAGCTCCACGTTGTTCACCTCTAAAACGCCAGAATACCGCCCTCACTGAGCGGGTCTTATTAGGTTTACTGCCAAGCAGAGCATGAGCGAACGTCAGCACTGACTGAGCAAGTATTGGGAATACCCTGGTGTGTTGCGGGCTTTCCCACCCAGCGCGAGGTAACGCGTTGCGGGGTGTAGCAAGTCGGCGCGGGTGTGCGCCTCATGATCTGCTTAGCGGGTCTGCTTCTGGCAGTCCCTCTACAGCGGAATCTGGATTCTTGTGATTCGGCGCCCACAAGTCAAGAGAAATTATTGCCAATTTTTCATCAAGATGAATTCTCACCACCACTAATACCCTGAGCAGCAGCAGGAAAAATAAGATTTCCACAAAAAAGGGCCACAATCTGCGGCCCTTGAAGGAAAAACGGTAGAAATCAGGCGGAAGGCGCGATCAATTGGTCGAAAGTTGCGAGCAGACGCCGTAGCTCGCGGCTTTGTTCCGGGCGGTCGACAAACACCGTCTCGGCCATCACCAGGATGCCCGAGGCGCTGGGCAACGGGTGCCCGTGCTCGAGGATCAGCTTCATGCGCGGCAGGAAGATCCACTGCAGCCACTGTTCGAAGCTCATGCGGTCCACCGCGAACGGCTCCACGCTGGCCAACGCCTCGGCACTGGGGGTGGCGTCGCTCCACCAGCCTTGGACCTTGAGCTCCTGCTCGATCAGCAGCAGTTGATCGGCGATATCGAGAATGCGCTGTTCCATCACAGGTTGACCCGCGCCTTCTGCCGCGCCAGCGCGGCACCTGCGCTGTCACCCTGCTTTTCACGGGCCTGGGCGATGGTGTTCCACAGCTGGGCCTGCAGGTCTGGGCGACCGTTGGCGTAGGTCAGGGCACGGCGTGCCAGTTGCTCGGACTGCGCGGCATCGCCCTGCGACAGGCGCACCTGAGCCAGGCGGAACAGCACCTGCGGCTCGCGCGGGGCGATGCGCTGGGCACGTTCCAGGCTCGAGGCGGCACCGTTGAAGTCACCGCTACCCTGTTGTTGCTGGGCGGTGGTCAGCAGCGCCAGCACCGGGCCGTCGAGCTGCTCGTCGGCCGACAGGCCACCACTGGCACGCGGGATGCCGGTGGGGGCGCTGGTGACCGGCGCCGGCTTGCTCATCGAGGCGATGTCGAACGGTTCGTCGGCGATCGGGTTGGGATTGGTGGTGATCGGCCCACTGCTGACCGGGCCCGGGGTAATCGGGCCGGTGCTGATCGGCGCCGCGCTGCTACCGGCCGGGAACGACTGGATCGGCGCGCCGCCGGTACCCTGCGGGATCATCACGGTGACGCCGGAGTCTTCCGGTAACGCCTGCGACTGGCGGCTGCCACCGCTGGTCGGGTAGGCCGCGTTGCGCTTGGCCATGACCCGCTCGTTGTCGGAAACCCGGGTGCTCGAATCCACCACCGGGATATTGCCACGCGGGACACTGGCACAGCCGTGCAATACGGCCACCGCGGTCAAGGCAGGAATCCACCACTTGTTCACTTCACACCCTCTTCAAAGCTCGTGCTCAATTCATCCAGCCCTTGACCCAGTCCATCACCGATTCGGCCGGGTTCTGCTCGCCACCACAGGTGGCGCCAGCGGGTGGTTCACTGCCGCGAATATACGGCATCTGCACCGCTCCCGGACAGCTACCGTCGGAGCCTTGACCGCTGTACGGGTCGATCCAGGCCTGCACCACATTATCCGGCTGCGGCATGTCCAGCGGCAGCGGATCGGCCTTCTTCATGAAGCTGGTCCACACCTGCAACGCCCCGGTGGCGCCGGTGAACGGTGTCTTGCCGTTGTCGTCGCGGCCCAGCCACACCACGGCCAGCAAGTCCTGGCTGAAGCCGGAGAACCAGCTGTCGCGCGAGTCGTTGCTGGTGCCGGTCTTGCCGGCCAGGGTCAGCGAGCTGGGCAACTGGCTGTACACCGACCGCCCAGTACCTTCGCGCATCACCCGCTGCATGGCGTTCTGCACCAGGTAGATCGAGCCCGGGTCGAAGGTCTGTTGGATCTGGAACGGGTAGCGCTTGAGCGGCTCGCCTTCGGCGGTGAGCACGCTGCGGATACCGCGCATCGGCGTGTTGAAACCGCCGTTGGCGAGGGTCTGGTACATGGTCGCCACCTGCATCGGCGACATGCCGCCGGCCCCCAGCAGCATCGACGGGAACGCCGGCCAGTCGACCTGCACGCCCAGCCGGCCGATGGTCTTGATCACGTTAGGCACGCCCACTTCCAGGCCGAGCTTGGCGGTGGACAGGTTGTAGGAGTTGGCCAGGCCCTGGTACAGGTAGATGGTGCCGTGGGGGCGGCGGTCGTAGTTCTGTGGCCGCCATACCTGGCCATCGGCGCCCTTGACCGAGAACGGCTCGTCCTGCACCCAGCTGGTCAGGGTGAACTTGCTCGGTTGCTCCAGCGCGGTCAGGTAGACCGCCGGCTTGACCAGCGAGCCGATCGGGCGCACCGCGTCGATGGCGCGGTTGAAACCGGCGAAGCCCGACTGGCGGCTGCCGATCAGCGCCTGCACTTCGCCGGTCTCGGGGTTGGTGACGACCATCGCCGACTCCACTTCGTCGGCGCCCTTGCGCCCGGCCAGGCGCTTGAAGGTCTCGCTCATGGCGGTCTCGGCCTTCATCTGCAGGATCGGGTCGAAACTGGTGAAGATGCGCAGGCCTTCTTCGGTCAAGTCTTCGTCGCGGTAGTCCTGGCGCAGCTGACGCTTGACCAGGTCGAGGAAGGCCGGGAACGAGCTGTCGGCCAGGCTGCCGCGCTTGGTCACGCCCAGGGGCATCTTCTTCGCCGCGTCGACCACGTCCTGTGTGGCCACGCCCTGCTCGGCGAGCAGGTCGAGCACCAGGTTGCGCCGTTGCAGGGCGCGCTCGGGGTGGCGGCGTGGGTTGTAGTAGGACGGCCCCTTGACCATGCCCACCAGCAAGGCGATCTGGTGCAGCTTGAGCTCCTGCAGCGGCTGGCTGAAAAAGAACTGGCTGGCCAGGCCGAAGCCGTGTACCGCGCGCTGGCCGTCCTGGCCGATGAACACTTCGTTGAGGTAGGCCTCGAGGATCTCGCGCTTGTCGTAGTGCACTTCCAGCAGCACCGACATCATCGCCTCGGTCAGCTTGCGGCTGAGGCTGCGCTCGTTGGTGAGGAAGAAGTTCTTCACCAACTGCTGGGTCAGGGTGCTGCCGCCCTGGCGCATGGCCCCCGAGGAGGTGTTGACCCACACGGCCCGGGCGATGGACTTGGGCGACACGCCAAAGTGGCTGTAGAAGTCACGGTCCTCGGTGGCGATCAGGGTTTCCACCAGGTAGGGCGGCACCTGGTCGATCTTGATCAGGATGCGGTCTTCGAGGTTCTTCGGGTAGATACCGCCGATCATCAGCGGCTCGAGGCGCACCACGTCGAGCTTGCCGCCATTGGCGCCGCTCAGGCCTGCGACATAGTCGCCGGAGAAGCGCACACGCACGAACTGCGCCGGCTCCATGCCTTCATAGAACTGGAAGCCACGGGTGTTGAGATCGACGTTGTTGCCGTTGACCGAGGCCGCGCCCGGGCCGTTGGCCGCGCTTTCGCGGCGGTAGCCCAGGGCGTCGAGTTCGGTGAGAAAGTCGTTCTTGCTCAGCTTCTGGCCGACGAACAGCTCCAGCGGCCGGGCATACACCTTGGCCGGGATGGTCCAGCGCTTGCCGGAGAACTTCTCCTGGACGGTGGCATCGAGGTAGACCGCGAAACCGGCAATCACCACCAGGCCGACCAGGCTGAGCTTGAGCGCCCAGCCCAGCCAGGCGCGAGAGCGGCCGGACGGGCGTTTTTTTGCGGTGCGGGAATTTCGGGTACGTGTCATGGCGGCGGATTATACGCACTTTGGAAAAGGGGGGCAGGCGCCCCTCGGCGGTTTGCAGGGACGGCACCATTGACCATAATGTCCGATTCGAATTCCCTTACCCATTAAAGGATGATCCGTGAGCCAAGCCCTGATCAGCGCGCTGCAGAACCCCGCCCTCTATCCGCACCCCGTCGCGGGCTTCCAGCTCATCGAGACGCACATCTCCTGGGTTTTGCTCACGGGCGATTACGCCTACAAGATCAAGAAGCCGATGAACTTCGGTTTCCTCGACTTCACCGGCCTCGACCAGCGCGGACATTTTTGTAACGAAGAGCTGCGCCTGAACCAGCGCCTGACCGAAGGCTTGTACCTGGAAGTGCTGCCGATTACCGGCAGCGCCGAGGCGCCGGTGCTGGGCGGCGAGGGGGCGCCTATCGAGTACGCCCTGAAGATGCGCCAGTTCCCCCAGGGCCAGATGCTCAGCACCCTGCAGGCCAACGGCGAACTGAACGCCGAGCACATCGACCAGATGGCCCGGCAGATCGCCGAGTTCCACCTGCAGGCGCCGCAAGTGCCGGTCGACCACCCACTGGGCACCCCGGATGCGGTGATGGCGCCGGTGGAGCAGAACTTCGAGCAGATCCGCCCGTTCCTCACCGACAAGGCCGACCTGCAGCAGCTGGACAACCTGCAGGCCTGGGCCCAGGACAGCTTCAAGCGCCTGCACGGCCTGCTCGAGGCGCGCAAGGCCGAGGGCTTCATTCGTGAATGCCATGGCGATATCCACCTGGGCAACGCCACCCTGATCGACGGCAAGGTGGTGATCTTCGACTGCATCGAGTTCAACGAACCGTTCCGCCTGACCGACGTCTATGCCGATGTCGGCTTCTTGGCCATGGACCTCGAGGACCGTGGCCTGAAGTGCCTGTCGCGGCGGTTCATCAGCCAGTACCTGGAACTGACCGGCGACTACAAGGGCCTGGAGCTGCTGAACTTCTACAAGGCTTATCGCGCCCTGGTACGGGCCAAGGTCGCGCTGTTCAGCCTGGCGCCGGACGCCGATGGCGTGCAGCGCGCCACCACCCTGCGCACCTACCGCAACTACGCCAACCTGGCCGAAAGCTACAGCGCCATCCCCTCGCGGCTGCTGGCGATCACCCAGGGCGTCTCGGCCGTGGGCAAGAGCCATGTGGCGATGCGCCTGGTCGAGGCGTTGGGCGCGGTGCGCGTGCGTTCGGACGTGGAGCGCAAGCGCCTGTTTGGCAAGCAATCGGCGGCCGATGCCGATCATCTGGAGGCCGGCATCTACGACAAGCAGGCCAGCGCTGCCACCTACCAGCGCCTGCACGAGCTGGCAGAGATCATCCTGCATGCCGGGTTCCCGGTGGTGCTCGACGCCACCTACCTCAAGCATGAGCAGCGCAAGGCAGCGGCGGACGTCGCCAGCGAGACCGGCGTGCCGTTCCTGATTCTCGACTGCCAGGCCCCTGACGCGGTGATCGCCAGCTGGCTGGCCCAGCGCCAGGCCGAAGCCATCGACCCTTCGGACGCCACCCTGGAAGTGATCCAGGCACAGCAGGCCAGCCGCGACCCGCTGGATGCCGAGGAGCAGAAGCACAGCAAGCGCGTGAACACCCAGGAAAGCGCCAGCATGGACCAACTGATCGAGCAGATCCGCCAGCACCTGCCCGGCCTTTGAGCCACAAGGCGTGAAGCAGTCGACAGTTCACGCCTGAAGTCCGGCGCCCCTCCAGTGATGTCATTACAATATCATCACACCCCACGGAGGAGGCGCCGCCATGAATCAACCCCGTCAGCTGGACAACGTGCTTTTCACCCTGGTCCGCGACGAGAAGATCGCCGAGTTCAACCGGGTCAAGGCCGCGCACCCCTCCATTGATTTTCGCGGTGGCGATTTCCGCGGCCTCGACCTGCGCGCCCTGGATGTGCGGGGCATCGACTTCACCGACGCCTACTTCCGCGCTGCCGACCTGCGTGGCCTGGACCTGCGCGAGAACGGCCTGGAAGGCGCGAGCCTGGCCCATGCGCAGATTTCCGGAACCTACTTCCCCGCCGAACTGAGCGCCGACGAGATCCTGATGTCGGTGAAATTCGGCACACGCATGCGCTATCGCACCACCCGCTGACCCCGACCTTGCCTGTAGGAGCCAGCGTTGCTGGCGAACCGTTTCTCGACTAATCGTCAGCGGGGCGGCGGGTTCGCCAGCAACGCTGGCTCCTACAGTACGTACCGCTGGCAGCCTGTCGGCGGCGTATGGCAAAAGGCCGCGTAATTGCCAAGCCCCGCTACACTCCTCACTGACCTGCTCGCGATTTATCCACAAGACCCGTTCAGCCATCGCAAGGAGGCTCGATGAACGATGAATTGCAGCATCTGAAAAACCTTGGCAAGACCTCCGCGCAATGGCTGCACGCTGTCGGGATCCACAGTGCATCGGACTTGCGCCGGCTCGGCGCGGTGGGTGCCTACCAGGCGGTGAGAACGCGGGGCTTCCGGGCTTCGAAGGTGTTGTTGTACGCCATCGAGGGCGCCCTGCTGGACATGCACTGGAACGACCTGCCTGCCGAACGCAAGCAGGCGCTCAACCAACAACTCGATGCCAAGTGCCTGCCACAGAAGAACGAAAAATAAATTGGCAAAAGGCATTGACTGCGAAATGAGAATCGTTATGATTATCACAACTGGTCGCGAGACTGGTTGGATAAACTGAATGCTCCCTGGTTCGGACGCTCAGATTATCTCCTCATCAGGCTAATCACGGTTATTGACCCGGCACTTTGCCGGGTCTTTTTTTGCCCGCGATTCAGTGTGCCTTGCGCAGTTGGGCGCAGTAGTCCTGCTCCGGTGTCGCCGGGGTGTACCAGACATAGTCGGCCATGCCCGGCTCGACCGCCTCCCCCACCTCAGTCAGCAACAGCACCTTGCCCTCGGCCGTGGCATCAAGATCGGCCAGGTGCAGGGGGACGCCCAGGTCCTTGCGCGCATGGTAGCTGCCGGTAAGCAGCAATGCCGGTTGCGGCGCGGCCAGCAGCCGCTCGGCGATACGTCGGTCGCGCTGCTGCTGCACCGCCAGCATCGCCGGCAGCTGGCTTTGCGGCAGCAGGTTGCAGTGGCCGGCGCGCACCTGTGCCAGCAGCGCCTGTACCACGGTCGGCGTATTGGAGCGCTCGCCCGGCGGAGTCGCTGGCTGGCGATAGGCCTGACGGACTTCATCGGGTGACAAGTTCGCCGCCAGCAGAAGATAAGGTTGGCCCAAGGCTTCCCGAACGATCGGCCCGTACAGCGCCCAATCCCAGCCTGGTTGCCAGTTGAGTGCCTTGGGCAGGTCGGCTACCGGCGATGCCCTACCTTTCTGCGCATCGACCAGGGCCTGCTGCTGCGGCTCGAGCATTTCCAGCAGCAGGCTGCCCTGCGGCCGGCGGCTCTCCAGGGCGCGCAGCAACCAGAGCTGCAGGCGGTGGTGGTCGGGGTTGTCGTGCTTTTCACCCACCAGCACCCGTGGCGCATCGGCCAGGCGCTGGACCAGTTGCCCGGGGCTCAATGCCTGGCCGCTGGACAATTCGATGATCTGCCCCAACTGGACGTTGTCGCGGCCCTCGCTACCCTGCCAGGCCGGCACGGGTGGCAGACTTGCCTGGCAACCGCCGAGCGCCAGCGCCAGGCAGATGGACAAGCCGGACAACAAGGGATGGCGCATGGCGAATGGCTCCTAGCGAGTGATGATCAGCGGATGGCCGCGCTCCGGGTGCGCTTGCACCAGCACATCGATACCGAACACCGCGCGCAGCGCCACCGGAGTCAACACCTGTTCGGGGGTATCCAGCGCATGGCAACGGCCCTGCTCCAGCAGCAGGATATGGTCACAGTAGCGCGCCGCCAGGTTGAGGTCATGCAGGATCACCAGCACTGCCGCGCCACGGTCGGCGAAGTCGCGCACGGCTTGCAGGGTAGTGTGCTGGTGCAACGGGTCGAGCGCGGAGGTTGGCTCGTCGAGCAACAGCGTGGTACCGGCCTCGCCCGGCCACAGCTGGGCCAGCACGCGGGCCAGGTGCACACGCTGGCGCTCGCCACCGGACAGCGCCAGGTAGCTGCGCGCCACCAGGTGCTGGGCGTCTGCCGCCGCCAGCGCTGCGGCAACGATCTCGCCGTCGCGCTGGCGGCCACTGGCATGGGGCAGACGGCCCAGGCCGACCACCTCCTCGACACTGAAGGCGAACCCTAGGCTGGAGGCCTGCGGCAATACCGCCAGGCGCCGGGCACGCTGCTGCCCGGTCCACTCGTGCAGCGCGCGCCCATCGAGCTGCACACGCCCGGCAGCGGGGGCCAACTCACCACACAGCGCGCCAAGCAAGCTGCTCTTGCCTGCGCCATTGGGCCCGAGCACGCCAAGGATCTGCCCAGGCCTCAAGGCCAGGTTGATATCGCGCAGTACTTCAGTGCCGCCGCGCACAAGAGACAGGCCTTGAACATCGAGCATCAGTTGCGCACCTTCACCAGCAGGAACAGGAAGAACGGCGCACCGATGAAGGCCGTGACGATGCCGATTGGCAGCTCTGCCGGGGCCAGCGCCAGGCGCGCGATCAGGTCGGCGAACAGCAGCAGCGTGCCGCCGGCCAGCAACGAGGCGGGCAGCAGCACCCGGTGGTCTGGCCCGGCCACCAGCCGCACCAGGTGCGGCACCACCAGGCCGATGAAGCCGATCAACCCGGCGGCGGCCACTGCCGCGCCGACACCCAGGGCGGTGCAGAACACCAGTTCGCGCTTGAGCGCCTCCACTTCGATACCCAGGTGGCGCGCCTCCGACTCACCCAGCAGCAAGGCGTTGAGCGCCTGGGCCCTGCGCGGCAACCATAGCGCTACCGCCGCCGCCACCAGCAGCAATGGCCATAGCCGCTCGTAGCTGGCGCCGTTGAGGCTGCCCAGGTTCCAGAAGGTCAGAGTACGCAGGGTGGCGTCGTCGGCGAGGTAGGTGAACAGCCCCACCGCCGAGCCCCCCAGGGCGGTCATGGCAATACCGGCCAGCAGCATGGTCGCCACGTTGGTCTGCCCGTCGCGCCGCCCCAGGCGATAGACCAGCGCCGTCACCCCCAGGCCGCCGACGAAGGCACAGAGCGACAGCACGTAAGGCGCGAACCATTCGGGGATCCCCCCCAGCCAACTGCCACCGACGATCGCCAGCGCCGCACCCAGCGCCGCGCCGCTGGCCACCCCCACCAGCCCCGGGTCGGCCAGCGGGTTGCGGAACAACCCCTGCATCGCCACGCCCGAAAGCGCCAGCACCGCGCCAACCGCCAGGCCCAGCAAGGTGCGCGGCAGGCGAATCTGCCCCAGGATCAGTTCGGCCTGCTCCAGGCCATCGGCCGCCAGCGGCAGGCCGAACAGCCGCATGCCGGCGCGCAGGGTATCGAACAGCGGCAGGCTGACCGGCCCCAGCGCCAGCGACAGCCAGACCGCCAACAGGCACAGCACGGCCAGGACAATGAACAGCGTGCGCGGCTGGACCCGCTGCCTCATGGCTTGAGGCGCGCCTTGGCCGCGGGATAGAAGCTGCCGGCCAGCTCCTGCAACGTGACCGGCAGGCGCGGGCCCAGGCCACCGACCAACAGCGTCGGGTCGAGCGACACCAGGCGCTGCTCACGCACCGCCCGCGAGGCCGCCAGGGCCGGGTTTTCCTTGAGCAGCGCCTGCAACGCCTGCTCGCCGCTGAGGGCACGGTCGGAGAACACCAGCACATCGGGGTTCAACGCGGCCAGGGCCTCTACCGAGAAGTTCTTGTAGCCCTGATGCTCGGCCAGGTTGCGACCACCGGCCTGGCGTAGCAGCCAGTCACCCGCGGTGCCCTGCCCGGCGATCATCGGCTTGGCACCGGCATGCCCGACCAGCAGCAGCACGCCCGGCGCCTGCTGCCCGGCCTGGGCTTGTGCGACCTGCTTGTGCAACTGCTCCAGCCGCTGGCGATAGTCGCCGGCCAGTTCGCTGGCCTTCTGTTCATTGCCCAGCAGCGCGCCGAGGTGCTTGAGGTTGTCCTCCACCGCACCCAGCTCGGCCTTGCTGGAGAACAGCTCGACGCGCACGCCGGCCTTGCGGATCTGCGCCAGCACCGGTGGTGGCCCCATTTCCTCGGTGCCCACCAGCACATCCGGGCGCAGGCTGAGCACGCCCTCGGCCGACAGCTGGCGCTGGTAGCCGATGCTCGGCAGCGCCTTGAGCGACTCGGGGTGCTGGCTGGTGGTATCGACACCGACCAAGCGCGGCTCGCCACCCAGGGCGCTGATCCACTCGCTGAGGGCGCCACCGGCACTGACCCAGCGCTGCGGCAGTTCGGTGGCCAGGGCCTGGGTAGTCAAGGCTAGGCCGGCGCACAAGGCGATCAAGGCAACGGGACGGCGCATCATCGGGTTCCTTTACAGAAGGCGAGCCGCATGCCTTGTGGCCGACGGCGCAGTTGCGCACCATAGACAGCCTGGCGCGACGCATGCGGGCAATTTGATAATTATTCGCATTGAAGCGTCAAGCCATCCCTTTGTCACACGACTTGACCGGAAGAAGCCCCGCCCATGCATTTTCTCTGCGCCTCCAGCGACCTCGCCGAAGGCCACAGCCGCGCCTTCAGCGTAGCGGGTGAGCCGCTGTTCGGCGTACGCCGCCAGGGCAAGGTCCACCTGTACCGCAATCGCTGCCCGCACCGCGGCATCCCGCTTAACTGGGCAGCGGACCGCTTTCTCGACGACAGCGCGAGCTTGATCCACTGCGCCCATCACGGGGCATTGTTCCTTATAGAAAGTGGCGAATGCGTGGCCGGCCCGTGCGAGGGCCAATGGCTGGAGGCCCTGGACTGCCGGGAAGACAGCCAGGGTATCTGGCTCAGGGGCTGAGCAACACCGGCAAGGGGCGGTCGAGCACCAGTTGCCGGGCATCCAGGCGCGTGCCGTAGGCGAGCACCTCGACCCCCTGCGCTACGGCGGCGCGCAAGGCCTGGGCGTAGGCCGCGTCGATTTCCTGCGCCGGGCGCACGGCCTCGATGCCGGTGAGGTTCACGCAGTACAACTGCACCGCGCGGATGCCTTGGCGGGCCAGTGCAGCCAGCTCGCGCAGGTGCTTGGCGCCACGCTGGGTAACGGCATCGGGGAAGGCCGCCACGGGTGTATCGGGGTAGCCCAGGGTCACGCTCTTGACCTCGACATAAGCCTTGGAGCCATCGGCGAACTCCAGATAGAAGTCGATACGGCTACGCTCCTCGCCGTAGGCCACCTCACGCTTGAGCAGGGTGAAACCGGCCAGCTCGCGGATGACGCCGGCACGCAGCGCCTCCTCGACCACGGCGTTGGCCCGCCCGGTGTTGACGCAGGCCAGCCGCCCCTGGGGCGTCTCGCTGATCTCCCAGGTGCCGGGCAGCTTGCGCTTGGGGTCGTTGGAGCGGCTGAACCATACCTGCCCGCCCTCGCGCATGCAGTTGAGCATGGACCCGGTGTTCGGGCAGTGGATGGTCAGTTGCTCGCCACTGGGCAGCTCGATATCGGCCAGGAAACGTTTGTAGCGGCGCAGCAGGCGCGCTTGTTCGAGTACGGGAAACAACATGTTCAGCCCTGCCAGCTCTGCAAGCCACGGGCAATACGCTGCACCGCCTCTTCCAGGCGCGGCAGGCTCTGGGTGTAGGCGAAGCGCACATGGTGCCCGGCCTGGTGGCGGCCGAAGTCCAGACCCGGGGTGAAGGCCAGGTGCTCGGTTTCGAGGAAATGCCGGCAGAACGCGAAGGCATCGCCGCCAAACGCGCTGATATCGGCATACAGATAGAAGGCGCCCTGGGGCTCGACGGCGATGCCGAAGCCCAGCGCGCGCAAGGCCGGCAGCAGGTAGTCGCGGCGCCGGGCGAACTCGCCGCGACGCGCTTCGAGGATCGCCAGGGTCTCGGCCTCGAAACACGCCAACGCGGCATGCTGGGCCATGCTCGGGGCACTGATGTAGAGGTTCTGCGCCAGCTTCTCCAGGTCGGCGACCGCCGACGGCGGCGCCACCAGCCAACCCAGGCGCCAGCCGGTCATGCCGAAATATTTGGAAAAACTGTTCAGGACAAAGGCCTGGTCGTCCACTTCCAGCACGCTGGGCGCGTCCATGCCGTAGGTCAGGCCGTGGTAGATCTCGTCCACCACCAGGTGGCCATGGCGCTCGCGGGTGGCCCTGGACAAGCTGGCCAGCTCATCGCGGTCGAGCACCGTGCCGGTCGGGTTGGCCGGCGAGGCCACCAAGGCGCCGACGGTGTCCTTGTCCCAATGGCGTTCGACCAGGTCGGCGGTCAGCTGGTAGTTGACCTCCGGCCCGACCGGCACCAACTGCGCGCCGCCTTCGACCAGGCGCAGGAAATGCCGGTTGCACGGGTAGCCCGGGTCGGCCAGCAGCCAGTGCTTGCCCGGGTCGACCAACAGGCTGCTGGCCAGCAGCAAGGCTCCGGAACCGCCAGGGGTGATCAACACCCGCTCGGGGTCGAGGTCGACGCCGTAGCGCTGGCCATAGAACCCGGCGATCGCCTCGCGCAGTTGCGGCAAGCCACGGGCCGCGGTGTAGCGGGTGTGGCCGGCGGCCAATGCGGCTTGGCCGGCGGCGACGATCGGCGCGGCGGTGGTGAAGTCCGGCTCGCCGATCTCCAGATGGATCACGTCATGGCCTGCGGCCTGCAGCTCGTTGGCGCGCGCCAGCAGGGCCATCACGTGGAAGGGTTCGATGGCGCGACTACGCGCACTGTGTGGCTGAGCCATGGGCCTTCTCTCAATTGGGTCTAGACTGTTGATTCTACCGTCGCACGGGAGCGAACGTGCCACGCGCGCCGCTGTCAATAGCAGGCACAGCGCGGGCTAGCGCACCCCGGATCTATCTGGTAAGTTCGGCGGCTCGCAGTCGCAGGGCCGGCGGGCGCCGGAGATGGAAGCAAGCCTGCGCATTGGATCAGATGAGTGAGAGGCGGTCTATTCATGTCCACCGTAGAAAAGCAAAAAGTCCAGACCATGTACGGTGTCGAGCCCTACGTAGAGACCAAGGGTGAGGAATACATGGGCGAGCCCATGAAAAAACACTTCACCAAGCTCCTCAATGCCTGGAAAGGCGAGCTGATGGTCAGTGTGGATCGCACCGTGGACCACATGAAGGACGAAGCAGCCAACTTCCCCGACCCGGCCGACCGTGCCAGCCAGGAGGAAGAGTTCGCCCTGGAGCTGCGCAACCGCGATCGCGAGCGCAAGCTGATCAAGAAGATCGACAAGACCCTCGACAAGATCAAGGCCGACGAATACGGCTGGTGCGAGTCCTGCGGCATCGAGATCGGCCTGCGCCGCCTCGAAGCCCGCCCGACCGCCGACCTGTGCTTCGACTGCAAGGAAATTGCCGAGAAGAAGGAAAAGACTGTCGGTAAAGGCTGATTCCAGAACCTCGCAGACGGGGCGTACTGGTTGTGGAGGCGGGCTTGCTCGCTCCTGCAATAGGTACGCCCCGTCTTCATTTATATAGCTGTGCAATCCATGAACGACTCCCGCTACATCGGCCGCTTTGCCCCCACCCCCAGCGGTTTCCTGCATTTCGGCTCGCTGGTGGCCGCCCTCGCCTCCTGGCTCGACGCCCGCGCGGTCGATGGCCGCTGGTTGCTGCGCATGGAAGACACCGACCCGCCCCGGGAAATGCCCGGGGCACGCGACGCGATCCTGCAGACCCTGGAGCGCTACGGCCTGGAGTGGGACGGCGAGGTGGTGTTCCAGAGCCAGCGCCACGAGGCCTACGCCGCCGTGGTCGAGCGTTTGTTCAGCATGGGCCTGGCCTACGCCTGCACCTGCTCGCGCAAACAGCTCGAAGGCCACAACGGCATCTACCCCGGCTTTTGCCGCAACGCCGGCCACGTCCGCGAAGGCGCGGCGATCCGCCTGCGGGTGCCGGAGCTGATCTACCGTTTCAACGACCGCGTCCAGGGCCCGTTCGAACAGCACTTGGGCCGCGAGGTGGGCGACTTCGTCATCCAGCGCCGCGACGGGCTGTATGCCTACCAGTTGGCCGTGGTACTGGACGATGCCTGGCAGGGCGTCACCGATATCGTGCGCGGCGCCGACCTGCTGGACAACACCCCGCGCCAGCTGTACCTGCAGGAGCTGCTGGGCTTCTCGCAGCCGCGCTACCTGCATATTCCGCTGATCGTGCAGCCCGACGGGCACAAGCTGGGCAAGTCGTACCGTTCGCCGCCGCTGGAGGCCGACCAGGCCACGCCGTTGCTGCTCAGGGCATTGCGCGCGCTGGGGCAGCGGACTGACCCGGCACTGGTGAATGCCAGCCCGGCCGAGGTGCTGGCCGTGGCGCGCCGGCACTGGCAGCCAGAGCATATTGCGCGACAGTTGACGGTACCTGAGGCTGATTTGCACTAATGCCCAGGCCAGACCGGCCAACGCGATCAGTGTAGGAGCGGCCTTGTGTCGCGATGGGCTGCAACGCAGCCCCGGCAATATCTGCGGCAACCCTGAGAACCCTGGGGCCGCTGCGCGCCCCATCGCGACACAAGGCCGCTCCTACAGGCATAGCGTTCAGCGCCTGCTGTGTTGCTGGTGCGCGCCCCTTGTAGGAGCGACCTTGTGTCGCGAAAAGGGCGCGCAGCGGCCTCGGGCCCCTTGCATCACGCCTCATCGTCGGGGGCTGCTGCGCAGCCCCATCGCGACACAAGGCCGCGCCTACAGGGACCGCGCAACACCGCAAGCCTCGTGTTTCAACGAAATCAAAAGCCCAACAAATTCAAATCCTTGGCTAACCCTACCGATTCCCGCTAGCATCGCCGCCATCATTTGCGCCAATAATAAGTCCAAACCCGCAGCGCCCAACCCTCGAGGCCAGCATGTACATCTATCGTTTGGTCCTGCTTCTGGTCGTGGGGATCTACCTGTTCTCCCCGGCCATCATGGACTGGTGGATCGAACCGACCGGAGCCTGGTACCGCCCCTACCTGCTCTGGCTGATCCTGATCGTCGTCACCTTCATCCTGCAGAGCCAACGAGATGCCGATGAGCTTTAGCCTGACCCAGATGATCCTGATCAGCGCCGCCTACCTGCTGGTGCTGTTCGGCGTGGCCTGGATCAGCGAACGCGGGCTGATCCCGCGCGCAGTCATTCGCCACCCCCTGACCTACACCCTGTCGCTGGGCGTCTACGCCAGTGCCTGGGCCTTCTACGGCTCGGTGGGCCTGGCCTACCAGTACGGCTACGGCTTCCTCGCCTGTTACCTGGGGGTGTCGGGCGCCTTCCTGCTGGCGCCGGTACTGCTCTACCCGATCCTCAAGATCACCCGCACCTACCAGCTGTCGTCACTGGCCGACCTGCTGGCGTTTCGCTTTCGCAGCACCTGGGCCGGCGCGCTGACCACGGTGATCATGCTGATCGGCGTGCTGCCGTTGCTGGCCTTGCAGATCCAGGCGGTGGCCGACTCCATCAGTATCCTCACCGGCGAGCCGGTCAAGGCGCGGGTGGCGTTCGCCTTCTGCGCGCTGATCATCCTGTTCACCATCTTCTTCGGCTCGCGCCATATCGCCACCCGCGAGAAGCATGAGGGGCTGGTGTTCGCCATCGCCTTCGAGTCGGTGATCAAGCTGGTGGCCCTGGGCGGGATCGGCCTGTACGCGCTGTACGGCGTGTTCGGCGGCCCCCACGGCCTGGAAGTGTGGCTGCTGCAGAACCAGACCGCCCTCGCCGCCCTGCACACCCCCTTGCAGGAAGGCCCATGGCGCACGTTGCTGCTGGTGTTCTTCGCCTCGGCGATCGTGATGCCGCACATGTACCACATGGCGTTCACCGAAAACCTCAGCCCGCGCTCGCTGGTCAGCGCCAGCTGGGGCCTGCCACTGTTCCTGCTGCTGATGAGCCTGGCCGTGCCGCTGGTGCTGTGGGCCGGACTGCGCCTGGGCGCCAGCACCAACCCCGAGTACTTCACCCTGGGCCTGGGCATCGCCGCCAACAACGAGGCGCTGGCCCTGCTGGCCTACGTCGGCGGGCTGTCGGCGGCCAGCGGGCTGATCATCGTCACCACCCTGGCGTTGTCGGGCATGGCCCTGAACCACCTGGTGCTGCCGCTGTACCAGCCGCCGGCCGAAGGCAACATCTACCGCTGGCTGAAATGGACCCGTCGCGCGCTGATCGTCGCCATCATCACCGCCGGATTCATCTTCTACCTGACCCAGAACAACCACCAGAGCCTGGCCAACCTGGGCATCGTCGCCTTCGTCGCCACCTTGCAGTTCCTGCCCGGCGTGCTTTCGGTGCTGTACTGGCCAACCGCCAACCGCCGCGGTTTCATCGCCGGCCTGCTGGCGGGCACCCTGGTGTGGATGGTGACCATGCTGCTGCCGCTGCTGGGTAACCTGCAGGGCTTCTACATCCCGTTGCTGGACATGATCTACGTGCTGGACGACACCAGCTGGCACATGGCAGCCATCGCCTCGCTGGCGGCCAACGTGTTGCTGTTCACCTTGATCTCGCTGTTCAGCAACGCCAGCAGCGAAGAGGTCAGCGCCGCCGAGGCCTGCGCGGTGGACAACGTGCGCCGGCCACAACGCCGCGAACTGCACGCCGCCTCGCCCCAGGAGTTCGCCACCCAGCTGGCCAAGCCACTGGGCGCCAAGGCCGCGCAGAAGGAAGTCGAACAAGCCCTGCGCGACCTCTACCTGCCCTTCGACGAGCGCCGGCCCTACGCCCTGCGCCGCCTGCGCGACCGCATCGAGGCCAACCTCTCCGGCCTGATGGGCCCAAGCGTGGCCCAGGACATGGTCGAGACCTTCCTGCCCTACAAGTCCGGCAACGAGAACTACGTCACCGAGGACATCCACTTCATCGAAAGCCGTCTCGAGGACTACCACTCGCGCCTCACCGGCCTTGCCGCCGAGCTCGACGCCCTGCGCCGCTACCACCGCCAGACCCTGCAAGAGCTGCCCATGGGTGTCTGCTCGCTGGCCAAGGACCAGGAAATCCTGATGTGGAACAAGGCCATGGAAGAACTCACCGGGATCGCCGCCAAGCATGTGGTCGGCTCGCGCCTGGTGACCATCGCCGAACCGTGGCGCGGGCTGCTGCAAGGCTTCATCAACCTGCCCGACGAGCACCTGCACAAGCAACGCCTGGCCCTCGACGGCCAGCCTCGCTGGCTCAACCTGCACAAGGCGGCCATCGACGAGCCGCTGGCCCCCGGCAACAGCGGCCTGGTGCTGCTGGTCGAGGACCTGACCGAAACCCAGGCCCTGGAAGACAAGCTGGTGCACTCCGAGCGGCTGGCCAGCATCGGCCGCCTGGCCGCCGGCGTGGCCCACGAGATCGGCAACCCGATCACCGGCATCGCCTGCCTGGCGCAGAACCTGCGCGAAGAACGCGAGGGCGATGGCGAGCTGATCGAGCTGTCCAGCCAGATCCTCGAGCAGACCAAGCGCGTGTCGCGCATCGTCCAGTCGCTGATGAGCTTCGCCCACGCCGGCGGCAGCCAGCAGAACAGCGAAGAGCCGGTGTGCCTGGCCGAGGTGGCGCAGGACGCCATTGGTCTGCTGGCCTTGAACCGGCGCAATTTCGAAGTACAGTTCTTCAACCTCTGCGACCCGCAACACTGGGTCGAGGGCGACCCGCAACGTCTGGCCCAGGTGTTGATCAACCTGCTTTCCAATGCCCGCGACGCCTCGCCCCCCGGCAGCGCCGTGCGCGTGCGCAGCGAAAGCAGCGAGCACACTGTGGACCTGATCGTCGAGGACGAAGGCAGCGGCATTCCGAAAAGCATCATGGACCGCCTCTTCGAACCCTTCTTCACCACCAAGGACCCGGGCGAAGGCACCGGACTGGGGCTCGCTCTGGTCTATTCGATCGTGGAAGAGCATTATGGGCAAATCACCATCGACAGCCCGGCCGACATCGAGCGCCAACGTGGTACCCGGATCCGCGTGACCCTGCCCCGGCATGTCGTAGCGACGTCCCCTGAAATTCGAGACCGTCGAGAGAATTGAATCAATGCCGCACATTCTGATCGTCGAAGACGAAACCATCATCCGTTCGGCCTTGCGCCGCTTGCTCGAACGGAACCAGTACCAGGTCAGCGAAGCCGGCTCGGTGCAGGAAGCCCAGGAACGCTTCAGCATTGCCACCTTCGACCTGATCGTCAGTGACCTGCGCCTGCCTGGCGCCCCGGGCACCGAGCTGATCAAGCTCGGCCAGGGCACCCCGGTGCTGATCATGACCAGCTACGCCAGCCTGCGCTCGGCGGTGGACTCGATGAAAATGGGCGCGGTGGACTACATCGCCAAGCCGTTCGACCACGACGAGATGCTCCAGGCCGTCGCGCGCATCCTGCGCGATCGCCAGAACGCACCGGCTGCGGCGCCCGCCAGCGAAGCGCGAACCACCAATGGCAAGGCTGGCGCCGACAAACCGGCCGCGGCCAACGGCGAAATCGGCATCATCGGCTCCTGCGCGCCAATGCAGGACCTGTTCGTGAAGATCCGCAAGGTCGCGCCCACCGACTCCAATGTGCTGATCCAGGGCGAGTCGGGCACCGGCAAGGAACTGGTCGCCCGCGCCCTGCACAACCTGTCGCGCCGGGCCAAGGCGCCGATGATCTCGGTGAACTGCGCGGCGATCCCGGAAACCCTGATCGAGTCCGAACTGTTCGGCCACGAAAAAGGCGCATTCACCGGCGCCAGCGCCGGGCGCGCCGGCCTGGTCGAGGCCGCCGACGGCGGTACGCTGTTCCTCGACGAAATCGGCGAACTGCCACTGGAAGCCCAGGCCCGTCTGCTGCGCGTGTTGCAGGAAGGCGAGATCCGCCGGGTTGGCTCGGTGCAGTCGCAAAAGGTCGATGTGCGCCTGATCGCCGCGACCCACCGCGACCTGAAGAACCTGGCCAAGGCCGGGCAGTTCCGTGAAGACCTCTACTACCGCCTGCACGTGATCGCCCTGAAGCTGCCAGCCCTGCGCGAGCGTGGCAGCGACGTCAACGAAATTGCCAACGCCTTCCTCGCGCGCCAGAGCGCGCGGGTCGGTCGCGACGACCTGCATTTCTCCAGCGAGGCCGAGCAAGCCATCCGCCACTACAGCTGGCCAGGTAACGTGCGCGAGCTGGAAAACGCCGTGGAGCGTGCGGTGATTCTCAGCGAGAGCGCGGAAATTTCCGCCGACCTGCTGGGCATCGACATCGAGCTGAGCGACCTGGACGACGATGTGCTCGACAGCCTGCCGGCCCTGGTTGGCAACGGTGCCAGCAGCGCCAGCCACGAGCCGACCGAGGACCTGTCGCTGGAAGACTACTTCCAGCACTTCGTGCTCGAACACCAGGACCACATGACCGAGACCGAACTGGCGCGCAAGCTGGGCGTCAGCCGCAAGTGCCTGTGGGAGCGCCGCCAGCGCCTGGGCATCCCGCGGCGCAAGAGCAACGTCACCAGCGACAACTGATCCAGCCTGGATGCATCGCGGGGCAGGCCCGCTCCCACAGTGCGCGGGGGCAGGCTTGCCCCGCGGTCGTTTGGGGGTAACACATCAGTTACCGCAAAAATCTGTTACCCACCCTGTCAGCCGTAACATCCCCCGAGGCGTACGGTAACGAAATTTCTACATTTGCCCCGCGGCAAACCCTCCCTGAAACGCCGAAGCCCCCGGTTTCATTGGGTTTTCAAAAGTTGGCACGGCATCTGCTATATCTCTGGTACAAGAACAATAACAAGCACTGCAACTCAGAATAAGAACAAGACGAAACGGCTCACGCACAATAAAAACAAGACGGCGGAGGCGCAGCTAACTGATTCTTTTGGAGAGGCGTTGTGTTTGGGGCTTGCCCCACGATCAGGCAGAGAACAACAAAAACTGCACTTAAAAGCAGCACCTGAACTGATTGGACCGCAAGGTCAGCATCAACTCGGCGACCAAAGCAATCCGTTTGCTCTTCACCCCTGGTTTGGGGGTCGTCCACAAGCTTCAGGCTTCGTGGACAGGGCACTCAACAAAAACAAGAAGCCCGATAAAAAAACAATAAGAGCACGCAACGACTTGATGGGGAGCTTAGGCTCCCCATGTCGTTTCTCCCTTCTGCATTGCCTCTTGGCACACCGCCTACACCATCCCCCGAGTAAATGCTAGAATCCCCGCCCATCATGCGGCCATTCTCCTATCCTTGGCCGAACATTCCTTCAAACAGTGCATCCCATGCTGAAGAAGCTGTTCCAGTCGTTCCGCCCGCCCGTTCGTGGCCAGCACCACAGGCGCACCACGCCTGAAGTGATCAACAAGAGCCAGCACTCGCTGCAACGCAGCCAGTTCAGCCGTCATGCCGTGGGCATCGTCGAGCGCCTGCAGTCGGCCGGTTACCAGGCCTACCTGGTCGGCGGCTGCGTGCGCGACCTGTTGCTTGGCATCAACCCCAAGGACTTCGACGTCGCCACCAGCGCGACGCCCGAACAGGTCCGCGCGGAGTTCCGCAACGCCCGAATCATCGGCCGGCGCTTCAAGCTGGTCCATGTGCATTTCGGTCGCGAGATCATCGAGGTCGCCACCTTCCGTGCCCCGCATTCCGATGAAGACCAGGCCGACAGCCACCGTTCGTCGCACAATGCCAGCGGGCGCATCCTGCGCGACAACGTCTACGGCACCCTGGAAGAAGACGCGCAACGCCGTGACTTCACCATCAACGCCCTGTACTACGACCCGGTCAGCGAGCGCATTCTCGACTACGCCAACGGTGTCCACGACATCCGCAACCGCTTGTTGCGCCTGATCGGCGACCCGACCCAGCGCTACCAGGAAGACCCGGTGCGCATGCTGCGGGCCGTGCGTTTCGCCGCCAAGCTGGACTTCGGCATCGAGAAGCACACCGTGCAGCCGATTCGCCAGCTGGCACCGATGCTGCGCGACATCCCGCCGGCGCGGCTGTTCGAAGAGAGCCTGAAGCTGTTCCTCAACGGGCAGGGTGCGATCACCTTCGAGATGCTGGTCGACCTGGAACTGTTCGAGCCGCTGTTCCCGGCCAGCAGCCACGCCCTGGAAGAGCGCCCGACCTACACCCATACCCTGATCAGCCAGGCCCTGAGCAACACCGACCTGCGCGTCAAGCAGGGCAAGCCGGTGACCCCGGCCTTCCTGTTCGCCGCCTTGCTGTGGCCAGCCCTGCCGGGCCGCGTGCTGCACCTGCAAAGCCAGGGCGTGCCGCCGATCCCGGCCATGAACGGCGCGGCCCACGACCTGATCGCCGAGCAGTGCCAACGCATCGCCATCCCCAAGCGCTTCACCCTGCCGATCCGCGAGATCTGGGACATGCAGGAGCGCCTGCCACGCCGCAGCGGCAAGCGCGCCGACGTGATGCTGGACAACCCGCGCTTCCGCGCCGGCTATGACTTCCTGCTGCTGCGTGAAAGCGCCGGCGAGCAAACCGATGGCCTGGGCCAATGGTGGACCGACTACCAGGACGCCAACGACAGCCAACGGCGCGAGATGATCCGCGAGCTGGGCAGCCGCGACGACGGCGCCAGCAGCAGTGCCGGCCCACGCAAGCGCAAACGCAGCGCTAGCAAGCGCAAGCGTGAAGACGACCAGGCGTGGGATTGAGCATGTCCACCCGCGCCTTCATCGGCCTGGGCAGTAACCTCGACGAGCCTGCCGAGCAACTGCGCAGCGCCCTGCAGGCCCTCGACCTGATCGCCGACACCCGCCTGGCGGCGGCGTCGGCGCTGTACACCAGCGACTCGCTGCTGCCCGGCCAGCCGCGCTACACCAATGCCGTGGCGGCCATCGACACGGCGCTGGCGCCACTGGCGCTGCTCGACGCCTTGCAAGGCATCGAGAACGACCAGGGCCGCGTGCGCCAGGAACGCTGGGGGCCACGCACACTGGACCTCGACATGCTGCTGTTCGGTGACCAGGTCATCGACGTGCCACGCCTGAAAGTGCCCCACTACCACATGCAGGCGCGCCCCTTCGTGCTCTACCCGCTGGCCGAGCTGGTACCGGCCGACTTCCGTCTCGCCGACGGTCGCAGCCTCGCGCAATTGCTTCAGGACTGCCCGTTCGTCGGCCTGGAGCGCCTGTAATTCGGGCGTTCCAGACGGCGGTAACGCCAGTGTCACCCTGACCGTAACAATGCGGTAACACCGCTGGTTGACTTCCCCCACCTCGCTCACGACTATAGGCGTCCCGCGGCGCCACTCTGCCGCAATCACCCATTTAGGCCCGGACCGACCTGTGCCCGAACATCACCGACGATGATGTGCCGCTCCGGAAGATGAATACACGCGTTGTACGCAGTTGTCTTTCACAGCGCCTGAACGAGGATGCCCCTACATGCCTGAAGTAACCCTCACCACCCTGCATGGCCTGAAGGCCAAGGGTGAAAAGATCACCATGCTGACCTGCTATGACGCGACCTTCGCCAAGGCCGCGAGCCAGGCTGGCGTTGAAGTACTGCTGGTAGGCGACTCCCTGGGCATGGTCCTGCAAGGCCATGACAGCACGCTGCCGGTCAGCAACAACGACATGGCCTACCACACCGCCTGCGTCAAGCGCGGCAACGATGGGGCGCTGATCCTCGCCGACCTGCCATTCATGGCCCACGCCACCCCGGAGCAGGCGTTCCTCAACGCCGCCCAGCTGATGCGCGCCGGCGCGCACATGCTCAAGATCGAAGGTGCCGCCTGGCTGGGCGAGACCATTCGCCTGCTGGCCGAGCGTGGCGTGCCGGTGTGCGCGCACATGGGCCTGACCCCGCAGACCGTCAACGTGCTCGGTGGCTACAAGGTCCAGGGCCGCCAGGAAGCCCAGGCACGGCAGATGCGTGCCGACGCCATCGCCCTGGAGCAGGCCGGCGCCGCCATGCTGCTGCTCGAATGCGTGCCCAGCGAGCTGGCCGCGGAAATCACCCAGGCGGTGAGCATCCCGGTGATCGGCATCGGCGCCGGCAGCGCCACCGATGGCCAGGTCCTGGTGCTGCACGACATGCTCGGCTTGTCGCTGACCGGTCGCGTGCCGAAGTTCGTGAAGAACTTCATGGCCGGCCAGGCAGATATCCACAGCGCGCTTGCCGCCTATGTGCAGGCGGTCAAGGACGTCAGCTTCCCCGGCAGCGAACATGGGTTCAGCGCATGAATACCGTCAAGACCGTTCGTGAACTGCGTGCCGCCGTGGCGCGGGCCCGTGGCGAGGGCAAGCGCATTGGCTTCGTGCCGACCATGGGCAACCTGCACCAGGGCCATGCCGCCCTGGTGACCAAGGCTGCGCAGCGCGCCGACTTCGTGGTCGCCAGCATCTTTGTCAACCCGCTGCAGTTTGGCGCCGGCGAGGACCTGGACAAGTACCCGCGCACCCTCGCCGCCGACCAGGAGCGTCTGCTCCAGGCCGGCTGCCACCTGCTGTTCGCGCCCGGCGTCGAAGAAATGTACCCCGACGGCATGGCCGTGCAGACCCGGGTCAGCGTGCCGCAGTTGTCCGAAGGCCTGTGCGGCGCCAGCCGCCCGGGCCACTTCGAGGGCGTGGCGACGGTGGTCAGCAAGCTGTTCAACATGGTCCAGCCAGACCTTGCCGTGTTCGGCGAGAAGGACTACCAGCAACTGGCGGTGATCCGCGCCATGGTGCGTGACCTGAACATGCCGATCCAGATCATCGGCGAGCCGACCGTGCGCGCCGATGATGGCCTGGCGCTGTCGTCGCGCAATGGCTACCTGAGCCCTGAGCAACGTGCCGCCGCCCCAGCGCTGTACCGTGTGCTGAGCGGCATGGCCGAAGCGATCCGCCGTGGCCAGCGCGACTTCGCGGCGCTGATCGCCGATGGCCAGGCGCAGCTGGACGCGGCGGGGTTGCGCAAGGACTACCTGGAGGTGCGGCATGCGCTCACGCTGCGCCCGGCGCAGGTCGATGACCGTGACCTGGTGGTGATCGCCGCGGCGTACCTGGGTAACACCCGGTTGATCGACAACCTCTACCTGCAGGTCCAGGAACAGACCGTCTGATCGCGCTACCGCAGGAGCCGGCTTGCCGGCGAACACCGGCATGGCCTGGTTCGCCAGCAAGGCTGGCTCCTGCGCGGTGCGCGCAGGATCCCGTGGCCGGTTTGCCGGCCATTGCGGTAACACCCCGGTGACAATTTTTCATCCGCACCACCCGCCTACCCCATTCCCGGTTTGTCCCCAATGCCTATAATGAGCGGCTTGCAACTGGCAACGAATGCCAGTGTCATAGCCTGACCATGCACCAAGGAAACCACCCGCAATGGCGTATTACCGTACCCCCCACGATGTGACGGCACTGCCCGCCTGGCAGGCGCTTCAACAGCACCGCGACGCCATGCAGGGCTTCAGCATGCGCGAAGCCTTCGCCGCCGACGGCAAGCGCTTCGAGCAGTTCTCCTTGAGCAGCTGCGGCCTGTTCCTCGACTACTCGAAAAACCTGATCACCGAGCAGACCCGCGAGCTGCTGGTGAACCTGGCCAAGGAAGTCGACCTGGAAGCCGCCATCCAGTCGATGTTCAGCGGCGAGATCATCAACGCCTCCGAAGGCCGCCCGGTGCTGCACACCGCCCTGCGCCGCCCGGTCGGCGACAAGCTCAGCGTCAACGGCGTCAACGTGATGCCCGACGTGCACAAGGTGCTCAACCAGATCACCGAACTGGTCGGGCGCATCCATGACGGCCTGTGGCGCGGCTATAGCGAAAAACCGATCACCGACGTGGTCAACATCGGCATCGGCGGCTCGTTCCTCGGCCCGGAGCTGGTGTCCGAAGCCCTGCTGCCCTACGCCCAGCGCGGCGTGCGCTGCCACTACCTGGCCAACATCGACGGCAGCGAGTTCCATGAGCTGTCGGCCAAGCTGCGTGCCGAAACCACCCTGTTCATCGTCTCGTCGAAATCGTTCAACACCCTCGAGACCCTGAAGAACGCCATGGCCGCGCGCACCTGGTACCTGGCCCAGGGCGGCTCGGAGGCCGAGCTGTACCGCCACTTCATCGCCGTGTCGAGCAACAAGGCCGCGGCCGTGGCCTTCGGCATCCGCGAAGAGAACATCTTCCCGATGTGGGATTGGGTCGGTGGGCGCTACTCGCTGTGGTCGGCGATCGGCCTGCCGATCGCCCTGGCCATCGGTACCGCCAACTTCAAGGAGCTGCTGTCCGGCGCCTATACCATGGACCAGCACTTCCAGACCGCGCCGTTCGAGAAGAACATGCCGGTGCTGCTGGCCCTGCTCGGGGTGTGGTACGGCAACTTCTGGGGCGCGCGCAGCCACGCGATCCTGCCGTACGACCACTACCTGCGCAACATCACCAAGCACCTGCAGCAGCTGGATATGGAGTCCAACGGCAAGAGCGTGCTGACCGACGGCACCCCGGTGAAGACCGATACTGGCCCGGTGATCTGGGGCGGCGTCGGCTGCAATGGCCAGCATGCCTACCACCAGTTGCTGCACCAGGGCACCCAGCTGATCCCGGCTGACTTCATCGTGCCGGTGGTGAGCTTCAACCCGGTCGCCGACCACCACCAGTGGCTGTATGCCAACTGCCTGTCGCAGAGCCAGGCGCTGATGCTCGGCAAGACCCTCGAGGAAGCCGAGGCCGAACTGCGCGCCAAGGGCCTGAACGAAGCCGACATCGCCAAGCTGGCGCCGCACAAGGTGATCCCGGGCAACCGCCCGAGCAACACCCTGGTGGTCGAGCGCATCAGCCCACGCCGCCTCGGCGCGCTGGTGGCGATGTACGAGCACAAGGTCTTCGTGCAGAGCGTGGTCTGGGGCATCAACGCCTTCGACCAGTGGGGCGTGGAACTGGGCAAGGAGCTGGGCAAGGGCGTGTACCAGCGCCTGGTCGGCGCCCAGGAAGACAACGCCGAGGATGGCTCGACCCAGGGCCTGATCAACTACTTCCGCGGCCGTCACCGCGGCTGATGCCAGATGCCACACCGCCGCTCCTACACACGAACGGCGTGATCCTCAAGGAACACCACCTCTGACTACACTGTCCATCGAATAGCCGTTGCAGTCCCTCGCCCCTAACAAGAGCAGGACCACCGCCATGTTCGATATCCGTGACTTTCCCCAGGCCCTGGCCGTGAGCCAGTCCGCCACCCTCAGCGACGAGGATTACCGTCGCCTCTACCGCCAGTCGGTGGACGATCCCGATACCTTCTGGGCCGATCAGGCCAAGCGCCTGGAGTGGATCAAGCCCTGGTCGAGCGTGCAGCAGTGCGACCTGAAGACTGGCAGTGCCCGCTGGTTCGACGGTGCCCAGTTGAACGTCAGCCATAACTGCATCGACCGCCACCTGGCCACACGTGGCGAACAGACCGCCCTGCTCTGGGAGGGCGATGATCCCAGCGACAGCAAGGCCATCAGCTACCGCGAGCTGCACCGCCAGGTCTGCCGCCTGGCCAACGCATTGAAAGCCCGTGGTGTGAAAAAGGGCGACCGCGTGTGCATCTACATGCCGATGATCCCCGAGGCCGCCTACGCCATGCTCGCCTGCACGCGCATCGGCGCCATCCACTCGGTGGTATTCGGCGGTTTCTCCCCCGATGCCCTGCGCGACCGCATCCTCGACGCCGACTGCCGCACCCTGATCACTGCCGATGAAGGCGTGCGCGGCGGCAAGCGCGTTCCGCTCAAGCAGAACGTCGACAAGGCGCTCACCAGCTGCCCGGCGGTGAGCAGCGTATTGGTGATCAAGCGTACCGGCGCTGATGTGGCCTGGCGCGACGGGCGCGACCTCTGGTACCACGAAGTGACGGAAAAGGCCGCTGACGACTGCCCCGCCGAACCGATGAACGCCGAGGATCCGCTGTTCATCCTCTACACCTCGGGCAGCACCGGTAAACCCAAGGGCGTGCTGCACAGCACCGCCGGCTACCTGCTGCAGGCGAGCATGACCTTCAAGACGGTCTTCGACTACCGCGACGGCGAGGTGTTCTGGTGCACCGCCGACGTCGGCTGGGTGACCGGCCACAGCTATATCGTCTACGGCCCGCTGGCCAACGGCGCGATCTCGCTGATGTTCGAAGGCGTGCCGAACTACCCCGACACCTCGCGCTTCTGGCAGGTGGTCGACAAGCACCGGGTGAACATCTTCTACACCGCGCCCACGGCCCTGCGTGCGCTGATGCGCGAGGGTGACGAGCCCTTGCAGGGCACCTCGCGCCAGAGCCTGCGCCTGCTCGGCAGCGTCGGCGAGCCGATCAACCCGGAGGCCTGGGAATGGTATTTCGAAGCCGTCGGAAAAAAACGCTGCCCTATTGTCGACACCTGGTGGCAGACCGAAACCGGCGGCATCATGCTCAGCCCCCTCCCCGGCACGCCACGGCTCAAGCCGGGCTGCGCCACCCAGCCGATGTTCGGTGTGCAACCGGTACTGCTGGACGACAAAGGCAAGCTGATCGAAGGCCCCGGCGCCGGCCTGCTGGCGATCAAGGCCAGCTGGCCGGGGCAGATCCGCAGCGTCTATGGCGACCACCAGCGCATGGTCGACACCTACTTCAAACCTTTCCCCGGGTACTACTTCACCGGTGACGGCGCTCGCCGCGACGCCGATGGCGACTACTGGATCACCGGCCGCATCGACGATGTGATCAATGTGTCCGGCCACCGCATCGGCACCGCCGAGGTGGAGAGCGCCCTGGTGCTGCACGACAGCGTTGCCGAGGCGGCCGTGGTCGGTTACCCACATGACCTCAAGGGCCAGGGTGTGTATGCCTTCGTCACCCCCATGAACGGCGTCGAAGCGGACGACGCGCTCAAGGCCGAACTGCTGGCCCTGGTCAGCAAGGAGATCGGCAGCTTCGCCAAACCTGAACTGATCCAGTGGGCGCCCGCCCTGCCCAAGACCCGTTCGGGCAAGATCATGCGGCGCATCCTGCGCAAGATTGCCTGCAACGAACTGGACAACTTGGGCGACACCTCGACCCTCGCCGACCCGAGCGTGGTCCAGGGCCTGATCGACAAGCGCCTGAACCAATAGATAGCTGCGCAGGACGGCCTCCACCGGCCGTCCTGCGGCGAATTGACATATCGGAAAATACCGATATTATCGTGCCATGGAACTGCTCGACGTATTCAAGGCACTCTCGAACCGCACCCGCCTCGAGATCCTCAAAGGCCTGAAAGACCCGGTGAAACACTTTCCGCCACAGGACGAAGGTGACGTTCACACCGTGGGTGTCTGTGTGAGCAGTATCCAGGAAGGCGTCGGGCTGTCGCAGTCAACGGTCTCCGACTACCTGGCCACCCTGCAGCGTGCAGGCCTGGTCGAGGTCCGCCGAATAGGTCAGTGGACCTACTACAAGCGCAACGAAGCGGCTATCAGCGTCCTTGCGGAGCTGATCGGGAGTGAACTCTAAGGTCTTCTTCCATTTCAATATATCGACTTTTCCCGATATCCCGTTTTAACGAAAAGAGCAATCATCGAGGTGCCAGGGCGCCCAGGAACGCAATAGCAGTGTCATTACACGTCAACACATCGATATTTCCCGATATCCCTTTTTACCGAAGCGAGGAACTACCATGAAAGCATTGATACTGGACGCCTTTGGCGGACCGGACGCGTTCGCCTATCGCGATGTCGCCAAACCGGTGCCACAGGCCGGGCAGGTGCTGGTCCGGGTGCATGCCACCTCCATCAACCCGCTGGACTACCAGGTTCGCCGTGGTGACTATCCCGACCTGGTGCCGCTGCCGGCCATTACCGGGCACGATGTCTCCGGCGTCGTCGAAGCCGTCGGACCTGGCGTGACGGCGTTCCGGCCCGGCGACGAGGTGTGGTACACCCCACAGATCTTCGAAGGCTCGGGCAGCTACGCCGAGTACCATGTCGCCGCCGAAGGCATTGTCGGCCTGAAGCCGCCGTCGCTGAGCCATCTCGAGGCGGCAAGCCTGAGCCTGGTCGGCGGTACGGCCTGGGAGGCGTTGGTGGTCCGCGCAGCGCTCAGGGTGGGCGAGAGCATCCTCGTGCACGGCGGTGCCGGAGGTGTCGGCCACGTGGCGATCCAGCTGGCCAAGGCGATGGGCGCCAGGGTCTTCACCACGGTGCGCGCAGCGAACGGCGAATTCGTGCGGCGCATGGGCGCCGATGTGGTCATCGACCATGAACGCCAGGACTATGTCGACGTCATCCAGGAGGAAACAGCAGGCCGCGGTGTCGATGTGGTGTTCGACACCATCGGCGGCGATGCCTTGTCTCGCAGCCCGGACGCCCTGGCGCAGTTGGGGCGCGTGGTCTCGATCGTGGACATCGCGCAACCGCAGAACCTCATTCAGGCCTGGGGCAAGAACGCGAGCTACCACTTCGTCTTCACCCGGCAGCTGCGCGGCAAGCTCGATGAGCTCAGTGCCCTGGTCGAGCGCGGGCAACTGCGTCCACACGTGGGCGCCATCTATCCGCTTGCCGAGGTTGCCCACGCCCATGCCCGCCTGCAAAGCCCCAACAACGGCCTGCAAGGGAAGATCGCCATTGCCGTCGTGCCTGCGCCCGAACGTGCCTGCGCTTGACGCGCCCATTACCCCGTTCGATCCGGAGAACCGCCATGATCTACGAAATCGCCATACTCCCCATCCGCCAGGCGCGCATCGAAAGCTTCAGGCACGCCTTCGCCGAAGTCGCCCCGCTGCTCAGCCGGGCCAAAGGGCACATCAGCCACCTGCTCGCGCAGGGG
Organism: Pseudomonas muyukensis; assembly: GCF_019139535.1. Classification (NCBI taxonomy): domain Bacteria; kingdom Pseudomonadati; phylum Pseudomonadota; class Gammaproteobacteria; order Pseudomonadales; family Pseudomonadaceae; genus Pseudomonas; species Pseudomonas muyukensis. Next base: position 1,461,989 of record NZ_CP077073.1, on the reverse strand, counting down.
GTCGAGAGCCCCCATCAGTTCAACCTGATCGTGCACTGGCACTCGCTCGAGGATCACTCGCCTGGTTTCGAAGCAAGCGAAGACCACCAGCGCTTCATGGCCCACCTGGCGCCGTATTTTTCCGAGGAGCCGACGGTTTATCATGTCCAGGGAGGCGCGTTCGAGTCGCCCCCCGCCGGCCCGGCTGATGCCCGGCTGAACGACAAACCTCCAACCCCATAGACGGCCGCCATGGCGGCCAGCACAGGTCGCCATGGAAGCCCTACGTCGTCGCATCGAAACCCAGGTCATGAGCCTCACCGGGCTGGCCCTCGGCCAGCTCGACCTGGAGTCGCCCAAGGGCGATCCCGGCCTGTTCGGCCCCGACAGCCTCAGTTGGCAGGTGCATGGCGACTTTCCCAGCATGCTGGTGGGCGGCATCAGCGCCTTGCTCCTGCAATTGCTGCACCCTCTGGCCCTGGCCGGGGTATGGGACCATTCGAACTTTCGCGGCGACCTGCTGGGGCGCCTGCGCCGCACCAGCCAGTTCATCTCTGGCACCACCTTCGGTTCGACCCGGGATGCCGAGTGGCTGATCGACAAGGTGCGCACCCTCCACCTCAAGGTGGCCGGCACCGCCCCCGACGGCCGTCCCTACGCCGCCAGCGACCCCGAGCTGCTGACCTGGGTGCACGTGGCCGAGGTCAGCAGCTTCCTCGCTGCCCACCTGCGCTATCGCAACCCGCACCTGCCAAGGGCCAGCCAGGATGCCTACTACGCCGAGATCGCCCTGGTCGCCGAACGCCTCGGCGCCCGCGACATCCCAAGCTGCTGCGCCGAGATCGAGGCCTACCTGCAGCGCATGCGCCCGCAACTGCGCTGTGACGCCCGCAGCCTGGAGGTGGTCGACATCCTGCTCAAGGCCCCAGCGCCCAGCCGCCTGGCACAGCCAGTGGGCAAGCTGATGCTCGCGGCTGGCATCGACCTGCTGCCCGATTGGGCCAGCGCCATGCTCGACTTGCAGCAAGGGCCATTGCAGCGGCGCATGGTGCGCCTGGGCCTGATGAATACCGCGCCGATGCTGCGCTGGGCCATGCGCGACGGTTCGGCGCACCGTGCGCGACGGCGCATGGGCCTGGAATGAGGTATTTTGGTCGCCTCATCGGAACCGATTTAACGTGCCATACTCCAAGCACTCCAGCCTGATACAGACGAAGCGACACATGCCCAAAGGATTGACCCGCGCCCTCGGCGCCCTGCTGGCCCTCGTGGCCCTGTACAGCCTGCTCGGCTTTCTCATTCTCCCTGGCGTCGCCCTGCGCATCGCCAACCAGCAACTGGCGCAATACGCCACGGTGCCTGCGCACCTGCAACGCATCGAGCTCAACCCGTTCAGCCTCGAGCTGACGCTCTGGGGCCTGCAGATCGGCGAGCCTGGCAAGGAGCAGGTCGGCTTCGAGCGCCTGTATGCCAACCTGTCGTTGGACAGCCTGTGGACCAAGGCCCTGCGCCTGGACGCCGTGGAGCTGGACAAGCCGCGCACCGAGCTGCTGTTCGCCAAGGACGGCAGCCTCAACCTGGCGCAGCTGTTCAAGCTGCCGCCAAGCGAGCCGAAAGCCGATGAGCCGCCCAGCGATCCGTTCCCGGTACGCATTGCCAGCATCAAGCTCAACGAAGGCTACCTGCACTTCGAGGACCTGCGCCCGAGCGAGCCGATCGAGTTCCTCTACGACTCGATGAACCTCGAGCTGAAGAACCTCAGCACCCTGCCCGACGACAACGCCGACATGACCCTGGTGGCCAACGGCCCGGCCGGTGGACGCATCGACTGGAGCGGCACCCTGAGCCTGACGCCGATTGCCTCCGAAGGCACCCTGAAGATCAGCGACGGCAAGATGAAGCTGTTCTGGCCCTACGTGCGCGATGCCGTGCCATTGGTGCTGGAAGACGGCATGGTCAGCCTCGATACCCACTACAAGCTCAACCTGGCCAAGGAGACCGAGCTGCTGCTCGACAACACCTCGGTCCGGGTCGCGCCCTTCGCCATCAAGGCCCCGGACGGCCGCCCGCTGGCGCGCCTGGCCAGCCTCGAGGTGAGCGAGACCTCCATCGACCTGGCCAAGCAGCTGGTCACGGTCGGCAAGATCCGCAGCGAAAAGCTCGAGACCTGGGCCGCCCTGGAAAAAGACGGCCAGCTCGACTGGCAGAAGCTGTTCGCCAGCCAGCCAGACAAGGCCACCCCCAAGGAAAAGGCCGAGCCAGCCACTGCCGAACCGAGCGACCAGGAAAAGGCCGCCGCCACGCCAAGCAAGCCCTGGCAGGTGCTGCTCAAGGACGTACAGGCGCGCAACTACATGGTGCACCTGGCCGACCGTAGCCAGAAGGAACCGGTGGCGCTGGATGTCGGCCCGCTGAACCTCGACTTGCAGAACTTCGACAGCCTCAACCAGTCGCCCTTCACCCTCAAGCTCGACACCGGGGTGGGCAAGCAGGGCAAGCTGCAAGCTGCCGGCCAGGTCAACCTGGCCCCGGTGACCGCCAAGCTCGAGGTCGCCACCCGCGATATCGACCTGCGCGTGGCCCAGGCCTACATCAGCCCGTTCATCCGCCTCGAGTTGCGCAGCGGCATGCTCTCCAGCGACCTCAAGGTCGACCTCAAGAGCACCGAGCCGCTGGCCTTCAGCATCACCGGCAAGGCCCAGGCCAGCCAGTTGCATACCCTGGATACCATCAAGAACCGCGACTTCGTCAAATGGCAGCAGGTCAACGTCGATGGCCTGGCGTACGTGCACGGCGACGCCCTGTCGATCGACAAGGTGACCCTGCTGCAGCCCTATGCGCGCTTCATCATCAACGAAGACCGCACCACCAACGTCGACGACCTGCTGATCCCACAGCCCGCCGACAAGCCTGCCCCGGCCACGAGCAAACCAGCTGCCGCCGGCAGCGGCAAGGAGCTGGGTATCCATATCGGCCAGATCAGCATCAACGACGGTTCGGCCAACTTCGCCGACCTGACCCTGACGCCGAACTTCGCCACCGCCGTGCAACAACTCAACGGCCAGATCGGCACCATCGACAACCGCAAGCCGATGCCGGCCAAGGTGGATATCAAGGGCAAGGTCGACCGCTATGCGCCGGTGACCATCAAGGGGGCGCTCAATCCGTTCGACCCGATGGCCAGCCTGGATATCGCCACCAGCTTCAAGCGCGTCGAACTGACCACCCTGACGCCCTACTCGGGCAAGTTCGCGGGTTTGCGCATCCGCAAGGGCCGCCTGAACCTCGACCTGCACTACCTGATCACCAATGGCCAGCTCAAGGCCGAGAACAAGGTGGTGGTCGAACAGTTGCAGCTGGGTGAGAAGGTCGACAGCCCGGACGCGGTGGACCTGCCGATCCGCCTGGCGGTGGCATTGCTCAAGGACACCGAAGGCAAGATCTCCATCGAGCTGCCGGTATCGGGCGATCTCAACAACCCGCAGTTCAGCGTGATGCCGATTGTCTGGCAGACCCTGCGCAACCTGGTGTTGCGCGCGGCCCAGGCGCCGTTCAAGCTGCTTGGCGGGCTGGTCTCGGGCGGAGGTTCGCAAGACCTGGGCAACGTCTCGTTCGCCGCCGGCTCCAGCGACCTGACCCCCGAGGTGCAATCGTCCCTCGACAAGCTGGCCTCGGCGCTCAAGGAGCGCCCAGAGCTGCGCCTGGAGATCGAAGGCACCGCCGCGCAAAGCAGCGACGGCCCGCTGATCGCCCAGCAGCGCCTGGAACGCGAATACCAGGCCACCTGGTACAAGATCCTGCAACGCCGTGGCGACAAGGTTCCGGCCAACGCCTCGTTGCTGGTGATCGACGACAGCGACAAACCGCCGATGCTCGAAGGCATCTACCGTAACCGCCTCAAGCAGCAGCCGCCCGCCGAGTGGGAAAAGCTCGGCCGCGACGAGCGCACCGCCAAGCTGCGCGAGGCGGTGATCACGTCCTGGGCGCAGAGCGCCGTGTTGCTGCGCAACCTTGGCCAGGCGCGTGCCAGCAGCATCAAGGATTACCTGGTGGACAAGGGGCAGCTTGAGGATGACCGGGTGTACTTCATCGACACCAACCTCGGTCAGGCCGAAAGCGACGGGCGCGTGGTGACGCCGATGCACCTGGATGCCGAGTAGGTATCCGATCCGCGTTCGCCTGTAGGAGCCAGCCTTGCTGGCGAAGCAGGCACCGGCCAAGCCGGTGTTCGCCGGCAAGGCCGGCTCCTACAGCATTCCCTCAGGCCAGCCGCTGCCCCGACACCGCCGGGTGATACAGCGGCTGCACCTTGTTCCCCGCCGGATCCAGCAAATGGAAGCTGCGCGCGCCATCGCCATGGTTGAACGGACGATCCAGCAAGGTCACCCCACGGGCCTTGAAGTACTGGTACCAGGCCTCCAGTTCCTCGACGCTGTCGACAATGAAGCCATAGTGATCCAGGGTCTGCAGCCCATTGGCCGCCCCTGCCCCGCGCCCCAGCGACAGGTTGTCGTTGCCGCAGGTCAGGTACACCAGGTCTTCGTTGGCCCGGTTCAGCACCTCCATGCCCAGCACATCGACATAGAAACGCTCGCACTCCTCCAGGTTGGGGACCAACAGGGCAATGTGACGCAGGCCATTCAAGCGACCAGGACGCACAGGTAGATCGGACATGGGCAAGGCTCCTTTTTTGTATACAATTCTACTGTGAATTTAAAACAAAAGGAGCACCCTGTGTATAGCCTGTTTATCAAGACCCGCGTCAAACCCGGCAGTGCCGATGCCTTCCTGAGCGCCATCCAGGCCAATGCCGCCGCCTCGGTGGCCACCGAGCCGGGCTGCCTGGTGTTCGATGTAGCGCAGGACCGGGATGACCCCGACGTGATTTACTTGTACGAGATCTACCAGGACGATGCCGCGTACGACGCCCATACCCAGACCGCGCATTTTCGCGACAGTCGGCCATTGGTGGAGCCGTTGATTGTCGAGCAGGTGTGCTTCGAGGGCGATGTGGTCGCGTGTAATCCGCAGCGGTGAGAGTGTTGAGGCGGGCATGCACAAAAACCCCGGCAGATGCCGGGGCTTTTGCTTGAAGGGGTGGCCAACTCCTTTTGGCCGACGGGACATTCCTTATTCAGACTTCAGGCCATCCGCCGAGACGGCCTGCACGCCTTTGATCTTCTTGGCGATGGCCACTGCCATCTCTTTCTGCGCATCGGTGATGGCCACGTCCGAGGACAGCGACACTACACCCTTGTTGGTTTCGACCTTGATGTCACTGCCTGGCACGCCTTTCTCGGTCATCAGGTCAGCCTTCACCTTGGTGGTGATCCAGGTGTCGGAAGTGGCTTCCTTGGCTTTGGTCACCTCACCGGCCGCAAGCGTCATCGGGGCCTGGGTGGACTGGGCAGCGAAAGCTGCGTTGGCCATGGTCAGGGTCAGAGCGGTAGCAGTAGCGGCAGCAATGGCGAACTTCTTCATGTGAGTCACTCCTGTTTTTCGAAAGGTCTGCGCCGTGGTTCCTGGCGTCAGGTAGGAGTGATGTTGCAGGGGCTGTGCCAGTTTTTTCGTTTCGCTTGATTCCTTATAAATCAATAACTTAGCTAGATTCCAAAATACTTGGCGTCGTGCATTTTGCAAGCTGCGGCGCAAACCTGAATGCAAGATGCAAGGCCAAAACCCCGTAGGAGCCGGCTTGCCGGCGAACCAATCGTCGCGCCGCCTGCTTCGCCAGCCCTGCGGGGGCCGCGGCAGGCCAAAAAAAAGGACCCCGAAGGGTCCTTCTTCAGCCGCTCAGGGCTTAGACACCGGATGCCTTGGCGGCAGCGACGTCCTTGATCGACAGCTTGATACGGCCGCGGTTGTCCACGTCCAGTACCAGCACTTCGACTTCCTGGCCTTCCTTCAGCACGTCGGTGACTTTCTCGACGCGAGCATCGCTCAGCATGGAGATGTGCACCAGGCCGTCCTTGCCCGGCAGGATGTTGACGAAGGCGCCGAAATCGACGATGCGCTCGACCTTGCCGACGTAGATCTTGCCGATCTCGGCCTCGGCGGTGATGCCCAGGATGCGCTGCTTGGCAGCATCCGCCGCTTCCTTGGTTTCGCCGAAGATCTTGATCGAACCGTCGTCTTCGATGTCGATCGAAGCCTTGGTCTCTTCGCAGATGGCGCGGATGGTGGCGCCGCCTTTGCCGATGACGTCACGGATCTTGTCGGTGTCGATCTTCATCGCGATCATGGTCGGGGCGTTGGCCGACAGCTCGGTACGCGACTCGCCGATGATCTGGTTCATCTGGCCGAGGATGTTCAGGCGCGCTTCCAGGGCCTGGCCCAGGGCGATTTCCATGATCTCTTCGGTGATGCCGTTGATCTTGATGTCCATCTGCAGCGCGGTAACGCCTTTGGCGGTACCGGCTACCTTGAAGTCCATGTCGCCGAGGTGGTCTTCGTCACCGAGGATGTCGGTCAGGACGGCGAACTTGTCACCTTCCTTGACCAGGCCCATGGCGATACCGGCAACCGGGGCTTTCATCGGCACACCGGCGTCCATCAGGGCCAGCGAAGCGCCACAGACCGAAGCCATGGAGCTGGAACCGTTGGATTCGGTGATTTCCGAGACCACGCGGATGGTGTACGGGAACACGTCGGCGGCCGGCAGCATGGCCTGGACCGAACGGCGGGCCAGACGGCCGTGACCGATTTCACGACGACCGGCACCGCCCATGCGGCCACACTCGCCCACCGAGAACGGCGGGAAGTTGTAGTGCAGCATGAAGGGGTCTTTCTTCTCGCCTTCGAGGGTGTCCAGCAGCTGGGCGTCACGGGCGGTACCCAGGGTCGCGACGACCAGGGCCTGGGTTTCGCCACGGGTGAACAGGGCCGAGCCGTGGGTCTTGGGCAGCACACCGACTTCGATGTTCAGCGGACGCACGGTCTTGGTGTCACGGCCGTCGATACGTGGCTTGCCGTTGACGATGTTTTCGCGAACGGTGCGGTATTCGATCTCGCCGAAGATGTCTTTGACTTCGCCGGCCGATGGCTGGCCTTCTTCTCCGGAGAACTTGGCAACGGCCTGGTCGCGCAGCTCGCCCAGACGCGCGTAGCGGTCGGCCTTGACGGTGATGGTGTAGCCCTGCGACACCGCTTCGCCGAATTCGGCGCGGATGGCGTTGAACAGCTCGGTGTTGGCAACGGCAGGCTTCCAGTCCCAAGTCGGCTTGGCGGCTTCGGCAGCCAGCTCCTTGACCGCCTTGATGACGGCCTGGAATTCGTCGTGGGCGAACAGGACGGCGCCCAGCATCTGGTCTTCGGTCAGCTCTTGGGCTTCCGATTCAACCATCAGTACGGCGGACTCGGTACCGGCGACGACCATGTCCAGGCTCGAGGCAGCCAGTTGCTCGTAGGTCGGGTTCAGCAGGTAGCCGGTGCTTTCGTGGAAGGCGACGCGGGCTGCGCCGATCGGGCCTTCGAACGGAATGCCGGAAATGGCCAGGGCAGCCGAGGTACCGATCATCGCAGCGATGTCCGGATCGGTCTTCTTGCTGGTGGAGACGACGGTGCAGACAACCTGCACTTCGTTCATGAAGCCTTCTGGGAACAGCGGGCGGATCGGACGGTCGATCAGGCGCGAGGTCAGGGTTTCCTTCTCGGAAGGACGGCCTTCACGCTTGAAGAAACCACCAGGGATCTTGCCGGCGGCGTAGGTCTTTTCCTGGTAGTGCACGGACAGCGGGAAGAAGCCCTTGCCCGGATCGGCTTGCTTGGCACCGACCACGGTCACCAGCACGGTGACATCGTTGTCGACGGTGACCAGCACGGCGCCGGTGGCCTGACGGGCAATGCGGCCCGTTTCGAGAGTAACGGTCGATTGACCGAACTGGAACGTCTTGATTACCGGGTTCACGGTTTCCTACCTTTTTCAGTGGCTCTTGGGGGAACTGGTTCTTGCGAATTCTTGGGCAGTACGGGGAATCGGCCCCATCGACCGTCCAGATACAACACGAGGCTGGGAGCCTGGCGCCGAGCGGATGAACCGCTCGGCAGACCAGGCTGCCAACCTCGCAGATCGCGCGGCGTGTCCAACGGCAGGGCTGCCAGGCAGCCTTGCCGAGGAATGCGACACGCCATGCAACACCACTGGCCAGGCCGCTATTAGCGACGCAGGCCCAGGCGACCGATCAGGGCGCTGTAACGAGTGGTGTCCTTGCCCTTCAGGTAGTCCAGCAGCTTACGACGCTGGTTGACCATACGGATCAGACCACGACGGGAGTGGTGGTCTTTTTCGTTGGCCTTGAAGTGGCCTTGCAGCTTGTTGATGTTGAAGGTCAGCAGAGCAACCTGTACTTCCGGGCTACCGGTGTCGCCGGCGGCTTGCTGATAGTCTGCAACGATCTGAGCTTTTTCTTCGACGCTGAGGGCCATTTGGCTTCTCCTGATAAACGGATCCCGCGAACGGTCTCCAATAGGCCAGGGACAAGTCCCCGTATTAATAAGAAGAGGTGTGACCGTGCCTAATAACAGCCACCCTCGAGTCCACCGGTTTCAGCCGAAGCCTGCACCGATGGTTCCGGTCATTCCGACCGAATCAGTCGACGCGGCGCAATGCGCCCGTCCTCGCTCACCTCACCGATACCGATGAAGCGATTGTTGTGATCCTGTACCCGGACCATGCCGAACTGTGGCGCATCCGGGGCGCGTACCGCCTGGCCATGCAGCCAGTAGAACGCGCTGTGCTCGGAAAGCACCACCAGGGGCCAGTCCTGCAGGCCGCTGTCCGAGGGCATCAGGAAGCGATCGAGCGCTTCGTTGCCACCTTCGGCGTGGGCCTGTTCGAGTTCCTCGAGCGTCACGGTCTGTGCCAGCGCGAAGGGCCCGGCCTGGGTCCGGCGCAGTTCGGCAACGTAGGCACCACAGCCCAACGCCTCACCGATATCCTCCACCAGGGTGCGGATATAGGTGCCTTTGCTGCAACCCACCGACAGGCGCGCACGGGTGCCTTCGCACTCGAGCAACTCCAAGCGGCCAATAGTAACAGAACGCGCCTCGCGCTCCACTACCTCTCCTGCACGCGCCAGTTTATACAGTGGCTGGCCATCGCGCTTGAGGGCCGAGTACATCGGCGGTACCTGCTTGATTTCACCCCGAAAACGCGGAATCACCGCTTCGATGTCGGCGCGACCAACGGTCACTTCCCGGGTTTGCAGCACTTCGCCCTCGGCGTCCGCCGTGGTCGTGGTCTGCCCCATCTGCATGACCGTTTCATAGCCCTTGTCGGAATCGAGCAAGTACTGGGAAAACTTGGTCGCCTCGCCGAAGCACAGCGGCAGCACGCCACTGGCCAAGGGGTCGAGGCTGCCGGTGTGGCCGGCCTTCTCGGCATTGAGCAGCCAGCGAACTTTCTGCAGCGCGGCGTTGGAGGTGAACCCCAGCGGCTTGTCGAGCAGGATGATGCCGCTGACGTTGCGGCGGATACGTTTGACCTGGGCCACCGCTTACTCCTTGGTGTCCGGCTCGTCGGCATCCTTGTGCAGGCGGTCTTCGGCCACCGCACGTTCGATCAGCGCCGACAGGTGGACACCACGGCTGACACTCTCATCGAAGTGGAAATGCAGCTGTGGCACGCTGCGCAACTGCATGACGCGGCCAAGGTGCAGGCGCAGGAAGCTCGCGGCGCTGTTGAGGGCCTTGAGGGTCTGCGGCACGGCGTCGGTACCGTCCTGGCCCATCACGGTGATGAACACCTTGGCATGGCCCAGGTCACGGCTGACGTCGACGGCGGTGATGGTCACCAGGCCGACGCGCGGGTCTTTGACTTCGCGGCGGATCAGCTCGGCCAGCTCACGCTGCATCTGATCACCGATACGTTGGGTACGGCTGTATTCTTTTGCCATTCTTGCTACCTGTATCTTAAAGCGGCAAACGCCCGGTCAAGCGGAAAGCCTGACCGGGCGCTACCTTCAGAGGTGCCGGCAACCGCCCTGGGGCGGGGCCTGCACCACGCTCGGCCCTTACAGGGTACGAGCCACCTGGACTTTCTCGAAGACTTCGATCTTGTCGCCGACCTTGACGTCGTTGTAGCTCTTGACGCCAATACCGCACTCCATGCCGTTACGCACTTCGGAGGCATCGTCCTTGAAGCGACGCAGCGATTCCAGTTCGCCTTCGAAGATCACCACGTCGTCGCGCAGTACGCGGATCGGACGGTTGCGGTACACGGTACCCTCGATGACCATACAGCCAGCGATGGCGCCGAACTTCGGCGAACGGAACACGTCACGCACTTCGGCGACACCCAGGATGTTCTCGCGAACATCGCTGCCGAGCATGCCGGTCAGGGCCTTCTTGACGTCTTCGATGATGTCGTAGATCACGTTGTAGTAACGCATATCCAGACCTTCCTGCTCGACGATCTTGCGCGCGCCGGCATCGGCACGCACGTTGAAGCCGAACAGTACTGCATTCGAAGCCAGCGCCAGGTTGGCGTCGCTTTCGGTGATACCACCGACGCCGCCACCGATGACGCGCACCTGAACTTCGTCGTTGCCCAGGCCGCCGAGCGAACCTTGCAGCGCCTCGAGCGAACCGCGCACGTCGGTCTTGAGGACGATGTTGAGGGTCTTTTTCTCTTCCTGACCCATGGTCTCGAAGATGTTTTCCAGCTTGCCGGCGTGAGCACGGGCCAGCTTGACCTCACGGAACTTGCCTTGACGGAACAGCGCAACTTCACGCGCTTTCTTCTCGTCGGCAACCACCGACATCTCTTCACCGGCATCCGGGGTGCCGTCCAGGCCGAGGATCTCGACCGGAATCGACGGGCCAGCTTCCTTCACAGGCTTGCCGTTCTCGTCGAGCATGGCACGCACGCGGCCATAGTTGGAGCCGACCAGGACCATGTCGCCCTGACGCAGGGTACCGTCCTGAACCAGGATGGTCGCCACCGGGCCACGGCCCTTGTCCAGACGCGACTCGACCACCACGCCACGACCTGGAGCGGTCGGGGTGGCCTTGAGTTCGAGGATCTCGGCCTGCAGCAGGACAGCTTCGAGCAGCTCGTCGACACCGGTACCCATCTTCGCCGAAACCTTGACGAACGGCGTGTCACCACCCCATTCCTCAGAGGTCACGCCTTCGACGGACAGCTCGTTACGGATGCGATCGAGGTCTGCACCTGGCTTGTCGATCTTGTTCACGGCCACGACCAGCGGTACCCCAGCGGCCTTGGCATGCTGCACGGCTTCGCGGGTTTGCGGCATCACGCCGTCGTCCGCCGCCACCACCAGGATGACGATGTCGGTGGCCTTGGCACCACGTGCGCGCATCTGGGTGAACGCTGCGTGGCCCGGGGTGTCGAGGAAGGTAACCATGCCACGGTCGGTTTCGACGTGGTAGGCACCGATGTGCTGGGTGATACCACCGGCTTCGCCAGCGGCGACCTTGGCACGACGGATGTAGTCGAGCAGCGAGGTCTTGCCGTGGTCGACGTGGCCCATGACGGTCACGACCGGCGCACGCGAGGTGGTCTCGCCTTCGAACTTCAGCGATTCGGCCAGGGAGTCTTCCAGGGCGGTGTCGCTGACCAGGGTGACCTTGTGGCCCAGCTCTTCGGCGACCAGCTGCGCGGTCTCCTGGTCGAGCACCTGGTTGATGGTGACCGGGGTACCCAGCTTGAACATGAACTTGACGACTTCAGCGGCCTTGACCGACATCTGTTGCGCCAGTTCCGAGACGGTGATGGTCTCGCCGATGGTCACGTCACGAATGACCGGACCCGTCGGGCTCTGGAAGCCATGCGCATTGCGCTTCTTGCCCTTGCCCTTGCCACCGCGGCCACGACGGAAGCCATCGCTTTCCTCGTCGGTGGTACGGGGTGCGGCGCGAGGGGTCGGAGCCTTTTCCTTCTCCTTGACCTTGACCTTGACCGACATGCGCGGCGCATCGCCACGGCCGGCAGCCGCTGGGCCACCACCGCGACGATCGTCATCACGGGTACGGCTTTCGTTGCGACGGGTCTCGTCTTTCTTGCGCTCGGCAGCACGCGCGGCGGCGTCTTCGGACACCGGCGCGTTGGCCACTACCGGGGCAGCGACAGGAGCGGGTTCAGCCTTGGGCGCAGGCGCCGCAGCCGGGGCTTCGGCGGCCTGACGGCGAGCCTGCTCCTCGTTGCGCTGGCGCACTTCGGCCTCGACCTTCTCGCGCGCGGCGTTTTCAGCGGCGCGGCGCTCTTCCTGCTCGCGCTTCTGCTCAGCCTGGATCTCTTCCGGGCTGCGCTGCACGAAGACTTTCTTCTTGCGTACTTCTACGCTGATGCTCTTGCTACCGGCGACACGCAGAGTGCTGGTGGTCTTGCGCTGCAAGGTGATCTTGCGCGGCTCTTCCGCCTTGCTCTTGTGGCTGCTCTTCAAATGGGTCAGCAGGGTCTGCTTCTCATTATCGGTCACTACCTGACCGGCGTCGGTGTGCGGCAGACCTGCCTCACGCATCTGCTGCAGCAGGCGCTCTACCGGTGCCTCGACCTCTTGGGCCAGTTCTTTCACCGTGACTTGCGTCATGCACTTCTCTCCTCAGGCCGCGCCTAATTACTCGAACCAGTGGGCTCGGGCGGCCATGATCAACTTGCCGGCACGCTCTTCGTCGATGCCGTCGATGTCGAGCAGGTCGTCAATCGACTGCTCGGCCAGGTCTTCGCGGTTAACCACGCCGCGCACCGCCAGTTCCGCCGCCAGGTCCTTGTCCATGCCCTCGAGGGAGAGCAGGTCTTCGGCCGGATGGGCGTCTGCCAGTTTTTCTTCGGTAGCGATGGCTTTGGTCAACAAACGGTCCTTGGCACGAGCGCGCAGCTCATTGACGATGTCCTCGTCAAAGCCATCGATGTTGAGCATTTCTTCCAACGGTACGTAAGCAATTTCCTCGAGGCTGGTGAAGCCTTCGTCGACCAGCACTTGTGCCAGTTCTTCGTCGACTTCCAGTTCCTCGATGAAGTTACGCAGGATGTCGCCTGTCTCAGCCTGTTGCTTGGCCTGGATGTCCTTCTCGGTCATCACGTTCAGGGTCCATGCAGTCAGCTGGCTGGCCAGACGGACGTTCTGGCCGCCACGTCCGATGGCCTGGGCCAGGTTGTCCTCGGCCACGGCGATGTCCATCGCATGGGCATCTTCATCAACGATGATCGCGGCAACCTCTGCCGGCGACATGGCGTTGATGACGAACTGCGCCGGGTTCTCGTCCCACAGGACGATATCCACACGCTCGCCACCCAGCTCGCCGGATACGGCCTGGACGCGCGAACCGCGCATGCCGATGCAGGCACCTTGCGGGTCGATGCGCTTGTCCTTGGAGCGGACGGCGATCTTGGCACGCGAACCCGGATCACGGGAGGCGGCCATGACTTCGATGAGGCCTTCGGCGATTTCCGGCACTTCGATGCGGAACAGCTCGATCAGCATCTGCGGCGCGGTGCGCGACAGGATCAGCTGCGGGCCGCGGTTTTCGGTGCGGATTTCCTTGAGCAGCGCGCGCAGGCGCACGCCAACCCGGAAGGTCTCACGGGGAATGATGTCTTCGCGGGCCAGCAACGCCTCGGCGTTGTTGCCCAGATCGACGATGACGTTGTCGCGGGTGACTTTCTTCACGGTGCCGGAGATGATCTCGCCGACGCGTTCGCGGTAGGCGTCGACCACCTGTGCGCGCTCGGCCTCGCGGACCTTCTGCACGATGACCTGCTTGGCGGTCTGGGCGGCGATGCGGCCGAACTCGATCGACTCGATCTTCTCTTCGATCACGTCACCGACCTTGGCGTCCGGGTGCGTGTCCTGGATCTTTTCCAGCCAGGTCTCGATTGCCGGATCGTCCAGGTCGTTTTCATCGACCACGGTCCAGCGGCGGAAGGTCTCGTAGCTACCGGTGTGGCGGTTGATTTCCACACGCAGGTCGACTTCGTCCTCAAAACGTTTTTTGGTTGCAGTGGCCAGGGCCACTTCCAGCGCTTCGAAAATGACGCCTGGCGGTACACCTTTTTCGTTGGATACCGATTCAACAACCAGCAGTACTTCTTTGCTCATCGTACGCCTCGCCTTGCGCAAGCCATTGGCCCCGGAAAGTCCACCGGGCCCGGCACGTCTCAGTCAAAACTGGGAATAATATTGGCCTTGTCGATCGAGTCGATCGGCAGCAGGAACTCCTGGTTGTCCACCTGGACCACCACATCCTGCTCCTCCACACCACGGAGAAGGCCCTGGAAGTTACGACGACCCTCGAAGGGTGAACGCAGCTTGATCTTCACTTGTTCGCCGGCATGCGAGGCAAACTGTTCCAGAGTGAACAGTGGGCGATCCATGCCAGGCGAAGAAACTTCGAGGGTGTATTCACTGCTGATCGGATCTTCCACGTCGAGAATCGCGCTGGCCTGACGGCTGACCGCTTCGCAGTCCTCCACCAGGATGCCGCCATCCTTGTCGATGTAGATGCGCAGTACCGAATGCTTACCCTGGGAAACGTATTCGATCCCCCAGCACTGATAGCCCAGACCCTCGACCACCGGGGCCAACAAGGCCTGCAACTGTTCTAGCTTGCTCGACACCTGAACCCCCTCGTGCATGCTGTGCAAATAAAAAATGGGCGAAGCGCCCATCCCTGAAAGCGCCGTTGGACAACGGCGCCGAAAACTGTCGGCTAGCAAAAAGCCCCTGAAAAGGGGCTCTGCTGAAGCTGGTTGCGGGGGCTGGATTTGAACCAACGACCTTCGGGTTATGAGCCCGACGAGCTACCAAGCTGCTCCACCCCGCGACAAAGCTGGGGCGAAAGTATAAGACCGAACCCTGTGCAGGGTCAATCCAACCTCCACCTGCAAGAAAGCCCGCTAAAGCGGGCTCTCATGCTTCAATTGGTACCGAGAAGGGGACTCGAACCCCTACACCCTATGGGCACAACCACCTCAAGGTTGCGTGTCTACCAATTCCACCACCTCGGCAATACTACTTCTTGAAACCCGTTACTGCTGCTCTTTGGCCGGAGGAGGTACGTCACCAGCGTTGGTGGTTTCGCTCTTCTGCTGTTGGAGCACCGGTACATCATCATTGACTGCCGGCTTTGGCTCTTTGACTTCCAGCACTGCTGGATCTGGCAGACCAGCTTGAGTCAGCTGGTGAGCCTGCTGCTTGGCGAAGTATCCTAACCCAAGTGCAGTCAAAAAGAAAGTGGCAGCAAGTATAGCAGTAACTTTACTCAAAAAGGTAGCGGAACCTTGGCTTCCGAACACAGTATTTGAAGCACCTGCGCCGAAAGATGCACCTGCTTCCGCACCTTTACCCTGTTGCAGCAGCACCATAACTACCAGTGACAGCGCCGCCAACAGATGAAAAACAACTACGACTGTTTCCAGCATTTGTTCAGTTTCCTGCGGCGCGACAAATTGCACCGAATTCGTCTGCGTTCAGGGACGCTCCACCAATGAGCCCCCCATCGATATCCGGCATGCCGAACAGTTCGGCCGCATTGGCCGCCTTCACGCTGCCGCCGTAGAGAAGCTGCACACTTTCTGCAACTTCGGCGTCCTTCGCCGCCAACTGCTTGCGGATGGCTGCATGCACATCCTGGGCTTGCTGTGGCGAGGCCGTCAAACCAGTACCGATGGCCCAAACAGGCTCATAGGCAATAACTGCATTGGCGAAAGCCTTGATACCGAACACGTCGATAACACTGCTTAGTTGACGCCCTACAACTTCAAGCGTCTCGCCGGCTTCGCGCTCTGCGAGAGTTTCCCCTATACAGAGCACTGGCGTCAAACCACTTTGCTGCGCCGCTGCAAACTTTTGATTCAGCACTTCGTCACTTTCGCCAATAACCTGGCGACGCTCGGAGTGCCCAACCAGCACATACTTGCAACCGACTTCAGCCAACTGACTCGGGGCAACTTCGCCGGTCAGTGCGCCTTGTTCAGGCTGTACTGCAGAATTCTGTGCGCCTACGCTGATTCCTTTGCCTTCCAGGCCATCGATCACTTGATTGATGAACAGGGTCGGTGGAAACACCGCGACTACCACACCGCTTGGCAGGGGCAGATCGCCCAAGCCCTGGGTCAGCTCTACGACGCTAGCGCGGGTACCGTGCATCTTCCAGTTACCAGCTACCATGGGGCGACGCATGCTTTACCTCGTCGGTCAAAGTGGGCGCAGATCTTACCCAACCCGATCTGCGCTGGCAAGCCTCTTTCAGGCACAAACTTCTTCAACCAGCTTGGCCAGGGCTTCGGCATGGCCGCGCACCTGGGTTTCGTCGTCACCCTCGACCATTACCCGCACCAACGGCTCGGTGCCGGACTTGCGCAACAGCACCCGACCACGGCCAGCCATGGCTTCGGTGGCCTTGGCGCTGGCTTCCTTGACCAGAGGGTTTTCCAACGGATCGGCCTTGCCCGCCGCGAAGCGCACATTGATCAGTACCTGGGGGCACTTACGCACGGCCTGGCGCGCCTGGGCCAGGTTCTCACCGCGACGCTTGAGCGCCATCAGTACCTGAAGCGCGGCAATGATCGCGTCACCGGTCGTGGTATGACTGCCACAGACGACATGACCCGAGTTCTCGCCACCCAGCAGCCATTCGCGCTCGAGCAGCTCGGCCATCACGTAACGGTCACCAACCTTGGCACGCACGAACGGAATATCCAGCTCCTTGAACGCCAACTCCAGGCCCAGGTTGCTCATCAGCGTGCCGACGACCCCGCCCTGGAGCTTGCCGCGTTCCTGCATGTCGCGGCCGATGATGAACAGCAGTTCGTCACCGTCGACGATGGTACCGGTGTGGTCGACCATCAGCACCCGGTCGCCATCACCGTCGAAGGCGATGCCGATATCCGCATGACCGACCAGCACTGCAGCCTGCAGCGACTCGATGTGGGTCGAACCGCAGTTTTCATTGATGTTCAGGCCATCTGGCGCCGCATGCAGCACCGTGACCTCGGCACCCAGCTCGCGGAATACGCTCGGCGCGACCTTGTAGGTGGCGCCATGGGCACAATCGACGACGATCTTCAGCCCTTCGAAACTGGTGCTGCTCGGCACGCTGCTCTTGCAGAACTCGATGTAGCGCCCCGCCGCGTCGTTGATGCGCGAGACCTTGCCCAGCTTGCTCGATTCAACCACGGTCATCGGCTGGTCGAGCAGTTCCTCGATCATCAGCTCGACTTCGTCCGGCAGCTTGGTGCCGGCGCCGGAGAAGAACTTGATGCCGTTGTCGTCGTGCGGGTTGTGCGAGGCACTGATGACGATACCCGCTTCGGCGTGGAAGGTGCGGGTCAGGTAGGCGATGGCCGGGGTCGGCATCGGCCCGAGCAGCATCACATCGGCGCCGGCCGCGGAAAGCCCGGCCTCCAGCGCCGATTCGAACATGTAGCCGGAGATTCGCGTGTCCTTGCCCACCAGCACCCGGCAGTTGCCCTGCTTGCGGAAGGCCATGCCCGCGGCCCAGCCGAGCTTCAGCATGAAATCGGGGGTAATGGGGAACTGGCCGACGCGACCACGGATACCATCGGTACCAAAGTATTTTCTGCTCATAGTGACTCCAATGTTCTTATTCGGCGTTCTGTACCGCGGCGATCATGCGGACCACGTCAGCTGTTTCAGCGACGTCGTGCACCCGCAGGATGCTCGCACCCTTGGTCATGGCCAGGGCGGCCAGGGCCAGGCTGCCGTAGAGCCGCTCGCCGACCGGACGGTCCAGCGTGAGGCCGATCATGCTCTTGCGCGAAACACCCACCAACAGTGGGCGCCCAAGGCGATAGAGCGCTTCCATGTGCTTGAACAGGCTCAGGTTGTGCTCAAGGGTCTTGGCAAAACCGAAGCCTGGGTCGAGGACGATGCGCTCGGCAGCGATGCCCGCCGCCGCGCAGACGGCCATACGCTGTTCAAGATAGCGCGTGACATCGGCAGTCACATCCTCGTAGTGCGGATTGTCCTGCATGGTGCCCGGCTCGCCGCGCATGTGCATCAGGCATACCGGCAAGCCGGTATCGGCTGCAGCGTCCAAGGCACCATCTCGCTCCAGGGCGCGCACGTCGTTGATCAGGCCGGCGCCCAGGCGGGCCGACTCGCGCATCACCGCAGGTGTCGAGGTATCGACGGAGATGATCACGTCCAGGCGGCTGCTGATCGCCTCGACGATCGGCGCCACGCGCTCCAGCTCCTCTGTTGGTGAAACCGCACGGGCGCCTGGGCGGGTGGACTCGCCACCGACATCGACCAGGGTCGCGCCAGCCGCCACCATCGCTTCGGCATGGCGCAAGGCCGCGTCACGCTGGCTGAAGCGCCCGCCGTCGGAGAAGGAATCGGGGGTGATATTGAGGATACCCATGACATGGGTACGGGACAAATCAAGAACCCGGTTGCCGCAAGGCAACCGGGTCGGGTACTGCTGTGAGGTCATAGAAACCCTTAGTGTTGAGCCGCTGGACCGCCGATCGGCGATTCCGGACGATCATCCTGGGAGGCCGGCGTGCCGGTGGTGCCGGCATCGTTGTCCCAGTCGCGCGGCTCGCGCGGGGTGCGACCGGCCATGATGTCGTCGATCTGATCGGCATCGATGGTCTCGTACTTCATCAAGGCCTCGGCCATGGCGTCGAGCTTGTCGCGATTGTCGGTGAGGATCTGCTTGGCCGTGGCGTAGCATTGATCGATGATGCTGCGCACCTCGGAGTCGATCATCTTCGCCGTTTCACCGGAAACGCTGGCGTGCTGGCTGCCGGCGCTGCGACCGAGGAACACCTCGCCCTCTTCTTCGGCGTACATCAGCGGGCCAAGCTTCTCGGACAGGCCCCATTTGGTGACCATGTTCCGGGCAATCTGGCTGGCACGCATGATGTCGTTGGACGCGCCAGTGGTGACACCGTCGAAGCCCAGGGTCATCTCTTCAGCGATACGGCCGCCGTACAGCGAGCAGATCTGGCTGATCAGCGCACGCTTGGACAGGCTGTAGCGGTCCTCTTCCGGGAGGAACATGGTCACGCCCAGGGCGCGGCCGCGGGGAATGATCGACACCTTGTAGACCGGGTCGTGCTCGGGCACGACACGACCGACGATGGCGTGTCCGGCCTCGTGATAGGCGGTGTTCTGCTTTTCTTTCTCGGACATGACCATGGTCTTGCGCTCGGCGCCCATCATGATCTTGTCCTTGGCCAGCTCGAACTCCTTCATTTCCACCAGGCGCTTGCCGGCACGGGCGGCGAACAGCGAAGCCTCGTTGACCAGGTTGGCCAGGTCGGCACCGGAGAAGCCAGGCGTACCACGGGCGATGACCGCGGCGTTGACGTTCTCGCCAACCGGCACCTTGCGCATGTGCACCTTGAGGATCTGCTCGCGACCACGGATATCCGGCAGGCCCACCACCACCTGGCGGTCGAAGCGGCCTGGACGCAGCAGCGCCGGGTCGAGGACGTCCGGACGGTTGGTGGCGGCGATGACGATGATGCCATCGTTCATCTCGAAGCCGTCCATCTCCACCAGCAACTGGTTCAGCGTTTGCTCACGCTCGTCGTGACCGCCGCCCATGCCGGCACCACGATGGCGACCGACGGCATCGATCTCGTCGATGAAAATGATGCACGGCGCGTGTTTCTTGGCCTGCTCGAACATGTCACGGACACGGCTGGCACCCACGCCGACGAACATCTCGACGAAGTCGGAGCCGGAAATGGTGAAGAACGGTACCTTGGCTTCACCGGCGATGGCCTTGGCCAGCAGGGTCTTACCGGTACCGGGTGGGCCGACCATCAGCACGCCGCGGGGAATACGCCCGCCCAGGCGCTGGAACTTGCCCGGGTCGCGCAGGAACTCGACCAGCTCGCCGACTTCTTCCTTGGCCTCGTCGCAGCCCGCGACGTCAGCCAGGGTGGTCTTGACCTGGTCTTCGGAGAGCAGGCGCGCCTTGCTCTTGCCGAAGCTCATCGGGCCGCCCTTGCCGCCGGCACCGCCCTGCATCTGGCGCATGAAGAACATGAACACGGCGATGATCACCAGGATCGGGAAGCTGGCCACCAGCAGTTGCGTCCAGATGCTCTGCTGCTCGGGCTGCTTGCCTTCGACGGTGACGTGGTTGTCGACCAGGTCGCCGATCAGACCGTTGTCGGTGATGGCCGGGCGCACGGTCTTGAAGTTGTCGCCATCGGTGCGCTTGCCGGTAATGATGTAGCCGTCGACGGTCACGCGCTCGACCTTGCCATCCTTGACCTGCTGGATGAAGTCGGAATAGTTGAGGGTCTGCGGCTCGTTAGGGCTGGAGAAGTTGTTCATCACCGTCACCAGGACGGCGGCGATGATCAACCAGAGGATCAGATTCTTTGCCATGTCGTTCAATTCGCTACCCTCTGAGGCCGGCGCACGACGCAGCCGTGCCTCGCATGATATTCATCGCCCTAACTTACTACATTACCCACGCATCCGCAGGCACCGTCTGTAACCCTTTGTGAAAGCTAGACTACACGAAGTTCGGACGATCCAGACGGGGCGGCCGATTGGAAATAACTATCGGCAACCCCGCAGCACGCCTTTCACGCTCCTTTGAAACCCTTGCCCAACAGGTACTGTTCGCGGGAGCGATCCCGCGAGGACGAAGGCTTGCGCATCTGCACCTTGTCGAACTTGCTGCGCACGTCCTTGAGGTACATGTCGAAACCTTCGCCCTGGAAGATCTTGATCAGGAAATCCCCGCCGGGCTTGAGCACGCGGGTCGCCAGATCCAGGGCCAGTTCACAGAGGAACATGGCGCGCGGCATGTCCACCGCGGGCGTACCACTCATATTGGGGGCCATATCGGAAATCACAAGGTCCACGTGCGAATCGCCGACCGCCTGGAGGATCTGCTGCAGCACTTCGTCCTGGGTGAAGTCGCCCTGGATGAAGGTCACATCGGGGATCGAGTCCATTTCCAGAATGTCCGAGGCGATCAGCCGGCCCTGGCCACCAATCAGACGACTGGTCACCTGCGACCAACCACCTGGGGCCGCGCCGAGGTCGATCACGCTCATGCCGGGGCGGATCAGGCGGTCTTTCTCCTGGATCTCCAGCAGTTTGTAGCTCGCGCGCGAGCGGTAGCCATCCTTCTGTGCTTGCTTCACAAAAGGGTCGTTGAAATGTTCGCGCAGCCAGTTGGCGCTGCTTTTGGAACGTTGTACCACGGGGCACCTCGATGATATGCGTCGTGTTTGACTGGGCGGAGCCACAGGCCCTCGGGTAAAATGCCCGTCAATTTTACAGAATCAGACGAAAAGGGTCAGATTATGCCGCTCAATAACGAGCAGAAGAAGCAGTACAAATCGATTGGTCACGACCTGAAGCCGGTTCTGATCGTCGCGGGCAATGGTTTGAATGAAGGCGTCATCGCCGAACTGGAACGCGCCCTGACCGATCACGAGCTGATCAAGGTCGAGATCCGCTCGGAAGATCGCGAGGAACGTGCCGCAGCCATCGCCGAACTGTGCAAGGCTGGCCGCGCCGAACTGGTACAGACCATCGGCAAGAAAGCGCTGATCTATCGCAAGAACCCGCAGCCGAACAAGCAGCTGTCCAATATCCACCGTTACAAGTAACGGTAGCAGGGCTGCTGCGCAGCCCATCGCGACACAAGGCCGCTCCCACAGGGATCGCGTTGCACCATAGGTCGGTGCAATCCCTGTGGGAGCGGCCTTGTGTCGCGAAAGGGCCGCAAAGCGGCCCCGGTAATCGTGAACTGATTACCGGCGCGCCCTGACCGGGACCGGCTGGGCCACCAGGACAATGCCTGAGAAGCCCAGCACCAGGAAACAGAACATCTGCCAACGCTCGCCCACGGAAATGCCGTAGCGCAGCGTGTAATAGCCGACACAGGCACCAAGGCCGAGCAGCAGCATCTGGCCGCGGAACTGCCGCCACCAGGCCGCCAGGCCGTCCACCCTCGCCAATACCGCCAGCTGGGTCACCAGCCCGAGCATCGCCACGCCGATCAACCAGCGGTCGATCTGCCCGGCGATGTCATGCACCAGCAACGGTGCCAGGCCGCTGACCTTGAGCGCCGGCACCAGGCCCACATGGAACACCCACAGGCCGCCAACCCAGAACACCTGGGCCAGCTGCCAGAGGATCCCCTCGAGGGATGGCGCCCGCAGGCGCCGGTCAGATGTGCTTGACTTCGACAATCTCGTACTCGACGGTGCCGCTTGGCGTCTTGACGACGACCGTGTCGCCCTCTTCCTTGCCGATGATCGCGCGTGCGATCGGCGCGCTCGCCGAGAGCTTGCCCTTCTTGATGTCTGCCTCGTCCTCGCCAACGATCTGGTAGGTCACCTGATCGCCGGTCTCGGTGTTTTCCAGATCGACGGTAGTGCCGAAGATCACCTTGCCGGTGTGGGCAATGGTGGTGACGTCGATCACTACCGAGTTCTGCAGGCGGCCTTCGATGTCGCGGATGCGCGCCTCGACCATGCCCTGCTCCTCGCGGGCAGCATGGTATTCGGCGTTTTCCTTCAGGTCGCCCAGCTCACGGGCCTCACCAATGGCCTGGCTCAGGCGCGGACGCTCGGTCTTGCTCAGGAACAGGTGCTCTTCTTCCAGGGCGCGAGCGCCCTGGACGGTCATCGGGTACTTGGTAATGCTCATGCTTTGAGTCCTGCATGCAGATCCTGCAGGCGACGAACGGTCTTTTCCGGACCGAATTTCAGCGCCTCGCAGATGGCTTCACCGGCCGCAATGGTCGTGGTGCAGTAGATCTTGTGCTGCAGCGCATTGCGACGAATCGAGTAGGAGTCGGCGATCGACTGGCGGCCTTCGGTGGTATTGATGATCAGCGACACTTCGTCGTTCTTGATCATGTCGACCACGTGCGGGCGACCTTCGGTCACCTTGTTCACACGGCGCACTTTCAGGCCAGCGGCCTCGATCACCTTGGCGGTGCCGACCGTGGCGACCACTTCGAAGCCCAGGGCGATCAGGTCGCGGGCGACGCCAGCCACTTGCGGCTTGTCGTCATCGCGCACGCTGATGAAGGCGGTACCGCCGGTCGGCAGCACTTCGCTGGCGCCCATCTGGGCCTTGGCGAAGGCTTCACCGAAGCTGTCGCCGACACCCATGACTTCACCGGTGGATTTCATCTCAGGGCCGAGGATCGGGTCAACCCCTGGGAACTTGGCGAACGGGAAGACGGCTTCCTTGACGCTGTAGAAGTTCGGGATGATTTCTTCGGTGAAGCCCAGTTCCTTCAGGGTTTTACCGGCCATGACACGGGCCGCGATCATCGCCAGGGAGGTGCCGATGCACTTGGAGACGAACGGCACGGTACGCGAGGCGCGCGGGTTGACCTCGATCACGTAGATCTTGTCGCCCTGCAGGGCCAGCTGCACGTTCATCAGGCCGACCACGCCCAGCTCCAGGGCCATTTTCTTGACCTGTACGCGGACTTCGTCCTGCACGTCCTTGCTCAGCGAGTAAGGTGGCAGCGAGCACGCCGAGTCACCGGAGTGAACGCCGGCCTGCTCGATGTGCTGCATGATCGCGCCGATCACCACGTCGGTGCCGTCGCAGACCGCATCCACGTCCATCTCGATGGCGCAGTTGAGGAAGTGGTCGAGCAGTACCGGGCTGTCGTTGGAGACCTGTACCGCTTCACGCAGGTAGCGCTTGAGCTCGTCCAGTTCGTAGACAATCTCCATGGCCCGACCACCCAGTACATAGGATGGGCGCACGACCAGCGGGTAACCGATGCTGCCAGCAGCGCGGATGGCTTCTTCTTCGCTGCGCACGGTGGCGTTTGGCGGCTGCAGCAGGTTCAGGCGCTGCACCATCTGCTGGAAGCGCTCACGGTCTTCGGCACGGTCGATGGCGTCCGGGCTGGTACCGATGATCGGCACGCCGGCCTCTTCCAGGGCGCGAGCCAGTTTCAGCGGGGTCTGGCCGCCGTAGTGGACGATGACGCCCTTCGGCTTCTCGACGCGGCAGACTTCCAGCACGTCTTCCAGGGTCAGTGGCTCGAAGTACAGGCGGTCGGAAGTGTCGTAGTCGGTGGAGACGGTTTCCGGGTTGCAGTTGACCATGATGGTCTCGTAGCCGTCTTCACGCAGTGCCAGTGCGGCGTGCACGCAGCAGTAGTCGAACTCGATGCCCTGGCCGATACGGTTCGGGCCGCCACCGAGGATCATGATCTTGTCGCGGGTCGACGGGTTGGCCTCGCACTCTTCCTCGTAGGTGGAGTACAGGTAGGCGGTGTCGGTGGCGAACTCGGCGGCGCAGGTGTCGACACGCTTGTACACCGGGAACACTTCGAGCTTGTGGCGGTGGCGACGCAGGTTCTTGTCGGTAATGCCGAGCAGCTTGGCCAGGCGCTGGTCCGAGAAGCCCTTGCGCTTGAGGCGCAGCATGTAGTCCTTGTCGATCGACGACAGGGCCAGGGTCTTGACCTTCTCTTCTTCCTTGATCAGGTCTTCCATCTGCACCAGGAACCACAGGTCGATGCCGGTCAGGGCAAAGATTTCCTCGATGGTCATGCCCGAACGCATGGCGTCGGCGACGTACCAGATGCGCTCGGCGCCTGGCACGGTCAGCTCGCGCTTGAGGATGCCGGCCGCTTCCGGGCTGGCCAGGTCGACTTTCGGGTCGAGGCCGCAAGCGCCGACTTCCAGGCCGCGCAGGGCTTTTTGCAGGGATTCCTGGAAGGTCCGGCCGATGGCCATGACTTCACCCACGGATTTCATCTGGGTGGTCAGGCGGGCGTCGGCTTTCGGGAACTTCTCGAAGGCGAAGCGTGGCAGCTTGGTAACGACGTAGTCGATCGACGGCTCGAAGGACGCCGGGGTACGGCCGCCGGTGATGTCGTTCTGCAGTTCGTCGAGGGTGTAGCCGATGGCCAGCTTGGCGGCGATCTTGGCGATCGGGAAGCCGGTGGCCTTCGATGCCAGGGCCGAGGAACGGGAAACCCGCGGGTTCATCTCGATCACGACCATGCGGCCGGTGTTCGGGCAGATACCGAACTGCACGTTGGAACCGCCGGTCTCGACACCGATTTCACGCAGCACCGCCAGCGAGGCGTTGCGCATGATCTGGTATTCCTTGTCGGTCAGGGTCTGTGCCGGGGCCACGGTGATCGAGTCACCGGTGTGCACGCCCATCGGGTCGAAGTTCTCGATGGAGCAGACGATGATGCAGTTGTCCTTCTTGTCGCGGACCACCTCCATCTCGTATTCCTTCCAGCCGATCAGCGATTCGTCGATCAGCAGCTCCTTGGTCGGCGACAGGTCCAGACCACGGGTGCAGATTTCTTCGAATTCTTCACGGTTGTAGGCGATACCGCCACCGGTGCCGCCCATGGTGAACGACGGACGGATGATGCACGGGAAACCGAGCTTCTCGAGAACCGCGTTGGCCTCTTCCATGCTGTGGGCGATACCGGAGCGCGGGCACTCCAGGCCGATGTCCTTCATCGCCTTGTCGAAGCGCGAGCGGTCTTCGGCCTTGTCGATGGTGTCGGCGTTGGCACCGATCATCTCGACGCCGAACTTCTCCAGAACGCCGTGGCGCTCCAGGTCCAGGGCGCAGTTCAGCGCGGTCTGGCCACCCATGGTCGGCAGCACCGCGTCCGGGCGCTCCTTTTCGATGATCTTGGCCACCGACTGCCATTTGATCGGCTCGATGTAGGTGGCATCGGCCATGGCCGGGTCGGTCATGATGGTGGCTGGGTTGGAGTTCACCAGGATGACGCGGAAACCTTCCTCGCGCAGGGCTTTGCAAGCCTGGGCGCCGGAGTAGTCGAATTCGCAGGCCTGGCCGATCACGATCGGGCCAGCGCCGAGAATCAGGATGCTTTTGATGTCTGTACGTTTTGGCATGGTTGTCACTCAAATCCGCGGGTCAGTCGGCAAGCCGTCTTGAACAATCTGGGTCAGGCGCTTCCGGGCGCGGCGCGAGCCGGCCCAGGGCCTTGATGCAGGATGCTCAGCGGCGCTTGGCCATGGCATCGGTGAAACGATCGAACAGTGGCGCGACGTCGGTCGGGCCCGGGCTCGCTTCAGGGTGGCCCTGGAAGCTGAACGCGCTCTTGTCGGTGCGCTCGATACCCTGCAGGGTACCGTCGAACAGCGACTTGTGGATGGCGCGCACGTTGCCCGGCAGGGTGGCTTCGTCGACGGCGAACCCGTGGTTCTGGCTGGTGATCATGACCACGCCGGTATCCAGGTCCTGGACCGGGTGGTTGGCACCGTGGTGGCCATGGCCCATCTTCAGGGTCTTGGCGCCGGAAGCCAGGGCCAGCAGTTGGTGGCCCAGGCAGATGCCGAATACCGGGATCTCGGTTTCGAGAATCTCTTTGATCGCCTGGATCGCGTAGTCGCACGGCTCCGGATCGCCAGGACCATTGGACAGGAACACGCCATCAGGGTTGAGCGCGAGCACTTCGCTGGCCGGGGTCTGGGCCGGCACCACGGTTACGCGGCAACCGCGGGCAACCAGCATGCGCAGGATGTTCAGCTTCACGCCGTAGTCGAAGGCGACCACGTGGTACGGCAGGTCGGCGGCTTCGCGGGTCGGGTGGCTGTCGGTTTTCAGCTCCCACACGCTGGAGCGCCATTCGTAGCGCTCCTTGGTGGAGACGACCTTGGCCAGGTCCATGCCCTTGAGGCCCGGGAAGGCGCGGGCGGCAGCGATGGCCTGCTCTTCGGTGATGTCGTCACCGGCGAGAATGCAGCCGTTCTGGGCGCCTTTTTCGCGCAGGATGCGGGTCAGGCGGCGGGTATCGATGCCTGCGATGGCGACGACGTTGTTGGCTTTCAGGTAGTCAGGCAGCGACTGGGTGTTGCGCCAGTTGCTGGCCAGCAACGGGAGGTCACGAATGACCAGGCCGGCGGACCAGACGCGATTGGATTCGGCGTCTTCTGGGGTGGTGCCGGTGTTGCCGATGTGCGGGTAAGTCAGGGTGACGATTTGCTGGGCGTAGGAAGGGTCTGTGAGGATTTCCTGGTAGCCGGTCATTGCTGTATTGAACACGACCTCACCAACGGTCTGACCGTCGGCTCCAATGGCTTCACCGCGAAAAATGCTGCCATCGGCAAGGGCGAGTATGGCTGGCTTAGTCAAGAAGACCTCCCGTAAATCAAGCCTGAAAGGGCGATCGCAGGTTGCAAAAAAGCGGAATGACGTATGGACACGTCACCCCGCTTTTATGCTGAATTAGTCTGCGCGCTTTTAGTGGACACACTAAAGCTGTAGCTTACAGAAAAATGCGTTTTCGGTCTACCGTGATTGTGTCTCTAAAACGCAGGATTGCGACAGTAGCGACACGAGCCCGCCCTGTAGGAGCGGCCTTGTGTCGCGAAAGGGCTGCGCAGCAGCCCCGGCAATTCTGAGTGATTCAGAGGTCCAGGGGCCGCTGTGCGCCCCTTTCGCGACACAAGGCGCTCCTACAGGGACCGCATCAACGCAGCTCGAGCACGTCCTGCATGTCGTACAACCCAGGCTCGCGCCCGTCCAGCCACAACGCCGCGCGCACCGCACCCTTGGCAAAGGTCATGCGGCTCGAGGCCTTGTGGGTGATCTCCAGGCGCTCGCCATCGGCGGCGAACAGCACGGTGTGATCACCGACCACATCACCGGCACGCACAGTGGCGAAGCCGATGGTCTTGCGGTCGCGGGCGCCGGTCTGGCCTTCACGGCCATAAACCGCCACTTCCTGCAGGTCACGCCCCAGCGCACTGGCGACCACTTCGCCCATGCGCAGCGCGGTCCCCGAAGGCGCATCGACCTTGTGCCGATGGTGGGCCTCGATGATCTCGATATCGACATCGTCACCCAGCACGCGCGCCGCCATGTCCAGCAGCTTGAGGCTGAGGTTGACGCCAACGCTGAAGTTGGCGGCAAAGACAATCGGAATATCCTTGCCAGCCTCGACCAGCAGCGCTTTCTCCTCCACGGTGAAGCCGGTGGTACCGATGACCATGGCCTTGCCCGCCTTGCGGCAGAAGGCCAGGTTCTTCAGGGTCACCGATGGATGGGTAAAGTCGATCAGCACGTCGAACTCGTCGACGACCTTGGCCAGGTCGTCAGAGATGGTCACGCCGATGCGCCCCAGCCCCGCCAGCTCACCGGCATCGGCACCGACCAGCGAGCTGTCCGGGCGGTGGATAGCCGCGGTCAGGCCAGCCTTGGGTGCCTGCTGCTGCACCGCTTCGATCAGCACCTTGCCCATGCGCCCGGCGGCGCCCATCACTGCAATACGTCGCATAGCCTGTTCCTTCTCAGAGGTCGCCGAAGAAGCGCTTCACGCCTTCGAACCAACCACTGGCCTTGGGCGAGTGAGAGCTGTCGCCCTCGAGGGAATCGCGCAGCTCTTCGAGCAGCTCACGCTGGCGACGGCTGAGGTTGACCGGGGTTTCCACCGCCACCCGGCACAGCAAGTCGCCCGCCGCACCACCGCGCACCGGCGCCACGCCCTTGCCGCGCAGGCGGAACTGCTTGCCGGTCTGGGTGCCTTCGGGGATTTTCAGCTTCACCCGACCATCGAGGGTCGGCACTTCCAGTTCGCCGCCCAGGGCCGCGTCGGTGTAGCTGATCGGCACTTCACAGTACAGGTGCTTGCCGTCTCGCTGGAAGATCGAGTGCTCGCGCACGCTGACCACTACGTACAGGTCGCCGGTCGGACCACCGTGAGTGCCCGCCTCGCCTTCGCCGGACAGACGGATGCGATCGCCAGTGTCGACGCCGGCCGGAACCTTGACCGACAGGGTCTTGTACTCTTCGACACGACCCTCGCCGTGGCACGAGGTGCACGGATCGGTGATGATCTTGCCCTGGCCATGGCAGCGCGGGCAGGTCTGCTGCACGGCGAAGAAGCCCTGCTGCATGCGCACCTGGCCAATGCCGCCACAGGTCGGGCAGGTCGACGGGGTCGAGCCCTTCTTGGCGCCGGAGCCATCGCACGGCTTGCAGTTGACCAGCGTGGGCACACGGATGTTGACCGTGGTGCCGCGTACCGCCTCTTCGAGGTTGAGCTCGAGGGTGTAGCGCAGGTCGCTGCCGCGCTGGGCACCGCCACGACCACCACCACGGCCGCCGCCGAAGAAGTCACTGAAGACATCGCCGAAGATGTCGGAGAAGTTGGCGCCGCCGAAGCCGGCACCGCCGCCACCCATGCTCGGGTCGACGCCGGCGTGGCCGTACTGGTCGTAGGCCGCGCGCTTGCTGGCATCCGACAGCACTTCGTAGGCCTCGTTGGCCTCCTTGAACAGGTCCTCGGACTCTTTGTCGCCCGGGTTGCGGTCCGGGTGGTACTTCATCGCCAGACGGCGGTAGGCCTTCTTGAGATCGCCTTCGCTGGCGCCACGCTCGACACCCAGGACCTCATAAAAATCACGCTTTGCCATAGGTCATTTGCACTCTTTGGGGGCGTTCGGCATACCTTCGCGCATCAGTGCGCCATGCCGTCAGCACCTGCCGCCATACGCGAATGCGCCCAGACAGATGCTGTAAATAATTCTCGTGTTCCAGACACGCCAACGCGGGAGCAAGCCCCCGCGCGGCGACATCCTACCAGTTCACCGGCAAACGGCGATGAACTGGCCGACAACATGCAGGGATTACTGCTTGTTGTTGTCTTTCACTTCCTCGAACTCGGCGTCAACCACGTCATCGTGCTTGGCTTCCGGCTCGGCCTGCTGCTGGGCGCCGCCCTGTGGCTGCTCGGCCTGCTGCTCGGCGTACATCTTCTGGGCAACAGGGGCCGAAACCTTGGACAGCTCTTCGACCTTGGCGTCGATGGCGGCCTTGTCGTCGCCCTTGACGGCGGCTTCCAGGGCAACCACGGCAGCCTCGATCGCGGTCTTCTCTTCAGCGGTGACCTTGTCACCGGCTTCAGTGACCATCTTGCGGGTCGAGTGGACCAGCGCGTCACCCTGGTTGCGGGCAGCGGCCAGCTCTTCGAACTTGCGATCTTCCTCGGCGTTGGCCTCGGCGTCGCGGACCATTTTCTCGATTTCGTCGTCGGACAGGCCAGAGTTGGCCTTGATCACGATCGATTGCGCCTTGCCGGTAGCCTTGTCTTTCGCGCCGACGTGCAGAATGCCGTTGGCGTCGATGTCGAAGGTCACTTCGATCTGCGGCACGCCGCGTGGTGCTGGCGGAATATCGGCCAGGTCGAACTTGCCCAGCGACTTGTTCTGCGAAGCTTGCTTGCGCTCGCCCTGCAGCACGTGGATGGTCACGGCGCCCTGGTTGTCGTCGGCGGTCGAGAACACCTGCGACTTCTTGGTCGGGATGGTGGTGTTCTTCTCGATCAGCGCGGTCATCACGCCACCCATGGTTTCGATACCCAGGGTCAGCGGGCTGACGTCCAGCAGCAGCACGTCCTTGACGTCACCGGCCAGAACGGCACCCTGGATGGCAGCACCCATGGCGACGGCTTCGTCCGGGTTGACGTCCTTGCGCGCTTCCTTGCCGAAGAAGTCGGCAACGGCCTTCTGCACCATCGGCATACGGGTCTGGCCACCGACCAGGATCACGTCGTCGATCTTGCTGGCATCGATGCCGGCGTCCTTCAGGGCGATGCGGCAAGGCTCGATGGTACGGTTGACCAGGTCTTCGACCAGCGACTCCAGCTTGGCGCGGGAGATCTTCACGTTCAGGTGCTTCGGACCGGTTGCGTCTGCAGTGATGTACGGCAGGTTGACGTCGGTCGACTGGGCCGAGGACAGCTCGATCTTGGCCTTTTCAGCAGCTTCCTTCAGGCGCTGCAGGGCCAGCGGATCGTTCTTCAGGTCCATGCCGGACTCTTTCTTGAACTCGTCGACGAGGTAGTCGATCAGGCGCATGTCGAAGTCTTCGCCGCCCAGGAAGGTGTCGCCGTTGGTGGCCAGTACTTCGAACTGGTGCTCACCGTCGACTTCGGCGATTTCGATGACCGAAACGTCGAAGGTACCACCACCGAGGTCATAAACGATGACGGTGTGGTCGCCCTTGGCCTTGTCCATACCGTACGCCAGCGCAGCGGCGGTCGGTTCGTTGATGATGCGTTTTACGTCCAGGCCGGCGATGCGGCCGGCGTCCTTGGTCGCCTGGCGCTGGCTGTCGTTGAAGTAGGCCGGCACGGTGATGACCGCTTCGGTGACTGGCTCGCCGAGGTAGTCTTCGGCGGTCTTCTTCATTTTCTTCAGGACTTCGGCGCTGATCTGCGGCGGGGCCATTTCCTTGCCGGAGGCCTCGACCCAGGCGTCACCGTTGCCGGCCTTGACGATCTTGTAAGGCACCAGCTTGATGTCTTTCTGCACGACGTCTTCTTCGAAGCGGCGGCCGATCAGGCGCTTCACCGCGAACAGGGTGTTGTGCGGGTTGGTGACCGCCTGGCGCTTGGCCGACTGGCCAACCAGGATCTCGCCGTCGTTGGCGTAGGCGATGATCGAAGGCGTGGTACGCGCGCCTTCGGCGTTCTCGATGACCTTGGCGGTGCCGTTTTCCAGCACGCAGACGCAGGAGTTGGTGGTCCCCAGGTCGATACCGATGATTTTACCCATGTTGATTCTCCCGAAACTTGAATTTGGTGGCAGCGACTACATTGGCCAACTGCGGTAATACTTGAAGGCTTGACACCTAGATGGGGGTGCCCCGACGGATTTCAAGCCTGTTCGTTGATCGACGGCTGCGGCGCGCTTGGGGCCTTGCTGACCACCACCATGGCGGGGCGCAGCAGGCGGCCATTGAGCAGGTAGCCTTTCTGGAACACGTTGAGCACGCTGTTTGGCTCGGCGGTGTCGCTTTCCTGCATGGCCATTGCCTGGTGGTGCTCGGCGTTGAACGGCTGGCCGAGGGGATCGACGGCTTCGAGGTTGTAGCGCTTGAGGGTGTCCTGGAACATCTTCAGGGTCAGCTCGACACCTTCACGGATCTTCTTGACGTTCTCGTCTTCGGCGCTGGAGTGCGCCAGGGCCAGCTCCAGGCTGTCGATCACCGGCAGCAGGTCGGACGAGAATTTCTCCAAGGCGAACTTGTGCGCCTTCTCGACGTCCTGCTCGGCACGGCGGCGCACGTTCTGCAGGTCGGCGGCCACGCGCAGGGATTGGTCCTTGGCGGCGGCCAGCTGCTCCTCGAGCTCCTGGACGCGGGCCTCGGCATTCACGGCGCCTGCTTCTTCGGAATTCAGGTTCTTCTCATCCAGCTGTTCGTCAGCCATCGGGTTTCTCCTTCGCAATTTCTGTTGTGCGAGCCAGGCTCGCCTTGTCTTGCCAGCTATATGGGGTCGGAAAAACCGGCTTCAAGGGGCAATGTGCTTTTCCACATTCGCCAGGCGGCTATTGGCAGACCAGCAAAAAGCACTGTATAAATATCCAGACACGACCCTTCGGGAGCCGCCCCATGCTGGTGCACCTGTCCATTCACAACTACGCCATCGTCGAACACCTCGACCTCGAGATCGCCCGCGGCATGTCCGTCATCACCGGCGAGACCGGGGCCGGCAAGTCGATCATGCTCGACGCCCTGGGCCTGGCCCTGGGCGACCGCGCCGACAGCGGCGTGGTGCGCCCAGGCACCGACAAGGCCGATATCCTCGCCACCTTCGACCTGGTCGACATCCCCGAGGCCCATGCCTGGCTCGCCGAGCGCGACCTGGAAAGCGACGGCCTGTGCATTCTGCGCAGGGTGATCACCGCCGAAGGCCGCAGCCGCGGCTACATCAACGGCACGCCCTGCCCGCTTGGCGATCTCAAGGCGCTGGGCGAGCTGCTGATCGACATTCACAGCCAGCATGAACACCAGTCGCTGCTGAAAACCGACACCCACCGCCGCCTGGTGGACGAATACGCCGGCGCCATCGACCTGGCCCGCCAGGTGCAACTGGCCGCCAAGCGCTGGAACCAGACACGCCAGGAGCTGGAGCACCTGCGCAACTCCGGAGACGAGCAGCGCGCACGCCACCAGCTGCTCAGCTACCAGCTGGAAGAGCTGGACAACCTCGGCCTGGGCGAGCACGAACTGGAGCAACTGGAGCAAGAGCACAAGAACCTGACCAATGCCGAAGCCCTGTTCGGCATCTGCCGCCAGGTGATCGACCAATGCAGCGAAAGCGACTCGGGCAATGTGCTCAGCGCCCTGACCGTCAGCCTCAACCGCCTGACCGCCGTAACCAATGCCCCCAAGGCCCTCGGCGAAGCGGTCAACCTGATCGCCAGCGCACAGATCCAGGTAGAAGAAGCCGTGGGCGAGCTCAACCGCTTCCTCGACCACTTCGATGCCGACCCCATGCGCCTGCAGGACCTCGAGGAACGCCTCGACACCCTCTACACCCTCGCCCGCAAGCACCGTGTGCACCCCACCGAACTGCCGCACCTGCAGCAACGCCTGATGGAGGAGCTGGAAAGCCTGAACGCCAGCGACGAGTCGCTCGAGCGACTGGGCGAGGAGCTGGCGGCATTCGCCCTGCACTATAAAGACAAGGCCTGCGAACTCAGCGCCCTGCGCCAGCAGGCCGCCAAACAGCTAGCCACCGCGGTGGAACAGGAGATCCAGCGCCTGGGCATGCCCGGCGGGCGCTTCTGCATCGAACTCACGCCCTTCGACAATGGCGACCTTTCACCCCACGGCCTGGAGCAGGTCGAACTGCTGGTCAGCGCCAACCCCGGCCAGCCGCTCAAGGGTTTGGCCAAGGTCGCCTCGGGCGGCGAACTGTCGCGTATCAGCCTGGCGATCCAAGTGATCACCGCGCAGACCTCGCGCATTCCCACCCTGGTATTCGACGAAGTGGACGTGGGCATTGGCGGCCCGACTGCAGAGATCGTCGGCCAGCTGCTGCGCCGCCTCGGCGAGCGCGGCCAGGTACTGACCGTGACCCACCTGCCACAAGTGGCGGCTCAAGGGCATCACCACCTGTTCGTGCACAAGGTGCGCAACAGCGATACCACCCACACCGCTGTCGCCAGCCTGGGCAAGCGCGAGCGCGTGGAGGAAGTCGCGCGGATGCTCGGCGGAATCGACCTGACCAAGGAGTCCCTGGCCCATGCGCGCAAGATGGTGGTCAGCAGCAAGGCGTGAAGCTTGTGCAGGCCGGTGGGTTACCAGTAGTTCTCCACCGCCACTTGCCCCGGCCGTTTGCTCAGGCTCAACTGCAGGTCGCGTGCCTTGAGCACCTTGCGTGTCTGGTCGATCATCTCGGGGTTACCACAGAGCATGATTCGCGAATGCTCCGGCGACAGCGCCAACCCCGCCGCCTGTTCCAGTTCGCCGTTCTCGATCAGCGTGGTGATGCGCGCATTCAACGCCCCCGGATGCCCCTCGCGAGTGACCACCGGAATGAACTGCAGCTTGCCGGCGAACTCGGCCAGGTAGTCGCGCCGCTCCAGCCCGGCGATTTCGTCGACATACGCCAGTTCCTGCGCCTCGCGCACCGAGTACACCAGCTTGATGTTGTCGAACCGTTCCCAGGCCTCGAAGTCCTGGAGGATCGACATGAAGGGCGCGATGCCAGTGCCGGTGGCCAGCAACCACAGGTCGCGGCCGCCGACGAAGCGATCCAGGGTCAGGTAACCGAAGGCCTGCCGGTCGATCAGCAGGGTGTCACCCTTGCCTAGCCGGCTCAACTCACTGGTGAACTCCCCGCCCGGCACGACGATGGAGAAAAAATCGAGGAATTCGTCATGGGGGGCGCTAACCATGGAGTAAGCCCGCCAGACCACGCTGCCATCGGCCTTGGTCACGCCCAACCGGGCGAACTGCCCTGCACGAAAGCGAAAGCCCGGGTCGCGCGTCACTCGCAGGGAAAACAGGTTGGGGGTCAACGGCTGCACGTCGAGCAGGGTCTGGCGGGTGAACTTGTCGGCGCTGGCGGTCATGACGGGCTCCAGAAATCAGATGCGCCCAGTGTCGCGCAAAGCGTCCAGGATAAACACCGCCGGAATGTAGGGCATCCGTAAAAGCTGACATGAAAACACGATGAAAACGCGACACCTATAACAAAAAAAACCAGCACAGGACGGGAAGTTTTCCGACACTCGTCCCGTGTTGTGGAACGATGGATCCAAATGGAGCGTTACCCATGTCGATGCCAGAATGGACACCTGAGCAGTTCGATCTAGTGCTGAAGCAGGGCGGCCCTCGCGCGCTGATTAAACATGCCCAATCACTGATAGCAGGCCTGGATTGCCTGAGCGTCACACTGCGCGTGCGCGCGGCGGGGCACAAAGTGCACTTTTATCACTACAGCAGTTTTGCACCTGCCTGGGACCAACGTTACATCGCTGACAAGCTCTTTGATATCGACCCATCAATATCAAAAAGCCATCACCCTGATAGTCATTGTCATGGCGAGCTTCCACTTGTGTGGCACAGCCGCCTGTTCGATGAGGCCATGCCGCTGTGCGAAACAGCGGCCGAGTTTGGTATCTCCTTCTGCCATGGCTGGAGCCAATCGATATTTGATGCCCGACAGAACTCGACCGTTGTGAACGTATTCCGCAGCCATGGCCCTATCAGCGCCAAAGAGCTCTATGAGCACGAGGCTTGGGTGCTATTGCTTGGCAACAGGCTCCATGGCGCGCTTTACAAACACCACCTGCCCGATATCTGCTCTCCCGCGCCAGCACCGAGCCTGAGCCCACGTGAGCTTGAGGTGATCAGGACCTATGACGAGCTGTCGAGCGCCAAGCGAGTGGCCAAGGCCCTGTCGATGTCGGTCAGCACGGTGAACTTCCACATGGGCAATGTGCGCAAGAAGACCGGCGCCAAGACCAGCATGGCCGCGGCCAATCGCCTGCGCGACCACGATCTGCTGGAGCATTCCCCTCCCCCCGACAAAGGCCTGTAGAATCCTCCCCCTCGAACCCGTCGCGCACCGTGCCGGGGAGATTCGCAACAGAGCCCCACGTCATGCCCTTGTTCAACAGCCCCTTCGCCGACCTCGACCTGATCCGCCAACCGGAGCAGGCCCACGACCCCCTGCTGGCGTTCGATGCCGCCGACCAGTACCTGCTGGAACACCTCGCGGCCCAGCAGCCTGACGCCAACTGCCGGGTGCTGGTGCTCAACGACAGTTTCGGCGCCCTGGCCGCCAGCCTGGCCGGGCGGATGAAGGTGACCAGCAGCGGTGATTCGCACTTGGCGCGCATGGCCCTGGAAAAGAACCTGGCAGGCAACGGCCAAGCCTACGATGCAGTGCCGTTCGTGCCGGCCAGCGATGCCTGGCACGGCCCGTTCGACCGCGTGCTGGTGCGCGTGCCCAAGACCCTGGCCTTGCTCGAAGAGCAACTGATCCGCCTGCAAGGCCACCTGGCGCCCGGGGCCCAGGTGATCGCCGGGGCCATGATCAAGCACCTGCCCCGCGCCGCAGGCGACCTGCTGGAAAAGTACATCGGCCCGGTGCAGGCCTCGCTGGCGCAGAAAAAAGCCCGGCTGCTCACCGCCACCCTCGACGCTCGCCCGCTCGCCCGCTCGCCGTACCCGACGCGCTACCGCCTGGACGCCCCGGCCCTGGAGCTGGTCAACCACGCCAACGTGTTCTGCCGCGAAGGCCTGGACATCGGCACCCGCGCCTTCCTCCCGCACCTGCCGCGCGACCTCGGTCAGGCCCGGGTGGCCGACCTGGGTTGCGGCAACGGCGTGCTGGCGATCGCCAGCGCCCTGGCCAACCCGGATGCCCACTACACCCTGGTGGACGAGTCGTACATGGCGGCGCAGTCGGCGCGGGAGAACTGGCAGGCGGCGCTGGGCGGGCGGGCAGTCGAGATCCACGCGGCAGATGGCCTGGCCGGGCAAGCCAGGCAATCGCTGGACGTGGTGCTGTGCAATCCGCCGTTCCACCAGCAGCAAGTGGTCGGCGACTTCCTCGCCTGGCGCATGTTCCAGCAAGCCAGGGAGGCGCTGGAGGTGGGTGGCGCGCTGTATATCGTCGGCAACCGTCACCTGGGCTACCACAGCAAGCTGGCGCGGCTGTTCAGGGGCGTCGAGCAGGTGGCGGCGACGCCGAAGTTCGTGGTGTTGAAAGCGCGCAAATGAATGGGGCCGCTTTGCGGCCCTGACAACTTAGTGGGTGCTCAACCCGGCAGCACTCATGAACATGCGCATGCCATAGGCGACGATGCCCAGTGCCACCACGCTCAGCCCCCAGATCAGCACCAACCAGCCCAGGCGCTGCCACAACGGTTTCTTCTGTTCCACAGTCATCGCTCGGCGCTCCTAGTGATAGCCGTCTTCGTGGGTCACCTTGCCGCGGAACACGTAGTAGCTCCAGAAGGTGTAGCCGAGGATGAACGGCAGGATGAACAGCGTGCCGACCAGCATGAAGCCTTGGCTCTGCGGCGGCGCCGCTGCATCCCAGATGCTGATCGACGGCGGGATGATGTTCGGCCACAGGCTGATGCCCAACCCGCTGTAGCCAAGGAAGATCAGCACCAGAGTCAGCAGGAACGGCGTGTAGTGGGCATTGCGTTGCACCGCCCGGAGCAGGCCGTAGAAAGTCACCAGCACCAGGATCGGCACCGGCATGAACCACACCAGGTTGGGCATGCTGAACCAGCGCTCGGCGATCTGTGGGTAGGCGATCGGCGTCCACAGGCTGACGATGCCGATCACCGCCAGCAGCACCAGCGCCAAGGGTCGCGCCACGTCATGCATCTTCTGCTGCAGCGGCCCCTCGGTTTTCATGATCAGCCAGGTGCAGCCCAGCAAGGTGTAGGCGACGATCAGGCCCAAGCCGGCGAACAGGGTAAAGGGCGTCAGCCAGTCCAGGGTGCCGCCGGCGTACTTGCGGTCCACCACCTTGAAGCCCTCGATGAACGCCCCCAGCGCCACGCCCTGGAAGAACGTCGCCACCAGCGAGCCCCAGATGAATGCCTTGTCCCAGATGTGGCGCTTGTGCGCCCGCGCCTTGAAGCGGAACTCGAAGGCCACGCCGCGGAAGATCAGCCCCACCAGCATCAGGATCAACGGCAGGTAGAGCGCCTCGAGCACCACCGAGTAGGCCAGCGGGAAGGCACCGAACAACGCCGCGCCGCCCAGCACCAGCCAGGTTTCGTTGCCGTCCCATACCGGGGCGACGGTGTTCATCATCACATCGCGGTCACGCTCGTCCTTGACGAAGGGGAAGAGCATGCCGATACCCAGGTCGAAGCCGTCCATCACCACGTACATCATGACGCCGAAGATGATGATCACGGCCCAGATCAGCGGAAGATCGATACCCATCTCAGTTCCCCTTGTTCAGGCTGGCGGAGTCGGCCTCGTGGCCGTCATCGGCGGCGGACAATGGCCGCGCCGGCGTGCGTTGCTGGCCTGGGCCACCGGGGTTGTGTTCATCGCCCTCGCCGGTTTTCGGCCCTTTGCGCACCAGGCGCATCATGTAGCCGATGCCGGTACCGAACAGCGCAAAATAGACCACCACGAACATCACCAGGGTGAAGCCGAGTTGCGCATAGCTGTGGTTGGACACGCCATCGGCGGTGCGCATCAGCCCGTAGACCACCCACGGCTGGCGCCCGACTTCGGTGGTGAACCAGCCGGCGAGGATGGCGATCAGCCCCGAGGGGCCCATCCACAGGGTCAGGTAGAGGAACGGCCGCGAGCTGTACAAGGTGCCGCGCTTGCGCAGCCACAGGCTCCACAGGCCGATGAAGATCATCAGCATGCCCAGCCCGACCATGATCCGGAACGACCAGAACACGATGGTCGAGTTGGGTCGGTCTTCAGGCGGGAACTCCTTCATGGCCGGAACCTGTTTATCCAGGCTGTGGGTGAGGATCAGGCTGCCCAGGGCCGGGATCTCGACCTTGAAGCGGGTGGTCTCGGCCTGCATGTCGGGGATGCCGAACAGGATCAACGGGGTCGGCTCGCCGGGCTTGTTCTCCCAGTGCCCCTCGATGGCGGCGATCTTCACCGGCTGGTGCTTCAGGGTATTGAGGCCATGGAAGTCACCGATCACGGCCTGGATCGGCGCTACTACCAGGGCCATCCACATGGCCATCGACAGCATCTTGCGCACTGCCGGGTTGTCCCGCCCGCGCAGCAGGTGCCAGGCCGCCGAGGCGCCGACGAAGAACGCGGTGGCGACGAACGCCGCGGTGGCCATGTGCATCAGGCGGTAGGGGAACGACGGGTTGAAGATCACGGCCAGCCAATCCACCGGGATGACCTGGCCGTTGACGATCTCGTAGCCCTGGGGGGTCTGCATCCAGCTGTTGGAAGCGAGGATCCAGAAGGTCGACACCAGTGTGCCCAGCGCCACCATGCAGGTGGCGAAGAAGTGCAGGCCACGCCCGACCCGGTGCCAGCCGAACAGCATCACGCCGAGGAAGCCGGCCTCGAGGAAGAACGCCGTCAGCACCTCGTAGGTCAGCAGTGGGCCGGTGATCGAACCGGCAAAGTCGGAGAACTGGCTCCAGTTGGTGCCGAACTGGTAGGCCATCACCAGGCCGGAGACCACGCCCATGCCAAAGTTGACGGCGAAGATCTTCGACCAGAAGTGGTAGAGGTCACGGTAGGTGTTGTCGCCGGTCTTCAGCCAAAGGCCTTCGAGGACCGCCAGGTAGCTCGCCAGGCCAATGGTGATGGCCGGGAACAGGATATGAAAGGACACGGTAAAGGCAAACTGGATTCGGGCGAGCTCTAGGGCTTCCAATCCGAACATGATGCTTCCTCTTCAGGTAATCCGGCGACCGGGCTCATGGCCTTGCCGCCCACTGCCCCCACGGGTATCGAGTGCGCCGCGTTGGAATTGTTCTGTTCGATCGCAGGGATTCCGGCCCGAAGGCCAATCGTTGCATCTGGAAGGATTGACCCAGATCAACGACTGTTTGGAAGCATAGTCCCGAATGACCCATTCGGATGTGTGGTTGATTGCCGCGTGACCTGTTGCCTCACCCTCTTTACCCGGGGCCGGAACGCTGTCCCACCGCGCTTTCAGCAACCAAATGTTACAAACAGATGTTAAGCTGCTGCCCCCTCTATTCCCGAGGTTGCAGGCCACCGATGTCCGATTCAGCCCCGCAATTACTGCGTCACCACCGCCCGTTCGTCGCGTTCTGGATGGCCCGGGTGTTCACCGCCAGCGGCTTCCAGATGCTCACCGTGGCCATCGGCTGGCACCTCTACCAGTTGACCGGCAACGTGCTCGACCTGGGCCTGGTGGGCCTGGTCGAATTTACCCCCCGGGTGTTGTTCATGCTGCACACCGGGCATGTCGCCGACCGCTACGACCGGCGCAAGGTCGCCGCCCTGTGCCAGACCCTGCAGGCGTTGATTGCCCTGGCGCTGGCCCTGGGCAGCGTCAGCGGCCATGTCACCCGCGAACTGATCTTCGTGCTGGCCTTCCTGCTCGGCAGCGCCCGTTCGTTCGAGATGCCGGCCACCCAGGCACTGTTGCCCAACGTGGTACCCGCAGGCCTGTTCCCACGGGCCGTGGCGGCTTCCGCTTCGGCATCGCAGGCGGCGACCATCGTCGCCCCGGCCATCGGCGGCTTTCTCTACGCCTTCGGCAGCACCTGGGTGTACGGACCGACCGTGGCGCTGTACGGCATCGCCTGCCTGCTGACCCTGAGCCTCGACGCCCGCCAGCAACTGGCGCAACGCGGCCGCGCCAATCTCGAGTCGCTGCTGGCCGGCATCCGCTTCATCCGCAGCCGCCCGGACATCTTCGGCGCCATCTCCCTGGACCTGTTCGCCGTGCTGCTGGGCGGCGCCACCGCGCTGCTGCCAGTGTTCGCCAAGGACATCCTGCTCACCGGCGCCTGGGGCCTGGGCCTGCTGCGCTCGGCACCAGCCGTCGGCGCCTTGCTGATGTCGCTGTGGCTGGCGCGCTTCCCGGTGGAGCGCAAGGTCGGGCTGATCATGTTCACGTCGGTGGGGGTGTTCGGCGTGGCGACCATCGCCTTCGGCCTGTCGACCTCGTTCTGGTTCTCCCTGGCGGTGCTGGTAGTGCTGGGCGCGGCGGACATGATCAGCATGGTCATCCGGGGTGCCTTCGTGCAGTTGGAGACCCCCGACGAAATGCGCGGCCGGGTCAGCGCGGTGAACGGGCTGTTCATCGGCGCCTCGAACCAGCTCGGCGAATTCGAGTCGGGGGTCACCGCGCACTGGTTTGGCACCGTGCCGGCGGTGGTGCTCGGCGGGGTCGGCACGCTGGTGGTCACCGGGGTGTGGATGAAACTGTTCCCGACCCTGACTCACCGGGACCGTATGCACAACGGCTGACAGCCCGTGCGCCGGCAAGTCGGCTCCTGCAAGTCACGTAGGCGCCGGCCTGCCGGCGAACCCGGCCATCCCACCTGACTCGACCGACCGCCCCAATGGCCATAGGCCCCTGCCATGCATGCTGGTATGATGCGCGGCTTTTTTCCGCCCCACACAAAACCACGGCCCCCGGTACGGTCTGTGCTTTGCTGATGGGGTCGATACATTCACGGCGCGAGGGCGCCCTGGGAGCAGGCATGCTGGAAAGGCTGTTTCAACTAAAAGCACACAACACCAACGTGCGCACCGAGATACTCGCGGGCGTCACCACCTTCCTGGCCATGGCCTACATCCTGTTCGTCAACCCGAGCATCCTCGGCGAGACCGGCATGGACAAGGGCGCGATCTTCGTCGCCACCTGCCTGGCCGCGGCCATCGGCTCGGTGACCATGGGCATCATCGCCAACTACCCGATCGCCCTGGCACCGGGCATGGGCCTGAACGCGTTCTTCACCTACACCGTGGTCCTGCACATGGGCCACACCTGGCAAGTGGCGCTGGGCGCGGTGTTCCTCTCCGCGGTGCTGTTCTTCCTGCTGTCGATCTTCCGTATCCGCGAATGGATCGTGAACAGTATCCCGTTGCCGCTGCGTTCGGCCATCGCTGCCGGTATCGGCCTGTTCCTGGCACTGATCGCCCTGCACAACGCGGGCATCGTCGTCGATAACCCGGCCACCCTGGTGGGCCTGGGCGACCTCAGCCAGCCTGCGCCGATCCTCGCCACCCTGGGCTTCTTCCTGATCGTCGCCCTCGAGTCGCTGAAGGTCCGCGGCGCCGTGCTGATCGGCATCCTGGCAGTCACCGTGGCCTCGATCGCGATGGGCGTCACCCCGTTCGGCGGCGTGGTCTCGATGCCGCCTTCGCTGGCCCCGACCTTCCTCCAGCTGGACATCGCCGGCGCCCTGGACGTGGGCCTGATCAGCGTGATCTTCGCCTTCCTGTTCGTCGACCTGTTCGACAACTCCGGCACCCTGATCGGCGTGGCCAAGCGCGCCGGCCTGATGGGCAAGGACGGCCACATGCCGAAGATGGGCCGCGCCCTGATCGCCGACAGCACCGCCGCCATGGCCGGCTCCCTGCTGGGCACCTCGACCACCACCAGCTACATCGAATCGGCAGCCGGCGTCAGCGCCGGTGGCCGCACCGGCCTGACCGCCATCGTGGTCGCCGCGCTGTTCCTGCTGGCGCTGTTCTTCGCCCCGCTGGCCGGTAGCGTGCCGGCCTTCGCCACCGCCCCGGCGCTGCTGTTCGTCGCCGTGCTGATGGCCTCGGGCCTGGCCGAAATCAACTGGGACGACGTCACCGAAGCCGCGCCAGTGGTGGTGACCGCCCTGGCCATGCCGCTGACCTACTCGATCGCCAACGGCATCGCCTTCGGCTTCATCGCCTGGACCGCCATCAAGCTGATTTCCGGCCGTCGCCACGACCTGAACCCGGCGCTGGTGATCCTGTCCATCCTGTTCGTCATCAAGTTGGGCTGGTTCCCCGCATGAGTGCCGTCTTCGACCCCACGCAATATGACGCCCAGCTGGCGGCCAAGGTCGCCCGCTTGCGCGAGCTGCTGGCGCCGTTCGGCGCCCCGGAGCCGGCGGTGTTCGACTCGCCGCGCGCGCATTACCGCCTGCGCGCCGAATTCCGCCTGTGGCGCGAGGACGGCCAACGCCACTACGCGATGTTCGCCCCGGGCGAAAAGCACAAGGCGATCCTGATCGATGATTTCCCCATCGCCAGCGAGCGCATCAACGAGCTGATGCCGCGCCTGAAGGCCGCCTGGCAGGGTAACGAGGACCTGAGCAACCGCCTGTTCCAGGTGGAGTTCCTCACCACCCTGGCGGGCGACGCGATGATCACCCTGTGCTACCACCGCCCGCTGGACGACGCCTGGGAAGCCGCCGCGCGGCAACTGGCCGCCGACCTGAGCGTCAGCGTGATCGGCCGCTCCAAGGGCAAGCGCGTGGTGATCGGGCGTGACTACGCGGTGGAAAAACTGACTATCGCCGGGCGCACCTTCAGCTACCGCCAACCCGAGGGCGCCTTCACCCAGCCCAACGGCGCGGTGAACCAGAAGATGCTCGGCTGGGCCGTCGAAGCCATGGGCGAGCGGGCCGACGACCTGCTGGAGCTGTACTGCGGCAACGGCAACTTCACCTTGCCTCTGGCCACTCGGGCGCGCCAGGTACTGGCGACCGAGATCAGCAAGACCTCGGTCAATGCCGCGCTGCACAACCTGGACGAAAACGCTATCGACAACGTGCGCCTGGTGCGCCTGTCGGCCGAGGAGCTGACCCAGGCACTGAACGAGGTACGCCCGTTCCGCCGCCTGGAAGGCATCGACCTCAAGGCCTATGACTTCGGCACCGTGTTCGTCGACCCGCCGCGCGCCGGCATGGACCCGGACACCTGCGAGCTGACCCGGCGCTTCGAACGCATCCTGTACATCTCGTGCAACCCCGAGACCCTGGCGCAGAATATCGCCCAGTTGCAGGACAGCCACCGTGTCGAACGTTGCGCACTGTTCGACCAGTTCCCCTATACCCATCACATGGAAAGCGGCGTGTTGCTGGTTCGGCGCTGACCATGATCCGCAGGGGCCACCCGGCCCCTGCCGTGCACAGCAAGGAACGATGCCCGATGGATCAGCTGAGCGCCATGCAGACCTTCCGCCGAGTTGTCGACCTCGGCAGCTTCAGCGCCGCAGCCAACCAGGCGGGCGTGTCCCACACCGTGCTGTCACGCCAGGTCAAGAATCTCGAGCGCCACCTGGGCACGCAATTGCTCAACCGCACGACCCGTCGCCTGCAACCGACCGAAGCCGGGCTGCTGTTCTACCGTCACTGCGTGCAAATCCTCGAACAGATGCAGGCGATGAGGCTGGAGTTGTCGGAACACCAGCAGCAACCCACCGGCACCTT
Organism: Pseudomonas muyukensis; assembly: GCF_019139535.1. Taxonomy (NCBI): domain Bacteria; kingdom Pseudomonadati; phylum Pseudomonadota; class Gammaproteobacteria; order Pseudomonadales; family Pseudomonadaceae; genus Pseudomonas; species Pseudomonas muyukensis. The sequence continues at coordinate 1,417,900 of NZ_CP077073.1, read as the reverse complement.
GCGCCTGGGCGTGTCCACCGCGTTCGGCGAACTGGAGTTAGGCCGCTGGTTACCGGACTTTGTCGAGCAGCACCCAGGCCTGCACATCGAACTCAACTGCACCGACCGCTTCATCGACCTACTCGAGGAAGACGTCGACGTCTGTTTGCGGGTAACCGATCATTTGCCCGACTCCAGCCTGATCGCTCGCCATCTGGCCGCCAGTGAAGTGGTGCTGGTGGCCGCGCCCGCCTACCTCGAGCGGCACGGCGCACCCGATACCCCCGAGGCGCTGGTCCGTCATCCGCTGCTGGGCTACAGCCACCTGCAACATCCACAGCGGCTGCGCCTGAGCAGCGCCGCCGCGAGCCAAGAGATACAGATGCCCCGGCGCCTCAGCGCCAACTCACCGATGGCCCTGCGCGCGGCGGCCATCGGCGGGCTGGGTATCGCCAGTTTCGACCGCTTCATCGTGCAGGACGCACTGGGCGATGGCAGGCTGGTCCGGGTGCTGGTCGATTGGCAACTGCCTGCGCGCAAGCTCCACGCCGTCTACCCGCAAAGCCGCTACCTGGCACCAAAGGTGCGGGCCTTCCTCGATTATGTGCAGCGCTACTACGCGGCACCACGCTGGGGCCATTGACTTGTGCAATTAATGCACAAATCTTGAGTGGCAAATGGTATTTCTGTGCGCCGAACGATTGCCTAACCTTCGCCCACTCGAATTGTTTGGCGAAGGAGCCATTTCCATGAAAGCACTGCAAATCGTCATTGCCCTGGGTACCCTTGCCCTGGCCGCTCACGCTCAAGCCGAATCGTTGATCTCGGTACCCAACAGCGCCGCACTGCACTGGCAGGACGTCGCGGGTACCCAGGGCAAGGTCAGCTACGCCAATGTCGAGGGCGATATTTTCGGCCAGGGTCCCTACTCGGCCTACGTGAAGTTCAAGAAAGGCACCGACAACGGGCTGCACCAGCACAGCCAAACGCTACCGACCTTGGTGGTCAAAGGAACGTTCTATGCCGTGATCGACGGCACCCGTACCGAATTCCCAGCTGGCGCCTACTACAAACTGCCGGCCAAGCAGGTGCACGAGAGCGGCTGCACCAGCGCCGAGGATTGTCTGCTGTTCCAGTACCAGGCCGACAAGTTCGACCTGGTACCCGTCAAAGGCTGAACAGCCGTGCGCAACCCAACCCGCTCCGCCCGGAGCGGGCCTGGGCTCAGAAGTCGAAGAACACCGTCTCCCCTTCCCCCTGAATACGGATATCGAACCGATACGCCGTCTTCCCCTCCACCTCGCAGCGCCTGGCGATCAAGGTCTCACGCCGCTGCGGCTGCTCGATCAGGTTGAGCACCGGGCACTTGGCATTGGCCTCGGCCTCGTCATCGAAATACAGGCGCGTGTGCAGGTGGATGTTGATCCCCCGGGCAAACAGGCTGATGTTGATGTGCGGCGCCATCTGCACACCCGCAGCATTGTTCACCACACCCGGCTTGACCGTGTGCACGGTCCACTCACCGGCATCGAAGGTGGTGGCGGTGCGGCCGAAGCTGTTGAAGGCGTTTTCCAGGTTGTAGGCATCCTGGTAATCACCGTTAGCGTCGGCCTGCCACAGTTCCAGGAACGAATCACGCACCAGGTGACCGTTACCGTCATACACCTGGCCGATAAGCAGGATGTGCTCGCCCGGGGCGTCTGGCCTGGCCAGGCGATTCCAGATCTCCTGGTCTCGGGTCGGGTTGCCGGCAGCCGCCAGGGCCAGGCCGATGTGCACGTAGGGGCCGGCGGTCTGCGAAGGGGTTTCCGGCAGCAGTTCGATAGGCATGGCGGTACTCCTCAGCGGTTTTCGAAGTGGGTCTGGCGCTGGCCGCGCAGCACGATGTCGAAGCGGTACGCCAGGCAATCCATCGGGTTGGCGTGGCTCATGTCGAGCTTGGCGATCAACTGCTGTACGGCTTCGGGATTGGCGATCGACTTGACGATCGGGCACATCGGGATCAGCGGGTCACCTTCAAAATACAGCTGGGTGATCAGCTTGGTGGCGATCGACGGGCCGCTGATGCCGAAGTGGATGTGCGCCGGGCGCCAGTCGTTGGGGCCGTTGCGCCATGGGTACGGGCCCGGCTTGATGGTGCGGAAACTGTAGTAGCCGTCGCGGTCGGTCAGGCAACGGCCAACGCCACCGAAGTTCGGGTCCAGCGGCGCCAGGTAGCGGTCGTTCTTGTGTCGGTAGCGGCCACCGGCGTTGGCCTGCCAGATTTCCACCAGGGTGTGCGGCACTGGGTTGCCGTACTGGTCGAGCACCCGCCCGGCGACGATGATGCGCTCGCCGATCGGCAAGCCACCGCGGGCGAAGTTCAGCAGCAGGTCAGGGTCGTGCTCACCGAAGCGCAGGTGAGAAAAGTCGGGGCCGGTGGTTTCGCTGATCGACTGCGGGATGCTGACCAGCGCCTGGCGCGGCGAGCGCGCCACCGAGGTCTTGTAGTCGGGGGTCAGGGCCTTGGGGTGCCAGTTGCGATCACGGATCACGAAGCGGCGGGTGTCCTGGGCGGGCATGCCGGTTTCCTCTTTTTGGAATTATGAAAACGCCTGGGCGTGGCAGGCGGACATGCAGTTTCTGGCAGCCGCAGCGGGATGAATATTGAATTCCACGGTCACAGGCATAACCATTTGGTTATGTAATCACGCTGGGCTGACACTGAGGTCGGCCCTGAACTAATCTTTGACCTCATGTTTCACACAGTGGAGAACACCCGATGGAATGGCGAAAAGGCCGACGCAGCGACAATGTGGTCGATGCCCGCGGCGAGGGCGGCGGTGGCGGCGGCATGCGCTTCGGTGGCGGCAAGGGCCTGGGCCTGGGTGCCATCCTGTTGATCGTCGGTATTGGCTGGCTGACCGGACAGGATCCTTTGCAGATTCTCGGCCAGCTCGCCGGGCAGATGGAGCAGCAACAGACAGCGCCGGCCCAGGTGGGCGGCAAGACGCCGCCGGCCAACGACGAGCAGGCCGAGTTCGTCGCCTCGATCCTCGGCGATACCGAAGACACCTGGAAGGCCCTGTTCGCCCAGGCCGGCAAACAGTACCGCGATCCCAAGCTGGTGCTGTTCAGCGGCCAGGTCAACTCCGCCTGCGGCTTCGCCTCCTCGGCGGTCGGGCCGTTCTATTGCCCGGGCGACCAGCGCGTGTACCTGGACATGACCTTCTTCCGCGAGATGGAAACCCGCTTCAAGGCGGCTGGCGATTTCGCCCAGGCCTACGTGATCGCCCACGAGATCGGCCACCACGTGCAGACCTTGCTGGGTGTCTCGGCCAAGGTCGATGCCGCGCGGCGCGGCGGCCAGCGCATGGAGGGCGACAATGGCTTGCTGGTGCGCCAGGAATTGCAGGCCGACTGCCTGGCCGGGGTCTGGGCCTACCAGGCGCAAAAGCGCCTGAACTGGCTGGAACCAGGCGATGTGGAAGAGGCGCTGAACGCCGCCAACGCCATTGGCGATGACCGCCTGCAACAGCAGGGCCAGGGCCGGGTAGTGCCCGACTCGTTCACCCATGGCACCTCGCAGCAGCGGATACGCTGGTTCAAGGCAGGCTTGAGCAGCGGTGATGTGAACAGCTGCGACACCTTCGCCGCGCGCAACCTCTAACGGCCTGCAACCCGTAGGAGCCTGCCTTGCTGGCGAACCCAGGCGACGCGCTGGCTCCTTGCCGGTGTTCGCCGGCAAGCCGGCTCCTACAGCTAAAATTCCAAGCATTTCAGCCAGTTACAAATTTGCTGAAAAAGCGTTTCAGCTTCGCCCTGGCCTGCCGATAAGTCCTACACAAATCTGTGGGCTATCTGACAACAACAACGCCCAGCTATTGAGATCAAGTGAGCGAAATCATTTTCTGGGAGAGCGTGCATGAACAGCTGGTTCGCCAATATCAGCGTCAACCTTAAACTCGGCCTGGGCTTCGGCCTGGTCCTGGTCCTGACCGGCCTGCTGGCCCTGACTGGCTGGAACAGCCTGGGCAGCCTGATCGACCGCAGCAACTGGATGAGCGACATCACCCAGCTCAACAGTGACCTGACCAACCTGCGCGTGGCGCGGCTGCAATGGATGCTGACCAACGGCGACGATGCCTCGGCGGCCAATGTCCAGGCCAAGCTCGACGCCTTCGGCAGCCAGCAACAGCACCTGGTCAACAGCTTCACCAGCCCCGAGAACCTCAAGCTGCTGCGCGAGCAGGGCCAGAGCATCAGTGAATACCGGGTCTCGCTGGAAAAGATGCGCCAGGGCTACAAGACCACCCTGGTCGCCCGTGACGCGATGAACCAGGCCGCCGCCCGCGCCAACGACGCCATCGAGGCGATCAGCAACGCCGTGCTGTCCAGCCCGGACAGCGACGCCACCCACCTGGCCCAGTACCTGCTGATCAGCAAGGCCAAGCAGCAGCTGGTGCAAGTGCGCCTGGACGTGCGCAGCTACATCGCCGACCTCACCCCAGAAGCCGAACAGGCCGCCCTGCGCCAGCTGGAAAGCGCCCTGAGCGAAATCGACAGCCTCAAGCGCCAACTGCCGGCCGAAGCCTCGCGCATCCAGCAGTTCGAAAGCGCCGTGCTGGCCTACCGCGAGGCGGTGCGTCAGTTCCGTGAAGCCACCGCCGCCATCGGTGTGGCCCGTGCCGAGATGACCGTGCAAGGCGCCGACATCGTCAAGCGCAGCGACGCGCTGTACCAGATCCAGATCGAACGTCGCGATGCCGAAAGCATCCAGGCCCGCAGCCTGCAAACCACCGCCACCCTGCTGGCGCTGCTGGTCGGCGTGCTCGCCGCGCTCATCATCACCCGCCAGATCACCCGCCCGCTGCGCGAAACCATGGACGCGGTGGAGAAGATTGCCAGCGGCGACCTGACCCAGACCCTGCGCGTCACCCGCCGCGACGAGCTGGGCGCGCTGCAACAGGGCATCGCGCGCATGGGCAACACCTTGCGTGACCTGATCACCGGCATCCGCGACGGCGTCACCCAGATCGCCAGCGCGGCCGAGGAGCTGTCGGCGGTGACCGAGCAGACCAGCGCCGGCGCCAACAGCCAGAAGGTCGAGACCGACCAGGTTGCCACCGCCATGCACGAGATGGCCGCCACCGTGCAGGAAGTCGCGCGCAACGCCGAACAGGCCTCCCACGCCGCGACCAATGCCGACGACGAAGCCCGCAGCGGCGACAAGGTGGTCACCGAGGCGATCGGCCAGATCGAGCGCCTGGCCCACGAAGTGCACCGTTCCACCGAAGCCATGACCCTGCTGCAGCAGGAAAGCCAGAAGATCGGCAGCGTCATGGACGTGATCAAGTCGGTGGCCGAGCAGACCAACCTGCTGGCGCTCAACGCCGCCATCGAGGCGGCCCGTGCCGGCGAGGCCGGTCGTGGCTTCGCCGTGGTCGCCGACGAGGTGCGTGGCCTGGCCCAGCGTACCCAGCAGTCCACCGAAGAGATCGAAGGGCTGATCGCCAGCCTGCAGAACGGCACCCAGCAGGTGGCCGAAGTGATGAACGGCAGCCGCAGCCTGACCGACAGCAGTGTCGAACTGGCGCGCAAGGCCGGCGATTCGCTGGACAGCATCACCCGCACGGTGTCGAACATCCAGTCGATGAACCAGCAGATCGCCGCCGCCGCCGAGCAGCAGAGCGCGGTCGCCGAAGAGATCAGCCGCAGCATCCTCAACGTGCGCGACGTGTCGGAACAGACCGCCGCAGCCAGCGACGAGACCGCCGCCTCCAGCGTCGAGCTGGCGCGCCTGGGCGGCCACCTGCAGACGCTGGTCAGCCAGTTCCGCGTCTGACCTGCGAAAGCTTCGCCGGCAAGCCGCCTCCTACGGGCAACCCTGTAGGAGCCGGCTTGCCGGCGAACGCCTCATTTCACTTGACGATCATCCCCACCCCACGCCCACGCGGGTCCGACGCTGTCTCCAGCTTCTCCCCGGTCACCCGGATCGCCTGAATGTCGCCCATCTCCCAGCCCTGGTCCTCCAGCACGTAGCCCATCTGCTTCAGGTCGTCAGCCACCTGCCCCTTGAGCGGCGCATAGCTGTCGAAGTAGATCGTGTCCTTGGGCAGCAACTGGTGATGCACGCGCTGCGCCGCCACGGCCTTCTCCAGTGGCATGCCGAAGTCGTACAGGTTGTTCATCACCTGGAAGATCGAGGTGAAGATCCGCGAGCCGCCCGGGGTGCCCAGCACCAGCACCACCTTGCCGTCGCGGGCCACCAGGCTCGGGCTCATCGACGACAGCATGCGCTTGCCCGGCGCGATGGCATTGGCGTCGCCGCCGACCACGCCAAACACGTTGGCCGCGCCCGGCTTGGCGCTGAAGTCGTCCATCTCGTCGTTGAGCAGGAAGCCCGCGCCCTTGACCACCACGCCGCTGCCATAGTCGAGGTTGAGGGTGTAGGTGTTGCTCACCGCGTTACCCTGCTTGTCGACGATGGAGAAGTGCGTGGTCTGGTGCGGCTCCAGCCCCGGCTTGACCTGGTCGGTGGCGGAAATCGCGTTCGGGTTGACCTGGCCGGCACGCTTGGCCAGGTAATCCTTGGCCACCAGCTGGTCGACCGGGACCTGGGTGAAAGCCGGATCGCCGAGATAGTCGGCGCGGTCGGCGAACACGCGCTTCTCGATCTCGGCCAGCAGGTGGATGTATTTCGCCGAGTTGTGTTCGACGCCCTTGAAGTCCGCCGCGCGGTCTTCCTTGATGCCCAGCAGCTGGGCCAGGGCGACGCCGCCGGAGCTTGGCGGTGGCGCGGTGTAGACCACGTTGCCGCGCCAGTCGATGGCGATCGGGTCGCGCCACACGGCCTTGTAGTCCTTGAGGTCGTCCTTGCTGATCAGGCCCTTGTCGGCCTGCATCTGCGCCACCAGCAGGTCGGCGGTCTTGCCCTGGTAGAACTCGCTGACGCCCTTGTCGGCGATGCGCTCCAGGGTCTGCGCCAGCTCCGGCTGCTTGAACAGCTCGCCGACTTTCATGTTGCCAAAGTAGTCGTTGAAGTTGGTGGCGGTCTTGAACAGGCCCTGGGCATCGTCGCGGTACTGGTATTGCTTCTGGGCGATCTTGAAGCCGTTGCGGGCATAGCCGATGGCCGGGGTCAGCAGTTCGCTCCACTTGAGCTTGCCGAACTTCTGGTGTGCCTCCCACAGCCCCATCACCGTGCCCGGCACCCCGGCGGCGCGTGCGCCGACCAGGCTGAGGTTCTCGATCACCTCGCCCTTGTCGTTGAGGTACATGGTCTTGGTCGCGGCCTTGGGCGCCACTTCGCGGTAGTCGAGAAAGTACGGTTTGCCGTCGACGAACAGGGTCATGAAGCCGCCACCACCGATGTTGCCCGCTTCGGGGTAGGTCACCGCCAAGGTGAAGGCCGTGGCGACCGCGGCGTCCACCGCGTTGCCGCCTTGCTTGAGAATATCGGCGGCTACCTGTGCGCCATATTGATCGGGCGCGGCCACCGCGCCGCCTTCGAGGGTCACGGCAAAGGCGGAGGAACAGCTCAGGATCGCGGCGCCGAGGGCCAGCGACGGGAACATGACGATACGCATGCGCACTTCCTTGGTGTTGTTTTTGTTGATCAGTCATTAAGGCCGAAGCCATTGGACTAAGCAAACACCGCAGCCAGGGCGCGCCGCCAACAGGCAGCCGCTGTCGCGTTCAGGCAACTCAGCTGGCGTAGATCGCCAGTTTTTCCTGGATGAAGTCGAGGAAGCACTGGATGCGCAGGGCCAGCTGGGTGTTGCGGTAGTACACCGCGTGGATCGGCTGGCGGTAGCCGTTGCTGTGCTCGCCGAGCACCACCTGCAGGCGGCCGGCGCGGATGTCCTCGTGGGTCATGAAGTGCGACAGGCTGACGATGCCCTCGCCGGCGATGGCCAGCTGGCGCAGGGTTTCGCCGCTGGAGGCGATCAATTGCGGGCGGATCGGCCAGCGATCGCCCTGGGCATGGCGCAACGGCCACTGGTTGAGCGACTCGGGCGAGCTGAAGCCCAGCAGGCTATGGCCATTGAGGTCCTCGACCTTTTCCGGCGTGCCATGGCGGGCAAGGTACTCGGGGCTGGCCAGGACCTGTACCGGGCTGCAGCCCAGCGAGCGCGCGTGCAGGCTGGAGTCGGCCAGTTCGCCGATGCGGATGGCCACGTCGGTGCTCTGCTCCAGCAGGTCGATGATCAAATCGTCGGTGTTCAGCTCCAGTTCGATGCCTGGGTATTGCTGGCGGAACTCGCCGATCCACGGCAGGATCGCATGCAGCATGAACGGCGCGGCAGCGTTGATGCGCAGACGCCCGGACGGGGTCTGGCGGTTCATCGACAGGCGCTCTTCCATGTCGTTCATCTGCTCGAGGATCAGCCGGGCGCGCTCGAGGAAGAAGCGCCCCTCCTCGGTCAGGTCCATGCGCCGGGTGGTGCGGTTGACCAGGGTAGTGCCGAGCTTGCCTTCCAGGCGCGACAAGGTGCGGCTGACCGCCGACGGGGTCTGGCCCATCTGCTCGGCGGCGGCGGAGATCGAGCCGCAGTCGATGACGGCGACGAATACCTGGAGCTCTTCGGATCGGGTTTTCACACGGTTGGCCTTGGCAAGAGAATGCCGTGATTGATAGCGGTTGATCGGAACCCGTGCAAGGGTACCGTTCGCCGCAGGAGGGCGCGGTCGCGGTAGGAGCCGGCCTTGCCGGCGAACACCGGCGCAGCCGGTGCCCTCCAGATCACCTCCTGCAGCGCACAGCCTAGCGGCCCTTGCCGAACACCTCGGTCAAATGTTGCTCATACGCCGCCAACGCCGCCGGCACATCCGGACACTTCATCACATCCACCGCCAGGTAGGTCGGCAAGGCGCTCATGCCGAGAAACTGGTTGGCCTTGTGAAACGGGAAGTACACCGCGTCCACCCCCTTGCCCTCGAAAAAGTCGCTGGGGTCGTCGAACGCCTGCTGCGGCGCGTTCCAGGTCAGCGACAGCATGTACTGCTTGCCATGCACCAGGCCACCGCTGCCGTATTTCTGCGAGTTGTCCGAGCGGGTGCGGCCATCGTTGGCGTAGAGGCTGCCGTGACCGGCGGTGAACACCTCGTCGATGTATTGCTTCACGGTCCATGGCGCGCCCATCCACCAGCCGGGCATCTGGTAGATCACCACATCGGCCCACAGGTACTTCTGCACCTCGGCCTGGGCATCGTAGCCACCGTCGATGAAGGTCTCCCGCACCTCGAAGCCAGCACGGTCCAGATGGGCCAGTGCAGCCTCGTGCAGGGTCTGGTTGAGGCGGCCGTCGGAATGGGCGAAGCGCTTGCCGCCGTTGAGCAGGAGGATCTTTTTCATGGAGACTCATGGGCCCGGTATGGATTTGCCGGCAGGTTAGGCACTCGCAGACGTGGGATACAGCTATCACCGGACAAAATACATGTTCCTGCGAATCACGAATCATGAATATATTATTGATTTAGAATCCGATACCCCACCACCGAGCACACCGCCCATGACCCAGCAGCACGCCTTCATCCTCAAAGCCAAGACCCGTCCGGAACAGGCCGAAGCCTTCGAGCAATTGTTCCGCCCCTATGTCGAACCGAGCCGCCAGGAGCCGGGTTGCCTCGAGTACCACATGCTGCGCGACCAGCAAGACCCGAGCCTGTTCGTGTTCTTCGAGGTATGGGCAAGCAAGGCCGACCTGGACGTGCACTCGGCCCTGCCGCACATGCGGGCATTCTTTGAAAAACGCATGGACTACCTGGAGCGTGATTTCGAGATCCAGAGCCTCGACATGCTCAGCGTCTCCTCGGCTAGCCGTTGATCAGCAAATGACCACCCAACAGCGCCAGGCCGATGAAAAAGCAGCGCTTGAACAGCACGGCGCTGATCCGGCCGCGCAGCCACTGCCCGGCGAACATGCCGAGCAAGGCCGGGGCCAGCATCAGCAGTGAGGCCCCCAGCGCCTGGCCGCCCAGCACATCCTGACCGGCCAGGCCGATGGCCAGCGCCAGGGTCGAAACACTGAACGACAGGCCCAGGGCCTGAACCAACCCCTCACGCCCCAGCCCCAGGCCCTGCAAGTAAGGCACCGCCGGCATCACGAACACGCCGGTGGCCGCCGTCACCACCCCCGTCAGCAGCCCACACAACGGCCCCAGCCAGTGCTCATGCGCAGCGGCGACCCGCCAGCCGCGGCCACCCAGCCCATACAAGGCATAGAGCAACAGCGCGCCCCCCAAGGCATGGGCAGCCCACGGGCCGCTGTCGATACCCAGCCAGACGCTGCCCAGCAAAGTGCCGACGAAGATCGCCAGCAGCATCCCGCCCAACCGCCGCAGCAAGGCCGACAGCTGGCCTCCGCTCGCCAGTTGCCACAGGTTGGTCAAGGTCGAGGGCACGATCAACAACGCCGCAGCCTGCGCCGGAGGCATAGCCAGGCCAAGCAGCCCCATGGCGATGGTCGGCAGGCCCAAGCCGATCACGCCCTTGACCGCACCGGCCAGCAGGAATGTGAAAATCACCAGCGCGGTCAGGGCTGGGCCAAGGTGCTGGTAAAACGCCAAGGAGATATTCATGGCGTCATCGTCGCCTGGCGACGGCCGCCTGAAAATCTGTCATACCTGTACCCAGACTATTGCCAGGACAGAGGCAGATGCATTTCGACCTGATCGACCTCAAGCTGTTCCAGCACACCCTGGAGTGCGGCAACATCACCGCCGGCGCCCGCCGCAGCCACTTGTCCCTGCCGGCGGCCAGCGCGCGCATCCGCGCCCTGGAAGCGTCACTCGGCATCCCCTTGCTCGAGCGCAACCGCCGTGGCGTGCAGGCAACCGCCGCAGGACAGGCCCTGCTGCAACATGCGCGGCTGATCGCCCAGCAGGTCGAACGCCTGCAATACGACCTCGGGCAATATGCCCAGGGCCAGCAGGGCCAGATACGCCTGCTGTGCAACACTGCTGCCTTGACCGAGTACCTGCCGGAACTGCTGGCCAGCCACCTGGCCCGTTACCCGGGGGTGAGCATCGATGTCCAGGAGCTGCCCAGCCTGCGCATCGTCCAGTCGATCACCCAGGGCCTGGCCGACCTGGGCATCGTGTCCGACGCCGCGCCCTGCGAACACCTGGAGACCCTGGCCTTTCGCGACGACCCGCTGGTGCTGCTGACGCCGCCCGGGCATCCCCTGGCCGGGCAACCGGCGCCAAGGTTCGCCGACTGTCTCGAGCACGGGCACGTCTGCCTTGGCGCCCACAGCGCCTTGGCCCTGCACCTGGAAGAACAAGCCCTGCACCTGGGCCGGCGGTTGCAAGTCCGGGTTCGCGCCGATGGCTTCGACGGGGTGATCCGCATGGTTGCCGGCGGTGCCGGGGTGGGCATCGTGCCACGGGCGGCGGTGTTGCGCTGGCACGGCCGGGTTGCGCTGCACTGGGTCGCCCTGCGGGATCGCTGGGCCAACCGCCGCCTGCAACTGTGCGCGCGCAACTTTGCTGCCCTGCCCGGTTTCACCCGCGAACTGGTGGCGCATTTGCACGGCACCTGAACGAACCGGCGCCCTGCCCCAGGGCCAGTACACACACCGGCAATACCCCCATTTATGGCTGGTGGCTTTGCATTTTTGGCGATAACCAATCCACCACCGCGGACTTAGACTGGCGCGCAACGTCCTGATTATCTTGCGATAAGGTAAAGTCCCTGTGTCTTTAGAAATCAACTGGGCGCTATGGCTGACCACCATGGTGCCGCTGGCCCTGAGCGCCGGTCCCGGCAACCTCATGGTCGCCACCTCCGGCGCGCAAAGCGGCGTGCGCCGCTCGGTCAAGTTCATCGTCGGCCTCGATGCCACCTACTTCCTGATCGCCGTGCTGGTGGGCCTGGGGCTGTACCACACGATCATGGCCAGCCCCAACCTGATGTGGGTGCTGCGCGTGGCCGGCAGCCTGTACATCCTCTGGCTGGGGATCAAGCTGATCATCCGGCCGATGCGCAAGGCCGGCGACCGCCAGCTGGACCTGCAGTTTCGCGACGGCATCATCGTCCAGCTGGGCAATGTCCAGGGGCTGGTGATGCTGCTGGTGATGTTCTCCACCTTCATCCCCGCCGGCACCAGCAACAGCAGCGCGGTACTGGCCCTGAGCCTGGCGCTGATCCTGGTGAACTTCACCGCGCATATCATCTGGGTGTCCATGGGCGCCACCATCCAGCGCCTGCTGGCGGTCCGCCCCGGCCTGCTCAAGGCGCAGAACGTGGTGTTCGGCCTGATGCTGATCGCCGTGGCGGCCTGGATCTTCGTACGCACCAGCAACCTCTGAGGACAGACAGATGACCCGCGCCAAAGCAGTAGTCTTCAATGAGCCCGGCAGCCCGGATGTCCTGTACCTGCGCCAACATGAACTGCCCCTGCTCAGCAGCGGGCAGGTACTGGTCGCCATCGAGGCCGCCGGGGTCAACTTCATCGACACCTATCGCCGCTCGGGGGCGCTGGACGATGGCTCGGCGTATCCACGCGGCCTCGGCACCGAGGGCGCCGGGCGGGTCATCGAATGTGCGGCGGATGTCAGCGAACTGAAAGTCGGCGACCGCGTCGCCTTCATCGACGGCTCGTCCGGCAGCTACGCCAGCCATGCCATCGTGGCGGCCGCACGGGTGATCCGCCTGGACCCGGAGATCAGTTTCGAAACTGCGGCAGCCGTGATGTTCAAAGGCATCACCGCCGAATACCTGACCCACCGTTGCGTGCCGCTGATGACCGGCGACTGGGTGCTGTGGCACGCCGCCGCCGGTGGCGTCGGCAGCCTGGCCACCAGTTGGCTGGCCGCGCGCGGCATGAAGGTCATCGGCCTGGCCTCGACCGCGCAAAAGCGCCAGGCAGCGCTCAACGCCGGCTGCATCGCCGCCCTGGACAGTAGCGACGCCGCCACGCCCCAGGCCATCCGCGAGCTGACCGAGGAGCGCGGGGTCGACGTGGTCTTCGACTCCGTCGGCAAGGACACGGTCGAGTTCTCCCTGGCCAGCCTGCGCCGACGCGGCCAGCTGGTGCTGTTCGGCAATGCGTCGGGAGACGTGACCGGCTTCAACCTGTCGCGCCTGGGCGCGCTGGGCTCGCTGCATGTGACCCGGCCCACGCTCAAGCACTATGTGGCAGAGCGCGACGAGCTGCGCATGGCCGCTCGCCGGGTGATGGACGCGGTGAAGGCCGAGCAGATCAAGCTGCCGCGCATCACCGCCCACGACCTGGCGGATGCCGGCCAGGTGCACCAACTGCTCCAGGACCGCCAGACCTTGGGCACGTTGATCCTGCGGCCCTGACCCGCGCCCCCCTCAAGGCAGGTCGGTGCGGGTCCGGGCGAAATAGCCGATCAGGTGCTCGGTGACCACGCTGACCCGCTTGAGGTCCTGGCTGGCCAGGTTGCGCAGCAGCCAGATGTCCGCGCCGTGGGCGGGCCCTGCGGGGAGCACGCGGGTGAAGCCGTTGCGCATGCCCACATAGATCGGCAACGCGGCAATGCCCAGGCCGGTGGCCACGGCGTTGATCTGGGCGTTGAGGTTCTGCAGGCGCAACCAGGGTTTATGGCCATTACCCAGTTCGTGCAACCAGCGGGCGAGCGGCATGTGCGCCATCTCTTCGGTCCAGCCGATCAACTGGTGGCGCTGCAGGTCCGCCGGCTGCCGTGGCAAGCCGTGCCGCGCGGCGTAGGTGTCGGAGCAGAACAGCCCCTGGGTCAGCCGCCCCAGGCAGCGCATGGTGAAATTGCCATTCTCCGGGCGATGCAGGCGAATGATGATATCGCTGTGGCTGTGGGTCAGCTTCGAGGACAACGCCGAATTGACCAGGTCGAACTGAATGTCAGGGTACTGCTCATGCAGTTGCTCGAGCGCCGGGATGATCAGGTGCGTGCCCATGACTTCGGGGCAATCGATGCGCACGCAGCCACCGGCGTGCTCACGGGGGTGGGCGATCTGCCGCTCGATCAGCTTGAAGCGCTCTTCGGCTTCCAGCGCCAGCGGCAGCAATGCCTTGCCGGCCTCGGTGAGGAAGTAGCCATTGGTTCGTTTCAGAAAAAGTGCCGAGCCCAGCGCCTCTTCAAGCGCGGTAATCTTGCGCGACACGGTAGAGGCCGAAACCCGCAGGGCGGCACCCGCATCGGTGACGTTGCAGGTCTTGGCGACCGATATGAAAGTCTTCAGGTCATCCCAGTTCATCGGCTTGTTTGGTTCCATCGGCTGACACGCGCGGGGCAGCGTAACACAGCGGCCTGGCGTGACCATGGATGACGCGCCGCAGGCAGCTTGCGACGCGCCCGAGTCCGCTCGATGCAATACCTAAAAATGCAATATCGATCTCCATAATTTGGAATTCAAATAGCCATTACAGGCGGTTAAGGTCCACCCCCAATACAAGTTTGCGGAGTGGAAAGTGTGCACAAGCAAAATGAAATAACACCCCGGGAAACAATGAGGCCGCTACCCGGTTTTCTCCAACCCTTCCTGAGTTGGTTGAGCGCCAAGCCATTGCCCGAGGAACTTGAAACGCCAGGTAAAAGAACCCCGCTGTTCCATGTCGGCGTCGCGGCAAGTTTTATAACCCTTGGCGTGTTATTGACCAGCCTCGGTTATTACCAGCATAGCCTGCTGTGGTGGTTGCCGGGTTTTGTCCTGGCCGCCGGCGGTATCAAACAAATGCAAGTCATGATCTGCCACAACTGCGCCCATGACATGGCGTTTGCCAGCCGTCGTACCAATACCGTTGTCGGCCATGTGATTTCCGCCCTGTTCATGCTCAAGCCTTATAGCCTCTACAAGCACGAGCACATGCTGCACCACAGCTCCAGGACCCTGTTGACCGACCAGGACGACACCCTCACCTACCTGCAGGGCGTGGTCGGCCTCAAGCCCACCGACAGCATCGCCATGATGTGGGCCAAGCTGCTGTTCGCCGCCTTCTCGCCACTGGCCATCCTGCGCACCTCGTTCAACCGCATCAAGGCCTACGCCAGCGCCACCGACCGTGGCGTGGCCGCGCTGACCATGGCGCTGTGGGCCGGCCTCACCCTGGGTGCCTGGGCGCTTGGCCAACTGCCGGGGTTCATCGCGGCCTGGGTGCTGCCGGTGTTCATGGGCTATCACATCAGCACCACGTTCCGCCTGGCCGCCGAACACACCTGGCCGAGCGTCGAAGTGCTGGAGAAACGCGGTGTCGACTTCATCTGCGACAGCACCACCTCGGTGTTCATCGGCGAGCCGCTGAACATGCCCGACAACGCCCAGCCACTCAAGCGCATCGTTTGTATCTCCAGCTGGTTGTTGAAGACCTTCACTTATCATCTGTTTGTGCGCCTGTTCATCATGGTCGGCGATACCCCGTGCCATGACTTTCATCATCGCCGTCCGCGCTCCAGCGACTGGCCAAATTATGTCACCGCCCGGGAACGCGACAAGTTGCAGGGCGCCAAGCCTTTCCCCAGAAACTATATCGACAAATGGGGCTATGTCTCGACAGTCACGGATAATTTCCGCAACTTCCAGAAGGCCCTTCCTTACTACCAAGGTGCAACATTCAACGAATTAACGGGTGACCGATGAACGCGCAACAGCCCGCACTGCTGGTAACGATCCCCTCCGACTCCCATAGTTGGAACATGGTATTCATGGAGTTCCTCCTGAGCGAAGGTAACTATCAGGTCAACAACATGGGGCCGAACACGCCGATGAGCGATGTCGTCGACTGGCTCACACAGCACCCCTGCGATCTGGTCGTGGTCAGCACCGTCAACGGCCACGGCTACCTGGAAGGCGTCGAGCTGGCCCAGCGCATCCGCGACGAAAGCCGCTACGCCGGCGCCTTGTGCATTGGCGGCAAGATCTGCACCGAGAACGACGCGGCCACCCTCGAACGCTACAGCCACACCCTGGTGCAGGCGGGCTTCGACGCGGTCTTCGACGACAGCGACAAGAACAACTTCGATCGTTTCCAGGCACTGCTCGACAGCACCGCGCCCAGCCAGGACCTGGCTCGCAGCGGCTCGTGACCCTCGCCAGGCCGGCGTCCGACACGCCGGCCTGCCTCGCACCCAGAGAACCCATTCATGCAGGATTTCAATGCCTATGTGCTCGGGCACTTCGAAGCCCGCGGCCCGGTGCTGCAACCACGCCTGGGCTTCAGCTCGCTGGAGCGCATGCAACGCGGCCTTGAGGCCACCGCCGCGAGCCGTGCCCACACTGTCTGCACCATCACCCTCGACGCCTTCACCCGGGTCAACGACCTCAAGTCGGCGCAAAAGGCCATCGACAGCGGCGCGATGCTCAACGGCTATCCCATCGTCAATCACCCGGTCGCCGCCACCAGGGCGATGCTGGAAACGATCGAGACGCGCTATGCGACCCCGGTGCAGGTGCGCCATGGTTCGCCCGACCCTGTGCATATCTTCCAGCGCATGACCGAAGTCGGCCTGTCGGCCACCGAAGGCGGTCCGGTGTCCTATTGCCTGCCCTACAGTCGCACCCCGTTGCGTGCGGCCTTCGGCCATTGGCAGAAAGCCTGCCGGATACTCGCCGCGGGCGTGCCCAATAGCCATATCGAAAGCTTCGCCGGCTGCATGATGGGCCAGATGTGCGACCCGGCGATCCTGGTGGCGCTGAATGTGCTCGAGGGCTTGTTCCTGCGCCAGCACGGCATCGCCACCCTGGCGTTCTCCTACGCCCAAGGCACTTCGCCGCTGCAGGACCTGGCTGCATTGAGCGCCTTGAAGACCCTGGTGGGCGAGCGTTTTGCCCCTGGCAGCTACCACTTCGTCGCCTACGTCTTCATGGGCTTCTTCCCACGCACCCTCGGCGGTTTCTGCCGCATCACCCAGGACGCGCTGTCGGTGGTGCGCGCCGCCGGCGTGCAGCGGGTGATCGTCAAGACCCCGGTGGAGTCCCGGCGCATCCCGCGGGTGGAGGAGAACATCGCGGCGTTGGAGTATGCCGACTACTGCCTGCGCGCCAAGCATACCCTCAAGCCGATTCCCTTCGACCAGCAGGAGTACCGGCGCATCCTCGACAAGGCGGGTGCGCTGATCAACGGGACCCTGGCCCTGGACAGCGACATCTGCGAAGCCATCCTCGCCGCGTTCGACAGCGGGCTGTTGTCGATCCCCTACTGCCTGCACCCGGACAACAAGCGTGGCGCGGGAACCGTGCTGGATGCCAACAACTACTACAGGGGCTTCGAAGGGGCGCGGGTGGAAAACGCCTTTTCGTTCCTTTCGGCATTGCGCCAGAACATCATGACCTACGACGCCTTTCACTGAGCAGAGGCGTCAGCTGCGCTTGCCGTTGCTCACTGGGCAACGGCCAGTTCGCGCAACGCCGCCGAGGCCAGAAAACCGGAGCGCGAGGCATAACGGTGATCGCGCTTCACTTTCTCGTCGATACGCTGCAACAGGTTCTCGGGCAATGTCGCGTTGAAGCGTACAGCCTTGCCCAGGTAGGGCGTCACATCGAACTCCACCACCGCCCAGATACCACCGGCGTAATCCGGGTTGTCGACGTGCACGTCCACCTCAAGGGCTTGCGGCAGTGGCTCGCCGTCCGCCACCAGCCCTTCGAAATGCAGCGCCAATGCCTCCAGTACATTGTCGAGCGCATGCGACACGCTACGCCCGGCAGAAAAGCAACCCGGCACATCGGGCACCGTCACGCCGTAGTCCGAATCGTCGTCCTTGTGCAGCACAACTGCAAATTTCATCGATTGTCTCCATTGGATTGCAATCCCGGCATACATCACCTGACTCATTTCAAGCCCGCCTGCTTCAGGATGCTGTACAGGGTGCCCTTGGGTAGATCACTCATTGGATGGGCAACCGTGACCCGGCCTCGCTTGAGCGGGTGCCTGAACTGATGATGGCTGCCTTTGACTTCCACCTCATACCAGCCGTCTGCCTCGATAAGCCGAATTACGTCCCTGCTGCGCATGCCTCAATCCTTTGGCAAGCGATGTGTATGCTACACATCGACTTTGACGAAAACAAAGCCACATACACACCCTGCACACCAGGCCCGACAAGCGGCACACCGCCCGCCGCGTGCGAGTTTCGTCTACTTCACAAGTAGGGCAAATGCCCCTTGCCCGGTAGCCACCCGATTCCCCACAATCCGGCCCATGCCGCGCCAAGACAGGGAATTCGCCGTGCCATCGATCTACCAGCTCAAACCCCGCTTCCAGGCGCTGCTGCGCCCCACCGTGCAACGCCTCTATGAGCGCGGCATCAGCGCCAACCAGGTCACCGTGGCCGCTGCCGTGGTCTCCCTGCTGCTGGGCCTGCTACTGGCCTGGTTGCCCCAGGTCACCTGGCTGTTCATCCTGATCCCGGTGTGGATGCTGCTGCGCATGGCCCTCAACGCCGTGGACGGCATGCTCGCCCGCGAGTTCGGCCAGCAATCGAAGCTCGGCGCCTACCTCAACGAACTGTGCGACCTGGTCGCCGACGCGGCGCTGTACCTGCCCTTCGCCCTGTTGCCCGGCGTTTCGCCGACGCTGGTGGTGCTGGTGGTGCTGGCCGCGGTGATCAGTGAATACGCCGGCGTCATGGGGCCGCTGGCCGGTGCCTCGCGCCGCTATGACGGGCCCATGGGCAAAAGCGACCGGGCCTTCGCCTTCGGTGTGCTGGGCACCGGGGTGGCGCTGGGCCTGCTGGCCGCGAGCTGGATCAACGGCCTGCTGCTGGTCATCCTGCTGCTCTCGCTCTATACCCTGTACAACCGGGTTCGCCACGGCCTGGCCGAAACCCGCTGAGCCTCTCGCTGCCGGACAAGGATATTCGCCATGCGCCAAGCGCAATCGCTGCATTTCTCAACCCATGACGGGGTCGAGCTGCACTACCGTCACTGGCCCGCCACGCGCAACGAGCACCAGCCGCGCCGCGCGCTGGTGATGTTCCACCGCGGCCACGAGCACGGCGGGCGCCTGGCGCACCTGGCCGACGAGCTGGACATGCCCGGCTACGACCTGTTCGCCTGGGACGCCCGTGGCCATGGCCAGTCACCCGGCGCCCGCGGCGACAGCCCGAGCTTCGCCACCAGCGTGCGCGATGTGCAGACCTTCATCGAGCATATCCAGGGCCGGCACGGTATCGCCGAGGCCGACATGGTGGTGCTGGCGCAAAGCGTCGGCGCGGTGCTGGTGGCCACCTGGGCCCACGACTACGCACCCAAGGTGCGCTGCCTGGTGCTTGCCTCGCCGGCGTTCAAGGTCAAGCTCTACGTGCCGTTCGCCCGCCCCGGGCTGAAGCTGCTCAAGGCCCTGCGCGGCAACTTCTTCGTCAACAGCTACGTCAAGCCAGGCCTGCTCACCCACGACCCGGAACGGGTCATGTCCTATGTCGCCGACCCGCTGATCAGCCGGCCGATCTCGGTGACCATGCTGCTGGGCTTGTACGAGGCCGCCGAACGCGTGGTCGCCGATGCCCAGGCGATTCAGGTGCCGACCCAACTACTGGTCTCCGGCGCCGACTTCGTCGTCGAGCGCGGCCCGCAACTGCGCTTCTTCGAACGCCTGGGCAGCGCCCGCAAGGAATTGCATCTGCTGCCCGGTTTCTTCCACGACACCTTGGGCGAACGTGACCGGGCCCATGCCCTGGCGCGGATCGAGCGCTTCGTCGCCCATTGTTTCGACGCACCCGCACCGGTGCCGTCGCTGCTCGCTGCCGACAAGGCCGGCGCCAGCTGCGCCGAGGCCGAAAGCCTGGCCGCACCGTTGCCGCGCAACTCGCCGCGCGACCTCTACTGGCGCGCCACCCGCGCCAGCCTGCGCCTGGGCCAGGGGCTGTCCGCGGGGATCAAGCTGGGCTTCGACACCGGCTTCGACTCCGGCTCGACCCTCGACTACGTCTACCGCAATACGGCCACGGGCAAGGGCCGCCTGGGCGCGCTGATCGACCAGAACTACCTCAACGCCATCGGCTGGCGCGGCATTCGCCAGCGCAAGCTGCATGTCGAGGAACTGCTGCGCCTGGCCATCACCCAACTGCGCGCGCAACAACGCCCAGTGCATATCGTCGATATCGCCGCCGGTCACGGCCGCTACATCCTCGAGGCCCTGCAAGGGCTGGAGCAGTTGCCAGACTCGATCCTGCTGCGCGACTACAGCGAGCTGAACGTCCAGCAAGGCAGCGCGCTGATCGAAGCCAAGGGTCTGGGCCAGGTCGCCCGTTTCGTCCAGGGCGACGCCTTCGACCGCCAGAGCCTGGCCAGCCTCGCACCGCACCCCAGCCTGGCCGTGGTGTCCGGCTTGTACGAACTGTTCGCCAGTAACGAGCAGGTGAGCAACTCCCTGGCCGGGCTGGCCGACGCGATCGAGGACGGTGGCTACCTGGTCTACACCGGCCAGCCCTGGCACCCGCAACTGGAGATGATCGCCCGCGCCCTGACCAGCCACCGTGGCGGGCAGGCCTGGGTCATGCGGCGACGCAGCCAGGTGGAGATGGACCAACTGGTGGCGGCTGCAGGTTTTCGCAAGCTGACCCAGCGCATTGACGAATGGGGCATCTTCAGCGTCAGCCTGGCGCAGCGGGTGCGTTGATGGCCCGTGAAACCGGGCTGATTCGCCGCGGCGTACTGTGGCTGTTGCTGCTGGGGCCGTTGTTTTTCCTCAGCTACGGGCTGGCCAACGCCTATACCGCCGGGCGCGCGGATATCGCCAGCCTGGTGTTCGATTGGGAGCGGCAGATACCGCTGTGGCCCTGGACGATCATCCCGTACTGGTCGATCGACCTGCTGTATGGCTTGTCGTTCCTGCTGCCGCGCTCGCGTGCGGAGATGGACCGCCATGCCCTGGCACTGCTGAGCGCGCAACTGATCTGCGTGGCCTGCTTCCTGCTCTGGCCGCTGCGTTTCACCTTTGAGCGCCCCGAACTGGCGGGCCTGTTCGGCTGGCTGTTCGATGTGCTGATGGGCTTCGACAAGCCCTACAACCAGGCGCCGTCGTTGCACATTGCCTTGCTGGTGATCATCTGGACGATGTTCGCCCGGCATACGCGCCGTCCGGCCTGGCGCTGGGTGGTGCATGGCTGGATGGGGCTGATCGGTGTGTCGGTGCTGACTACCTGGCAGCACCACTTCGTCGATGTGCCGACCGGGGCGCTGGCGGGTTTCGTCTGCCTGTGGCTGTGGCCGCGCAGCAGCCCGTTGCCCTGGCAGCAGGCAGGTTGGGCGCAGGATCGGCAACGTTGGCGCCTGGCGCTGCGCTATGGCCTGGGCGCGGCGGTGCTGGCGCTGCTGGCGATGACGCTCGGCGGTGGCGGATTGTGGTTGCTGTGGCCGGCGCTGTCGTTACTGCTGGTGGCGCTGAACTATGCCCTGTTCGGCGCCGCAGGGTTCCAGAAAGGCACCGACGGGCGGCTGTCGGTGGCCGCCAGCTGGCTGTTGGCGCCTTACCTGCTGGGCGCCTGGATCAATTCGCGGCTATGGACCCGGCGCCATCCGCAGGCGGACGAGGTGGCTGACGGCGTGTACCTGGGCAGGGTGCCAGGGCGCAGGCAAGCATCGCTGTTCGCCGCGATTGTCGACCTGAGCGCGGAGCTGCCCTGTCTTGCCGTCAGTCGCCCCGCGATGACAACACCACAGCACTACCAGAGCCTGCCAACCCTGGACCTGATCGCCCCAGGCCGGGAAACCCTGCAACAGGCCGCCAAGGCCATCGAACACTGCCAGCGACAAGGCCCGGTGCTGGTCTGCTGCGCCCTGGGCTACTCGCGCAGTGCCAGCGCCGTCGCCGCCTGGCTGCTGCTCAGCGGCCGCTGCGCCACTGCCGAACAGGCCCAAGCGCTGATTCGCCAGGCGCGCTCCGGCGTGGTCCTGCAGCCGGCCCACCAGCTCGCCCTGCAACAACTGGAAGCCCATCCATGAACCTGCCTGTGGTCGCCAGCCTGCTCGCCCGCGGGCGCCAACTGGAGCGCCTGTCAGATGGCATCACCCTGCTGGCCCTGGCTTATAGCCTCGCACCGCTGCTGGGCATTGCCCTGCATCCGCTCGCCCGCTTGCTCTGCGCAGCGTTGCTGGTGATCGGCCTGGCGCACAAATACTGGGCCATCCGCGTCGCCCTGGATGCCGAGCTGTTCGCCCGGCTCGGCGCCAGCACTGACCTGCCCGCCGACACCGAGGCACTGGACCGCGCACTGTTCGAACTGCGCCTGAAACCGAACTGCCACGATCCACGCGACTGGCCGAGCCGCAGCCAGGCCGCGCTGGCCCTGCTACGCCGCCAGGCCTTGTGCCTGGCCGTGCAGGTGCTGCTGATCGCCACCCTTCCCTTCACCGGATAAACCCGATGCTCGCCAGCCTGACCGCCTTCGTGATCACCTCCGCCGCCCGCCTGATCACCGGCGCCCGTGCCTTGTGGCTGGGCTGCACGCCGCAACCGGTGCAACGCCTGTACTTCGCCAACCACAGCAGCCATGGCGACTTCGTGCTGCTGTGGGCCGCGCTGCCCGAACCGTTGCGGCGGCGCACACGCCCCGTGGCGGGTGCCGACTACTGGTGCCAGCCAGGCATGCGCAATTTCCTGATCCGCCAGGTGTTCAACGCCGTGCTGATCGACCGTCAGCACGGCCCAAGCGAGGGCAACCCGCTGCAACCGGTGCTCGATGCCTTCGCCCAGGGCGATTCGCTGATCTTCTTCCCCGAGGGCACGCGCAACCTGACCGACGACCCGCTGCTGCCATTCAAGAGCGGCCTGTTCCACCTGGCCACGGCCAACCCGCAGGTCGAACTGGTACCGGTATGGATCGCCAACCTCAACCGGGTCATGCCCAAGGGCCGCGCCCTGCCGCTGCCGCTGCTGTGCACCCTGAGCTTCGGCGAGCCGCTGCACCTGGAGCCGGACGAAAGCAAGCACGCCTTTCTCGAGCGGGCCCGCCAGGCCTTGCTGAACCTGGCCCCGAAGGAAGCCTGAAATGGATCACAACACCCTGTCCCTGTTCGCCGGCATCGGCGCCCTGCTGCTGCTCGCCAGCCTGGTCGGCCGCCTGCTCAAGTGGCGCGCCGGCCCGGCGCCGCACGCGGTAATCGACAACCTCAACGCGCGCATCAATGCCTGGTGGGTGATGGTGCTGGTGATCGGCATCGCCTTCCTGTTCGGCAAGTACGGCGTGATCGTGCTGTTCTACGGCGTGTCGTTCTACGCCCTGCGCGAATTCATGACCCTCACCCCGACCCGGCGCAGCGACTACCCGGCGCTGGCGGCGGCGTTCTATGTCGCGCTACCGGTGCAGTACCTGCTGATCGCCATGGACTGGTACGGGCTGTTCAGCATCTTCATCCCGGTGTACCTGTTCCTGCTGCTGCCGATCCTGGCCAGCTTCGGCGGCGATACCACACGCTTTCTCGAGCGCGCCTCGAAGGTGCAGTGGGGCTTGATGATCGCGGTGTACTGCGTGTCCTCGGTGCCGGCGCTGATGACCCTGGACATCCCCGGCTACGAAGGCCGCAACCTGCTGCTGATCGCCTGGCTGATCCTCGTGGTGCAGATCAGCGACGTGTTGCAGTACGTGTGCGGCAAGCTGTTCGGCAAGCGCAAGGTGGCACCCAACCTGTCGCCGTCCAAGACCCTCGAAGGCCTGCTGGGCGGCGTGGCCCTGGCCACCCTGATCGGCGCGCTGCTGTGCTGGATCACCCCGTTCACCTTCTGGCAGGCGGCGCTGATGGCGTTGACGGTCAACGCCATGGGCTTCTTTGGCGGGCTGGTGATGTCGGCGATCAAGCGCGACCGCGGGGTGAAGGACTGGGGCCACATGATCGAAGGCCACGGCGGCATGCTCGACCGCATGGACTCGGTGTGCTTCGCCGCGCCGGTGTTCTTCCACTTCGTAAGGTATTGGTGGGCATGAGGTACTGGGGTTTGGCGAAAGCCTTGCAGTGCCTATGAGATCGAGCGCCGCCCGCGCGGCGCTCGATCTCATAGGCGCTGCAAGGCATTCGGCAAGCACCTGAAAGCCGCCTGTCGGCATAGCGCGCGCAGACAGCTGAGCGTCGACCCCAGGCAACCGTGCCCAAGGCGATGGCCCTAAGGTGATGGATCATTTCGCCACTCACCTGGAGCCACGCCATGTCCGATTTCATCACCGTCCTGCGCGAAACCTGCCCGACCCCGGTGGTCGACGCCACCAAGTGGAAGCGCATCGGCGGCGACCCGCACACCGTCAACCTCAATGCCTACCTGTCCGCCGACGGCAGCAAGATCATGGGCACCTGGATCTGCACGCCGGGCAAGTTCGAGGTCAACTATGAAAAGTGGGAGTACTGCCATTTCCTCGAGGGCTATTGCATCGTCACCCCTGAGGGTGAAGAGCCGAAGCATCTGAAGGCTGGGGATGTGTTCGTGATCGAACCGGGGATGAAGGGAACCTGGGAAGTGGTCGAGACCGTGCGCAAGTACTTCGTCTTCGCCTGATAGCGCTGGGCCGCCCTGCGCCCCCCGTGGGAGCGGCCTTGTGTCGCGATCGAGGGCGCAGCCGCAGCCCAAGGCAGATCAAAAAAGACAGCTCAAAAAAAATCGCGGATCGGGCACCCTCCCCTCTGGTGCGCAGTTACAGAGGCAAGGGCCACCCGGCCCGCGATCAAGTCCACTCGCTCGTCAATCCTTCTTGCGATACCCCTCGACGATCGCCGAGAAATCCTTGCCGCCTTCGCCGCGCAGGCTCATGGCCTGGTACAGCTGCTGGGCCACGGCGCCGAGGATCACCGGCTGGTGCGCCTGGCGCGCGGCCTCGGTGGCCAGCCCCAGGTCCTTGAGCATCAGCTCGGCGCCGAAGCCGCCGGTATAGCCACGGGACGCCGGGGCAGTCTCGATGATGCCCGGCCATGGGTTGTAGGTGTCGGAACTCCAGCAACGCCCGGTCGAACTGTTGATGATGCCGGCCAGCACCTTGGTGTCGATGCCCAGCGCATTGCCCAGGGCCATGGCCTCGGACACGCCGATCATCGAGATCCCCAGCAGCAGGTTGTTGCAGATCTTGGCGATCTGCCCGGTGCCCACTTCACCGCAGTGCACAATATTGCGGCCCATCTGCTCGAGCACCGGCTTGAGGCTGGCGAACAGCTCGGCGCTGGCGCCGACCATGAAGGTCAGGGTGCCGGCCGCCGCGCCACCGGTACCGCCGGAAACCGGCGCATCGCCCATGTCGATGCCCTTGGCCGCCGCGGCCTTGGAGACGTCGCGGGCGGTCTGCGGGTCGATGGTGCTGCAGTCCACGGTCGGGGTGCCGGGGCGGATGCCGGCCAGCACGCCGTCCTCGTTCAAGTACACGCCGCGCACATGGGCCGCGGCCGGCAGCATGGTGATCACCAGCTCGCTGTTGGCGGCGGCGTCCTTCGGCGAGCTGCTGACCTGCCCGCCCAGTTCGGCGAGCTCGGCCAGCACGGTCTTGTTCAGGTCGAACAGGTTCAGCTGGTGCCCGGCCTTGATCAGGTTACGGGCCATGGGCGCGCCCATGTTGCCCAGGCCAATGAATGCGATACGCATGACGAGCTCCTTAGCGCAGGCTGATGGTGGTGTTCACACCGTCATTGACGCTGTCGTCATCGAACCAACGGGCAGTGACGGTCTTGGTCTGAGTGTAGAACTGCACCACCTGCTTGCCGTACGGGCCAAGGTCGCCAAGCTTGGAGCCGCGCGAGCCTGTGAAGCTGAAGAACGGCACCGGCACCGGGATCGGGATGTTGATACCCACCTGGCCGATGTCGATCTCGCTCTGGAACTTGCGCGCCGCCGCGCCGCTCTGGGTAAACAGGCCAGTGCCGTTGCCGAACGGGTTGGCGTTGACCAGGGCGATGGCCTCGTCGAGGGTGTCGACCTCCAGGGTCACCAGCACCGGGCCGAAGATTTCCTGGGTGTAGACCTGCATGTCGGTGGTCACCCCGGAGAACAGGGTCGGGCCGACGAAGTTGCCTTGCTCGTAGCCCGGCACCTTGACGCCGCGGCCATCGAGCTCGAGCTTGGCGCCCTCCTTGATACCGCTTTCGATCAGGCCCAGCACACGCTCCTTGGCGCGCTTGGAGACCACCGGGCCGACATCGGTGCCCGGCTCGCTGCCGGCGTTGACCTTGAGCTTGCTGGCGGCATCCTTGATGTCCGGCAGCCACTCGCGGGCCTTGCCCACCAGCACCGCCACCGAGGTGGCCATGCAGCGCTGGCCGGCCGCGCCAAAGGCGGCGCCGACCAGGGCGTTGATGGTCTGGGTGCGGTTGGCGTCGGGCAGGATCACCGCATGGTTCTTGGCGCCCATCATCGATTGCACGCGCTTGCCGTGCTGGCTGCCGAGGTTGTAGACGTGGGTGCCGACTTCGGTCGAACCGACGAAGGAGATCGCCTTGATGTCCGGATGGGTGCAAATGCCATCGACCACCTGCTTGCCGCCGTGCACCACGTTGAGCACGCCAGCCGGGATGCCCGCCTGCAGCGCCAGCTCGACCAGCATCATGGTCGACAGCGGGTCCTGTTCGGACGGCTTGAGCACGAAAGTGTTGCCGCAGACGATGGCCATCGGGAACATCCACAGCGGGATCATCGCCGGGAAGTTGAACGGGGTGATACCGGCGCACACGCCGATCGGCTGGCGCAGGGTGTAGGTGTCGACACCACCGGCGACGTTCTCGGCGAACTCGCCCATCTGCAGGGTGCCGATGGACGCTGCGTGCTCGACCACTTCCAGGCCGCGGAAGATATCGCCTTCGGCATCGGCAATGGTCTTGCCCTGCTCGGCGCTGAGGGTCACGGCGATGCGTTTGCTGTGCTCACGGATCAACGCCTGCAACTTGAGCATGATGCGCATGCGTGCGCCGATCGGGGTGTCACGCCAGGTCTTGAACGCGCGCTCGGCGGCGGCCACGGCGGCGTTCACCTCCTCCTCGGTGGCGAATGGCACCCGCGCCAGCACTTGCTGGGTGGCCGGGTTGACGATATCGCGCCACTCGGTGGTCTTCGACTCGACCCATTGGCCGTCGATCAGCAGCTTGACCTGCTCGACCTTGGCCTGGTCGGGGGTTTGCGGTGCGTTCATCTGCGCTCTCCTTGGAATTATTGTCGGAACGAGATCGCCTACGCCGGGGTGAACACGGGGTGGCGTCTAGGGGCTGAGATCGAGTATAGATGTGCAAACATCCAACAAGAATGCACAAAAAAACCGGATCATCATGCAAAAAGACCTCACCTCCCTGAGCGCGCTCAACTGGGACGACCTCAAGTTCTTTCTTGAGGTAGCGCGCACCCGCAAGGCCAGCAGTGCGGCCAAGCGCCTGAGCGTGGACTACACCACGGTCTCGCGGCGCATCGGCTCACTGGAAGGGGCGCTGGGCACATTGCTGTTCGAGAAGTCGCGCACCAACGGCTTCGTCCTCACCGCCGAGGGCCAACGCCTGCTGGGCTATGCCGAATCGATCGAAAGCACCCTGCACATGGCCTGCGAGCAGGTCTCAGGCTCCGGCGTGGCGTTGTCGGGGCATGTGCGCATGGGCTGCACAGAAGGCTTCGGCAGCTTTTTCGTCACCCCGCAGCTGAGCCATTTCGTCGACGCCTGGCCGGCGATATCGGTGGATATCCTGCCGCTGCCGCACTTCATCAGCCTGTCCAAGCGCGAGGCCGACATCGTTATCGCGCTGGAACGCCCGGAACATGGTCCTTACGTGTGCTGCAAGCTGTGCGACTACCGCCTGCGCCTGTACGCCACCCAGGACTACCTGGCGCGCCACCCGCCGATCCAGCAGATTGCCGACCTGGCGCAGCATCCGTTCATCAGCTATGTCGACGACCTGGCATTCAGCTCGGAGTTGCTGTACCTGGCCAACCTGATCCCCAATGCCCAGGCGCACCTGCGCAGCACCAGCGTGATCGCCCAGTACACGGCGGCGTTGCAGGGGCGCGGGCTGGCGATCCTGCCGTGTTTCCTGGCGGCGCAGGACCCACGGCTGGTGACGGTGCTGCCGGAGCAGGTCGAGGTGACGCGGCAGTTCTGGATGTACTGCCGGGAAGATCTGCGCAAGTTGAAGCGGATCACCCTGCTGTGGGACTACATCCGCGAGGTGACCGAGGCCAATGCGCCGTTGCTGATGGGCCAGACGCGGGACATGAAGTTCGCCCGACACTGACGAGGACCGCCATGTGGCCCATTCGCCGGCAAGCCGGCTCCTAGCAAACAATACGTGATTGCTGTAGCAGCCGGCTTGCTGGCAAACGGAACGCGCAGCGGCCCCACTAGCCTCAGTCGGAGCCCACCACGATCGACACCCGGCGGTTCTCCATGCGCCCTGCCGCGGTGCGGTTGTCGGCCACCGGCTGGCTGCTGCCCATGCCGCGGGTCTGGATGTTCTGCGGCTGCATGCCGATGCCGATCAGCGCCTTGGCCACGCTCTGCGCGCGACGCTCGGACAACTGCTGGTTGTAGGCGGCCTTGCCCGAGGCATCGGCATGGCCGTCGATGCGCACCCGCTGGATGTTCACCGACAGCAAGGCCTTGCCGATGCGCTCGACGATCGATTCGCTCTGGCTGTTGAGGCTGTCCAGGTCGCTGCCGAACAGCACCTTGCCCGACAGGTCGAACGCCCAGCCTTCGTCGGTCGGGGCGAAGCCCTCGCGCTTGAGCACCGCCACCTGCTCGGGGGTCAGGCCCTTGGGCGGCACGCTCTGGCAGCCGGCAAGCGCCAGCAGAGCCAGCAGCAGGGCAAAAATCGGGAAACGCAGCATGGGAAAACGGTTGGTCACGGTTCAGCTCCTGTTCTTTACGTCAGTGGCACGGCGCTCCGGCTGGGCCACTTGCCAATGGCCACGGCGCTTGCGCTTGGCCTGGTACATCGCCGCATCGGCGGCATTGAGCAGACTGGCCGGGTCGCGGCCGTCGTCGGGGTAATAGGCGATGCCGACACTCAGCGAGGTGGTGATGCTGTTGCCATCCTCCAGCGGCACCGGCACCTTCATGCTGGCGATGATCTTCTCGGCGATGCGCTGGGCGTCCTCGCGCGAGTGCAGCGGCGTCAGCAGAATGGCGAACTCGTCGCCGCCCAGCCGCGCCACCAGGTCATGCTCGCGCAGTTGCGCGCGCACCCGGCTGGCGACGCTCACCAGCACCTCGTCGCCCACCGCGTGGCCGAGGCTGTCGTTGATCTGCTTGAAATGGTCGCTGTCGAGGAACAGCAGCGCCAGGTGCTCCTCGTTGCGCGCAGCGCTGCGCAGGCTGCGGCTCAGGCGGCCCTCGAAGAACGCGCGGTTGGGCAGGCCAGTGAGGCTGTCGTGGCTGGCCTGATGGGCAAGGCTCTCGTTCTCGCTCTGCAAGTGGCTGTGCCAGGCCTCCAGCTCATCGAGCAGGGCATTGAAGTCGTTGCCCAGCTCATTGAGTTCGGCGATCTGGGTCTCGGGCACGCGCCGGTCGAAACTGCGCTCGCGGCGCGCGGCGTGGGCGACGCTGGCCAGGTGGCGCAGCGGCCGGATGATATCGCCGAACACCCGGCGCGACAGGTACAGCGCCAGCACCGCGCTGAGCACGGTACACACCAGGATGCCAACCAGGCCGCTGAGCAGGAAGCGCACCAGGCTGCCGCCCTGCCCGGTCAGCTCGATATGGCCGACCCGCTGGCCCATGTGCTGCACCGGCATGTTGATCGGCTCTTCCAGCAGGCTGCGCGCCACCTGGGTCTGCAACTGCGCCATCACCCCCTGCTCATCGCGTTGCCAATGGGCCAGCAGGTCGCCGTCGTTGTCGTACACCTTGGCGTCGGCCACCTCCTCGGTGGCGGCGATCAGCGCCAGCGCCTCGTTGGCCGCGGCGCTGTCGTCGAATACCACGGCGGCCTCGACGGTGTAGTTGATGGAACGGGCGATCAAGTGCAGGTTGTGGTTGGCGTACACCCGCAGCGCCGCGACCCCGAGCAGGGTCACCAGCACCCCGGCAAGGCCGGCGGCGAGCAAGGCCACGCCCAGGTGGCCGCGGCCCAGTACCGCACGCAAGGTTGGCCGGCTGACGCGCTTGGCTGGACGTTTCATGGCTGCCCTGCCCGGCGTCGCGACAGTTGCAGCACGCTGGGGTGGATGCGCACGCCACTGCGCGCCACCGAGTCGAGGTTGACGTCGAAGGCCACCTGCGGATCGCCAATGCGCAGGCAGAACAGGCTGCCGACCGTGCATGGGTCGCCGGCCTCGCTGATGCTCAGTACCGGGTGGCCGTTGAGCGCCTGGAACAGCCGCTCGCGATGGGCCTGGTCGAGCTTGCCGATGTACACCGCATCGCAGGCACTGGCCACGCTCGGGTCGTTGGCCAGCAGGCGCCGCACCTGCAGCGGCTGCCCGGAATTCTGCACATTGCCCTTGATCAGGTCATCGGCGTACTCGGTGGGGCCGACCAGGCACAGGCGCAAGGGGTTGGGCTCGGCCGGCCAGCGTGCGTAGCTGAGGATGCCCAGCACCACCTGGGTCACGGCCCGGGCGCGCTGCTGCACGTGCGCGTCCGGCACGCTACCGGCCGCCCAGGCGGACGCGCCGTTCGACAACAGCAGGGCCATCAGCAGCGAGAACGCACAGCCCGTCACTCGTCTCAAGGCCGAGACAGCCACTGTCATGGAGGGAAATCTCACAAAAGTATTTGCAGATAATGCCGCAACGATAGCATATCGGCGGCGAACTCCAGAGTCAGACTTGCTCCAGCATCAGCCCCGACACCCGCCTGACCTTGCGCTCCACAGCCTCCTCGAACACCCCGGCGCGCGGCTCGATCAGGCTGAAGCAGTGCTTGGCGCGGGTGATGCCGGTGTACACCAGCTCCTTGGTCAGCACCGGGTTCAGTGCGTCGGGCAGCACCAGCGCGGTATGGCTGAACTCCGAGCCCTGGGACTTGTGCACGGTCATGGCGAACACGGTTTCCACTTCGCTGAGGCGGCTGGGCAGGACGAAACGCACGCCACCACTGCCGTCGTTGCGCGGGAAGGCCACCCGCAGCAGCGCCTGGCCCTGCTCGTCCGGCAGGCGCAGGGCAATGCCGATATCACCGTTCATCAGGCCAAGGCCGTAGTCGTTGCGCGTCACCAGCACCGGGCGGCCCTCGTACCAGGGTTGCTGGTTGTCGATCAGCCCGGCATTGTGCAGCACCCGGGCGACCCGTTCGTTCAGCCCTTCGACGCCCCAGGCGCCCTTGCGCACCGCGCACAGCAACTGGAACGCCTCGAAACTGCGCAGCACCTCGCCGGCCCATTGCTCCCAGCGCGGATCGTCGACGGGCGTGCCCGGCGCCGGGCGCAAGCGGCCAATCGTGCGCAGGTAGCTGCGGTAGCCTTGCGGGCCCTCTGCGCCCTGGTTGAGGCCATCGAGCAGCAGGCGATCGAAGCGCTTGTCGTGCTCGCCACCGAGCGTCAGGCAGAACACATCGTCGAGCCGGGTGGCCAGCAGCGCCCGCGCCTCCTGCGCCTGCTGGCGGTTGACCAGCCGCGCCAGCTGGCCGATGCCGCTGCCCTCACCAAAGCGTCGGGAATGGCGCAGCATGACAATCTGCTGGGCCAGTGGCTTGCGCGGCTCATCGCCCGCCTGCAAGCCGATGCCGGCCAGCGACTGCCCCCCCACCTGCTCCAGCCAGGCCAGGGTCTGCGGCCAGTAGCAGCCATCCTCGGCATCCCGGCACAGGTCCCCCAGCACCGCGCCGGCTTCCACCGAGGCCAACTGGTCCTTGTCGCCCAGCAGCACCAGGCGCGCGCTGGCCGGCAGGGCATCGAGCAGGTTGGCCATCATTTCCAGGTCGATCATCGACGCCTCGTCGACCACCAGCACGTCCAGCGGCAAGGGATTGCCCGCGTGATGGCGGAAGTGCCGCGACCCTGGGCGGCTGCCCAGCAGGCGGTGCACGGTGCTGACCTCGGTGGGGATCTGCTCGCGCACCTCGGCCGCCACTTGCAGGCGCGCCACCTGTTGGCCAATGGATTCGGTCAGGCGTGCCGCGGCCTTGCCGGTCGGCGCTGCCAGGCGGATACGCAGCGGCCGCCCCTGCTCGACCGCCGGCGCCTGCAACAGCGCCAGCAGGCGCACCACCGTGGTGGTCTTGCCAGTACCCGGGCCACCGGTGATCACGCTGAAACCGGCGCGGGTCGCCAGGGCACAGGCAAGCTTTTGCCAGTCCACCTCGCCTGCGGGGGCGCCGCCGTCGAACAACTGCGCCAGGCGCTGCGGCAAGTCGGCCTGCAACGGCAGCTGCCGGGCCAGGCGCTGGTGCAGCGTGGCGTCGATGCGCCGCTCGTAGGTCCAGTAGCGGCGCAGGTACAGGCGTTCACCACTAAGCACCAAGGGCCGCGGGCGTTGCGCAAGGGCGTCGCCATCGGCCACCAGGGTGCTCTGGCCGATGCGCTGCAACCACAGCCCCAGGTCGAGGCTGCCCAGCAACTGCGAGGGCAGCAGCAGGGGGCCGGTCAGGGCATCCCCTTCCGGCGGCAACGACAGGGCAAAATCCGGCTCGGCAAGGGTCTGGCGCAGGTCGAGGCAGACATGGCCATGGCCCAGCTGGTGGCTGGCCAACGCCGCCGCCAGCAGCACCAGCGGATCGCTGCCGGGCGCGCGCTCCTCGAGGAAGCCGACGAACGCCCGGTCGAGGGCGCGCAACCAGCCGCGCTCGACCCAGCGATCGAGCAGGGCCAGCAAGTCATGGCTGTCGCCCAGTGGCGCCAGGGCGTTGAGGTGTTCGGCCTGCAACGGGGTGGGCAGCAGGTCGTCGAGGCGTCGGCTCATGGCGCGGCTCCGGCAAACAGGTCCTGTTGTTCGGGTGCGTGCTCGCCGCGAAACAGCGCGTCGAGCTGCTCGATCAGCGCCCGTGGCGGCCGGGCGTGGTACAGCCCATGGCCCGCCGTGGTGACGCCACGCAGGAAGATGAACAAGGCACCGCCGACATGGCGGTCGTAGTCGTAGTCGGGCAGGCGCGCGCGCAGCTGGCGATGCAGGGCCAGCAGGTAGAGCACGTACTGCAGGTCGTAGCGGTGCTCGAGGATCGCCTGCTCCATGGCCTGGGCCTCGTAGGCGCCGGCATCGGGGCCGAGCCAGTTGGACTTGTAGTCGGCCACGTAGTAGCGCCCATCGAGTTCGAAGGCCAGGTCGATGAAGCCCTTGAACATGCCGTTGAGCACGGTCGGCAAGGCCGCCGGGCGCGCGGCGCCGGCATGGGTATGGCGCACCACCTGTTGATCGAGCTGCTGCGCATCGACCCGGTGGCTGGCGAACCAGAACTCCAT
The DNA here is from genome assembly GCF_019139535.1 of Pseudomonas muyukensis. NCBI lineage: Bacteria > Pseudomonadati > Pseudomonadota > Gammaproteobacteria > Pseudomonadales > Pseudomonadaceae > Pseudomonas > Pseudomonas muyukensis. Next base: position 1,384,716 of record NZ_CP077073.1, on the reverse strand, counting down.
TTCGATCTGGTACTGGCGCAACCCCGCCAGGCTCACGGTGGTGCCCTGCAGCGGCAAGGGCTGCACCAGCAGCTGTTGCAGCCATTGCGTGAGCGTCGGGATCCAGCCCTTCCAGTCACGCCGGTTGCAACGCCGGCCAACGGTGCGCTCGATCTCGGCGGGCAGGGCACTGACCTCGGCAAACCCTTCGCGCCCGGCCCACTCGAGCAGGCCGTGGAGGAAGGTGCCGGGGTTCGGCCCGCGGGGGAAACGATGAATGTCGCCGGCCTCGGCCGGCACCTGGCGCAGCAACTGGCTGTCCAGGGTTTCATCGTCCAGCAGTTGCTGGGCCTGGGAACTGTCGGCGACCAGGGTCTGGTCGCCCAGGCGCAAGGCGCTGTACGAGGCGATCCACCAATGCTCGGCGGCGGCGCGCCGTGGCTTGCGCGGTGGCAGCAGCTCGCGCTGGTTGTCCGGTATGCGGTAGCGCTGTTCGTCGGCCGGCGGCAACGGCAGCCTGGCGATGCTCGGGCTACTGGCCGCCAGAGTGTCGAGCCACCCGGCCAATTGATTGCTCGCTGCCAGCGGCACGCCACCGCCGAGCAGGTAGCCCAGGGCCGAACGGTGCAACTGCGAACTGCGCTGGGTGCCGCGCTTGAGGTCGGCCACCCCCAGCCAGCAGGCATGCTGGGCCCGGGTCAGGGCCACGTAGAGCAGGCGCAGGTCCTCGGCCAGGCGTTCATCGTCGGCGCGCTCGATCTGCCGTGCATCGGGTGTCAGCGTGAGGTGCGCGACCCCTTCGTCGTCATGCCAGCCCAGCGGCAGGCGCTGGCCGTCCACCGGCTTGCTGGTGCAGATGAACGGCAGGTAGACCAAGGGGTACTCCAGGCCCTTGGACTTGTGGATGGTCACCACCTTGACCAGCTGTTCGTCGCTCTCCAGGCGCAGGATCTGCTCTTCGCCGACCTGCCCGGCGGTGGCCAGGTGCTCGGTGAGGTGGCGAATCAGCGCCTGCTCGCCATCCAGTTCGCCCGCTGCCTGTTGCAGCAGCTCGGCCAGGTGCAGCAGGTTGGTCAGCACCCGTTCGCCGTCGCTGCGGCCCATGAGCGTGCGCGGCAGTTGGAAGTCATGCAGCAGGCGGCGCAGCATCGGCAGCACGCCCTGGCGTTGCCAGGTGTCGCGGTAGCGCCGAAAACGCATCACCCAGTCTTCCCAGACGCGCTCGTCCTGGTTCAGCCGCTCCAGCTCGATCAACGGCAGGTCGAGGGTCAGGCTGGCCAGCGCGGCCTTGAGCAGGCGCTCGGCATCCGGCTCGGCGCAGGCCTTGAGCCAGGCCAGCAGGTCGTGGGCCTCCTGGGCGGCGAACACCGAGTCCTTGTCCGACAGGTACACGCTGCGCACGTCGCGGGCAGCCAGCTCGGCGCGGACCATCTGCGCCTCGCGGCCATCGCGCACCAGGATGGCGATATCCGCAGGCAGGCAGGGCCGCAACTTGCCGGCCGCATCGGCAAAACCGGTGACACCCTGCTGGCCGCCATCGAGCAAGGCGACGATATGGCTGGCGCAACTGGCCGCCAGGCGTTGGCGATACAGCGTGCTGGATACCGGCTCGTCACTCTCCAGCTGCCAGCATTGCAGCGCGGCAGTGGCCTGGCCGTCGATCAGCAGCTGCTCGCTGCGGCCCTTGGCATGGACTTCGACGAAGGGCAGCGGGTTGTCGCCCTGGGCGCGGAACAGGAACGCGCCGCGCCCTTCGCGCCGCGCCTCGGCCTCGAGGAACACCCGGTTGACCGCCGCGACCATGGCCTGGCTGGAGCGGTAGTTGGTGTCCAGGCTGTGCAAGCGCCCGGCGCTGGCACGCCGGGCGGCCAGGTAGGTGAAGATGTCGGCGCCACGAAAGGCGTAGATCGCCTGCTTGGGGTCGCCGATCATGAACAGGCCGGTGTCCGGGTTGTTTTCGTCGATCCGGTAGATGCGCTCGAAGATGCCGTACTGCACCGGGTCGGTGTCCTGGAATTCGTCGATCAAGGCCACCGGGAACTGCTCGCGGATCAACCCCGCCAGGCGCTCGCCAGCGTCGCTGCCCAGTGCATGCTGCAAGCGCAGGAGCATGTCGTCGAAGCCCATTTCGGCACGTCGGCGCTTTTCCACCTCGAAGCGCGCCGAAACCCAGGCCGCGGCATGCTCCAGCAGGCGTGCATCGGGGCTGGCGAGCCCCTGCAATTGCTCGCGCAGGGTTTCCATGGCACGCAGCGCCGGGTGTTCGGGGGGCTCGCCGACCTTCCAGGCTTCAGCCATGCCGGCCGGGGTCAGGCGGGTGAAACCGGTGCCCAGGTCCAGCTCCATGGCCTGCTCGTCACCAGCCCAGGCGCGCAGCTTGTCGAACCAGGGCTCGAAGTAGCGCGCTTGCAACTTGCGTCCGTCCGCCTGCTTGGCGGCCACGGCATCGCGGCAGATCTGCTGCAGCTCGTCGGCCCAGGCGCCCCATGGCGCCTTGAGCTGGCCCAACTGCTCGGTGCGCTGGCGCAGGGTCGCTTCGATCAGCGCCTGCGGGTCGCCTTCGTCGGCCTGGCCACGCACCCGCCCGAACAACGGCCTGATGCGCGGCAGCAAGGCATCCGGGCTGCCCCAGTTGCCACGCACCCAGGCCAGCGATTCGCCACGCATGCCGTAGCAGAAGCGCCGCCAGTAATCGCGCATGACCTGCCCAAGCAGTTCGCTGTGGTCGGTTTCGAGGCTCTGAGTGAACAGGCTGCCGCTGTCGAAGGCGTGTTCGCGCAACATGCGCTGGCACCAGCCGTGGATGGTCGAAACCGCCGCTTCGTCCATCCACTGCACGGCGATCTCCAGGCGGCTGGCGCAACGTGCCCAGTGCGCCTGTGGATAATCGTCGCGCAGTTGATGCAACAGCGGGTCGGCGTCTTGCAGCTCGCCACGGAAGAACCGCGCCGCCTCGGCCAGGCGCGCGCGGATACGCTCGCGCAGCTCCTTGGTGGCGGCATCGGTGAAGGTCACCACGAGGATCTGTGGCGGCAGCAGTTCGCGGCTGAACGCCTGGGCGCCGCCATGCCCGAGGATCAGGCGCAGGTACAGCGCGGAAATGGTGAAGGTCTTGCCGGTACCGGCGCTGGCCTCGATCAGTTGGCTGCCGTGCAGGGGAAAACTCAACGCCAGGGGGCGGGCTTGGCTCATTGGTCGCTCTCCGGGTTACCCAGGGTCTGCCAGGGCGCGGCGAACAGCGGGCGATACAGGGTTTCGCACCAACCTTCGAACGTCTCGTCCAGGGCCAGCGCGGCAAAGTCACGGAATTGCCGGGCCAGGGCCAGGCTCTCGCTGCGCTCGCCAAAGCTGTTCTGGCCATCGCCTTCGTAGGCGCGCGTCGCGCCAGCCAGGGCCTTGTCCGGGTCTTCCTGGGCGAGCCAGGCGAAGGCGGTCTTGGTCGCCACCGGCAACGGCGTGTTCATGCCGGCCTGGCGCGCCACCAGCAAGTCGCCCAGGCGCTCGGCGGCCTCATGCTGGGGCAGCGGGCCCAGCAACAGGGTGATGTCGCTGGCCACCAGGGCGCTGTGCTGTGGATAACCGCAGGCGCAGGCGGCCAGGTGCATGACCCAGGTCGGTACCAGGCGATGCCACTTCAGGCTGTTGCGCCCGGCGCTGATGGCGTTGGGCACCGTGGCAATGCTCAGCAGGCTCTGGTCCTCGGCCTGGTAGACCCGACCGAGCCAGCCTTCCAGGCGGTGCGGTCCGTGCTCGAAGTGAATCGGCAAGGCGCCTTCGACCACGCTCGGCCAACGCTGCAACAACTGCCGGTGGCGTTGCAACAGGTCCGGCAGCGGCTGGATCAGCTCCACCTGCAGGGCCTCGCCGAAACCGGCCAGGGGCAGCAGGCCGCAGGCCTGGAGGCGGCGCGCCTGGGTGTGCAGCGCTTGCTCGGCGTTGTCCGGGTCGGCCAGCGCCGCGCCCAACAGGCTTTCACTCAGGCCATAGCGTTGCAGCGCATCGAGGCTGAAGGGTTCTTCGTCCGGGGTCGGTGCTTCCAGGGCTTCGAAGAACACTTTCAGGCGCTGGCTGAAGAAGTGGCGTACCGGGTGGCGCAAAAAGTCCTGCAACTGCGTCAGGCTCAGCGGTTCATCGCTGCTGTACGGCGGCAGCCCGACATGCTCGGCCTGCCCCTCGGCCTCGGCCTGATGCAGCACCAGCCACTCATTGGCAAAGCTGAACAGCGGGCTGCCTTTCTGGAAGTAGCGCTGGCTGAAAGGCTGCAACGGGTGCTCCTGGGTCAGCGCGTGGAGCAACTGTTGCCCCGGGTCGTCCCGTTGCCCGGCCTTGGCGCCGGCCAACTGCCAACCGGCGGCCAGATGGTCGCGCAACTGGCCGACCAGCACCGATGCCGGGCGTTCGCTGTTGTCGCGGATGCTGCGGCCCACCCAGCTGACATACAACTGGTCGCGCGCCGAAAGCAGGGCCTCGAGCAACAGGTAGCGGTCATCTTCGCGGCGCGAACGGTCGCCGGGGCGGTAGTCGCTGGCCATCAGGTCGAAATCCAGTGGCGGCTGCGCCCGCGGGTAGTCGCCGTCGTTCATGCCCAGCAGGCAAACCACGCGGAACGGGATGGCCCGCATCGGCATCAACGTGCAGAAATTCACCGAACCGGCGAGGAAACGCTGGGACAGCTTGCCCTGATCCAAGCCCGACAACCAGGCCTCGCGGACCACCGTGAGCGGCAGCAGGTCCTGCAGGCCGACCGCTTCGCAGGTTTCCAGCCAGGTGTCGCGCAGGTCCTGGAGCTGCACCAGCAGCAGTTCGTCATGTTCGTCCTCGGCCAGGAAGAACACCTGCAACAGGGCATGCAGCCGCTCGCCCCACTCAGTGGCGGTGGCAGGCTGCGACAGGGCCTGGCAGGCCACGTCCAGGGCATCGAGCAGCGCCACCAACGGGCCGATCAACGCAGCGTCAAGGCCACCGATCTCGTCGTAGGGCTCGATACCGTCGCAGCCCTCGCCCACCCCCACCGCATAGCCGAGCAGCATGCGCCGCAGGCCGAATCGCCAGCTGTTCTGCTCCAACCCTTCGGGCAGGCCCAGGGTGGCTCGCTGCTGGGCACTGAGCCCCCAGCGAATGCCGGCGCCTTCGATCCAGCGGTGCAAGGTGGCCAGGTCGCTCTGCTGGATGGCAAAGCGGGCACGCACCGCCGGGACATCCAGCAGGTCGAGCACTTCGCTCACGGCGAAGCGGCTGTCGGGCAACTTGAGCAGGTGCTCAAGCGCGATCAGCAACGGGTCGCGGCCGCGCTGGCCCTGGTCGGTCAGGGTGAAGGGGATGTAGCGCGGGTCGTTGCGCTCCAGCTGGCCGAATACCGCGCGGATGTGCGGCGCGTAGGTATCGATCGCCGGGAGCATGACGATGATGTCCCGCGGGCGCAGGCTTGGGTCGGCGCTGAACCGGGCGAGCAACTGGTCGTGGAGGATCTCCACCTCACGTTGCGGGCTGTGGGCGACATGAAAGCGTACCGAGCGGTCCTTGGCAGGCTCCACCGCAGGCCATTGCTCGCGGGTTTCCGCCAACGGGCGCAGCTCGAGGATATCGTCCTGCAACTGGTTGAGCAGGGTCTTCGGCTCGCCGTCACTGAACAGGTCGATGCGTCCGTCGCTGAACACGCTCTGGTAGCTGCCGGGGTCGTCGTAACTGTCGAGCAGGTTGATGTAGTCGCGGCCCTGCTTGCCCCAGGCGGCCAGCAGCGGGTGGGCGTGCTGGTGCAGCAGTTCGTCGTCTAGTTGCAGCGGCATGCCCTGCTTGCGCTGCTGGCGTTTGTACTGGTGACGCAGCAGGTCCTTGTCGGCGACGATGTCGCCCCAGTGGTGGCGGCAGGGGTTGTGCACGCACAACAGTACCTGACTGAAACGGGCAAGCCCGGCCAGCGCCTCGAGAATCTGCGCCGGCAGCGACGAGATACCGAAGACGATCAGCCGCGCAGGCAGGCCGGCGGGGGCTTGCTCCAGGCTGTTGATCCGCTCGATGAAGCGTTGATGCACACCCGCCCGGCTTTGTGCCATGCCGGCTTCCCCCACGTCCTCGAGCAGGATCCGCCACAACTCGGCCTGCCAGCGATTAGCTGGGGCGAGGGGCTTGCGCTCACCGCGCGCGGTGTTGAGTACATGGGCGCCGTTGGCCCAGTCCTTGAGCCAGTCGGCCCGGTAGACCTGGTACTGGTCGAACAGATCGGCCAGGCGCTCGGCCAACTGGTAGCGCTTGCGCAAGTCGCTGTCATCGGTGAGGAAGCGGCGCAGCGGCTCGAAGTGCGGTAGCTCGATCACCTCCGGCAGCAGGCGCATCAGGCGCCAGGTCAGCGGGGCCTTGTCGAGCAGCGACACCTCGGGAATTTCGTCACGGCCCAGAACCCGGCGATACAGCTGCCACATGAAACTGCCCGGCAATTGCACCTCGATCGCCGCGGCAATGCCACAACCACCCTGGTCGCCCTCCTGGGGATCCTCGGCCAAGGCCAGCTTCAGCCACTGGGCGATACCGTTGCTCTGTACCAGGGCGATTTCGTTTTCCAGCGGCGCCAAGGGATAGCGACGCATCACGCTCACCACCAAGTTGCGCAAATCATCCAGGCGGTTGCCCTGGACGATCATGAAGCCTGGGTGCAGTGAGGTGGTCTGGGGCATTGGTTGTTCTCGGGTGGCAGTCGATTCCAAGGGGGAACCTTAACATGGCGCAGATGGCGGGAGCGTAGCTTGCCTGCGGCGCCTGGCCCCGGCCCTGCAATGGCCCCTGTAGGCGCGGCCTTGTGTCGCGAAAGGGCTGCGCAGCGGCCGTAATTCAGGCGACGCGATTGTCCTGGAGGACCGAGGCTGCAGGATGGCACCGGCTGCGCCGGTGTTCGCCGGCAAGGCCGGCTCCTACAGCGATCGCCGCCCGCCTGCGGCCTGTAGGAGCCAGCCTTGCTGGCGAACCAAGCGACGCGGTCTGCCTGCAATGGCCCCTGTAGGAGCGGCCTTGTGTCGCGATCGGGCGCGCAGCGGCCGTAATCCAGGCGACGCGATTGTCCTGGAGGACCGAGGCTGCAGGTTTTGCGGCCGCTGCGCGCCCGATCGCGACACAAGGCCGCTCCTACAAGGGCCGCACCTGCCGGGGTTTTCTGCACCACAAAGACAAAACCCCTACCTGCTCGCGCAGATAGGGGTTTTGCGAAATGAATCTTGACGATGACCTACTCTCACATGGGGAAGCCCCACACTACCATCGGCGATGCATCGTTTCACTACTGAGTTCGGGATGGGATCAGGTGGTTCCAATGCTCTATGGTCGTCAAGAAATTCGGTTGCCGTGAATGCCTTGCAGCACTCTCAGCCAATTCGGATATGTGAATTTGTGGCCCTACGAATCTTCGGGTCTTTCGTCTTCACCACCACAATCTGCGTAAGCAAATTGCTTGGGTGTTATATGGTCAAGCCTCACGGGCAATTAGTATTGGTTAGCTCAACGCCTCACAGCGCTTACACACCCAACCTATCAACGTCGTAGTCTTCGACGGCCCTTTAGGGGATTCAAGATCCCAGTGAGATCTCATCTTGAGGCAAGTTTCCCGCTTAGATGCTTTCAGCGGTTATCTCTTCCGAACATAGCTACCCGGCAATGCCACTGGCGTGACAACCGGAACACCAGAGGTTCGTCCACTCCGGTCCTCTCGTACTAGGAGCAGCCCCTCTCAAATCTCAAACGTCCACGGCAGATAGGGACCGAACTGTCTCACGACGTTCTAAACCCAGCTCGCGTACCACTTTAAATGGCGAACAGCCATACCCTTGGGACCGGCTTCAGCCCCAGGATGTGATGAGCCGACATCGAGGTGCCAAACACCGCCGTCGATATGAACTCTTGGGCGGTATCAGCCTGTTATCCCCGGAGTACCTTTTATCCGTTGAGCGATGGCCCTTCCATACAGAACCACCGGATCACTAAGACCTACTTTCGTACCTGCTCGACGTGTTTGTCTCGCAGTCAAGCGCGCTTTTGCCTTTATACTCTACGACCGATTTCCGACCGGTCTGAGCGCACCTTCGTACTCCTCCGTTACTCTTTGGGAGGAGACCGCCCCAGTCAAACTACCCACCATACACTGTCCTCGATCCGGATAACGGACCTGAGTTAGAACCTCAAGGTTGCCAGGGTGGTATTTCAAGGATGGCTCCATGAGAACTGGCGTCCCCACTTCAAAGCCTCCCACCTATCCTACACAAGCAAGCTCAAAGTCCAGTGCAAAGCTATAGTAAAGGTTCACGGGGTCTTTCCGTCTAGCCGCGGATACACTGCATCTTCACAGCGATTTCAATTTCACTGAGTCTCGGGTGGAGACAGCGCCGCCATCGTTACGCCATTCGTGCAGGTCGGAACTTACCCGACAAGGAATTTCGCTACCTTAGGACCGTTATAGTTACGGCCGCCGTTTACCGGGGCTTCGATCAAGAGCTTCGCTTGCGCTAACCCCATCAATTAACCTTCCGGCACCGGGCAGGCGTCACACCCTATACGTCCACTTTCGTGTTTGCAGAGTGCTGTGTTTTTAATAAACAGTCGCAGCGGCCTGGTATCTTCGACCGGCGTGGGCTTACGCAGCAAGTGCTTCACCCTCACCGGCGCACCTTCTCCCGAAGTTACGGTGCCATTTTGCCTAGTTCCTTCACCCGAGTTCTCTCAAGCGCCTTGGTATTCTCTACCTAACCACCTGTGTCGGTTTGGGGTACGGTTCCCAGTTATCTGAAGCTTAGGAGCTTTTCTTGGAAGCATGGCATCAACCACTTCGCGCTCTAATGAGCACTCGTCATCAGCTCTCGGCCTTAAGATCCCGGATTTGCCTAAGATCTCAGCCTACCACCTTAAACTTGGACAACCAACGCCAAGCTGGCCTAGCCTTCTCCGTCCCTCCATCGCAATAACTGGAAGTACAGGAATATTAACCTGTTTTCCATCGACTACGCTTTTCAGCCTCGCCTTAGGGACCGACTAACCCTGCGTCGATTAACGTTGCGCAGGAAACCTTGGTCTTTCGGCGTGCGAGTTTTTCACTCGCATTGTCGTTACTCATGTCAGCATTCGCACTTCTGATACCTCCAGCAAGCTTCTCAACTCACCTTCACAGGCTTACAGAACGCTCCTCTACCGCGTCATCAAAGATGACACCCGTAGCTTCGGTGCATGGTTTGAGCCCCGTTACATCTTCCGCGCAGGCCGACTCGACTAGTGAGCTATTACGCTTTCTTTAAAGGATGGCTGCTTCTAAGCCAACCTCCTAGCTGTCTAAGCCTTCCCACATCGTTTCCCACTTAACCATGACTTTGGGACCTTAGCTGACGGTCTGGGTTGTTTCCCTTTTCACGACGGACGTTAGCACCCGCCGTGTGTCTCCCATGCTCGGCACTTGTAGGTATTCGGAGTTTGCATCGGTTTGGTAAGTCGGGATGACCCCCTAGCCGAAACAGTGCTCTACCCCCTACAGTGATACATGAGGCGCTACCTAAATAGCTTTCGAGGAGAACCAGCTATCTCCGAGCTTGATTAGCCTTTCACTCCGATCCACAGGTCATCCGCTAACTTTTCAACGGTAGTCGGTTCGGTCCTCCAGTCAGTGTTACCTAACCTTCAACCTGCCCATGGATAGATCGCCCGGTTTCGGGTCTATACCCAGCGACTAAAGCGCCCTATTAAGACTCGCTTTCGCTACGCCTCCCCTA